>JAGRLC010000064.1 GCA_020441995.1 Rhodobiaceae bacterium
CGATCTCGGCGCCGAGAAGTTCTTCGACATCAAGTGCCGCAAGGCCGGGCTGAAGCCCGAGGCCGTTGTGATCGTCGCGACGGTCCGCGCCATGAAGATGAACGGCGGCGTCAAGAAGGATGATCTCGGCGCGGAGAACGTCGAGGCCGTGAGGAAGGGCTGCGCCAATCTCGGCCGCCACATCGAGAACGTGAAGCAGTTCGGTGTACCCGCCGTTGTCGCGATCAATCACTTCGTCTCCGACACCGACGCCGAAGTCCAGGCCGTGAAGGATTATGTGGCTTCGCAGGGGTCCGAAGCGATCCTGTGCAAGCACTGGGCCGATGGCTCCGCCGGCATCGAGGACCTGGCCAAGAAGGTCGTCCAGATTGTCGAGGGCAAGACGGCGCAGTTCTCGCCGCTTTATCCCGACGAGATGCCGCTGTTCGAGAAGATCGAGACGATCGCCAAGCGCATCTACCGCGCGAACGAGGTGATCGCCGACAAGAAAATCCGCGATCAGTTGAAGCAGTGGGAAGCCGACGGTTACGGCAACCTGCCGGTCTGCATGGCCAAGACCCAGTACAGTTTCACCACCGATCCGAACATGCGCGGCGCGCCGACCGGCCACTCGCTGCCGGTCCGTGAAGTCCGTTTGTCGGCGGGTGCAGGGTTTGTCGTCGTCATCTGCGGCGAGATCATGACCATGCCGGGTCTGCCGCGCGTGCCTTCGGCGGAAGCAATCAAAATCAATGATGATGGGCTGATAGACGGCCTGTTCTAGGGAGGGGTTAACTTGATCAGGAATATCATGGTTCCGGTTCGTGGCGACGGGAAGGGCGACAACGTCCTGGCTCATGCCGCAGTGATCGCAAAACGCTTCGATGCCCACATCGAAGTCACGCACTGCCGCGCCCGCCCGGAAGATCTGCTGACGTATACGATGGCGATCCCGGCGTTCCTCAAGGAGCAGCTGATCGAATCCGCGGGCAAGCTTGCGGAAAGCGAAGAGGCCGGCCTCATTGAAGAGCTGAAGGGCCTTGCCAAGAATCTTGGCCTGGTCTTTTCGGAAGATCCGACCACGAAGGGCGGCACGGTTCACTGGACCGAGGAACAGGGCAAGCAGCCCGATGTCATCAAGCATCATGGCCGCCTTGCCGACCTGATCTGCGTGCCGCAGCCCGACCGGGCTCAGAATGTCGGCGTCAACACGCTGAAGTCCGCCCTATTCCTGACAGGACGGCCGGTGATGATGTGCCCGAAGGCCGACAAGGTGTCCGAGAATCTCGGCGACCATGTCGCGATCGCCTGGAATGGTTCGCTGGAGGCGTCTCGCGCGGTGCGTATGACCACCGATATCCTGCAGGAGGCGTCCAAAGTGACGATCCTGTCGGCGGGCAGCGGCGAGCCGCATGGCGCAACCGCTGACGATCTGAAGGCGTATCTCGCAAGCCGCAGCATTTCCGCCGATATCAACAAGTTCAACGTGCGTGACAATGCGGGCGCATCCATTCTCTCCAAGTGCGGAGAGATCGGTGCCGACCTGCTGATCATGGGCGCTTACGGCGACAGCCACGAGCGCGAGGTCATGTTCGGTGGAAACACGCAGACTGTCGTGGATACGGCCAAAATGCCCGTAATTTTGGTTCATTGATGCGGGTAAGTCTGATTTAGTGACGTATCTCGCACCTTTTTGGCGAGGTTTGCAGGGATTGCCCCGATAAGAACGATCAACGGGGCAAGTAACAAATAACAAGAAACCGCACTCAAGCGGTCACTAGCCAGCGCAAAAAGCGCAAACACGAAAGTGGAGGAATACATGAAGAATAGCTTTAAAAAGATCATCACCGGCGTCAGCGCTCTGGCGCTCTGCACGACTGCGGCTGTTACGGCAGCTCAGGCGTGGGAGCCCAAGAAGCCGGTTGAGCTGATCATCATGGCAGGCAAGGGCGGCGGTGCCGACCAGATGGCCCGCCTGTGGCAGGGCATCATCCAGCAGAACAAGCTGTCGCCGCGTCCGTTCATTCCGGTGAACAAGCCCGGCGGTTCGGGTGGTGAAGCCCTTCAGTACCTGAAGAGCAAGGCCGGCGACAATCACGTCGTCATGGTCACGCTGAACAGCTACTACACCACGCCGATCATGCAGCCCGAGCTGAATGTCGACATCTCCACGTTCACGCCGATCGCCCGTATGGCTCTCGACACCTTCCTTCTGTGGGTGCGTCCCGACGAAGGCATCAAGACCCTCGACGAGTATGTCGAGAAGGTGAAGGCAGCCGGCAAGGACTGGAAAGTCGGCGGCACGGGTTCCGGTCAGGAGGACTCCATCCTCACGGCCATGATGGAAGCCGAGTTCGGCTATGACGTCACCTACATCCCGTTCCCGGGTGGTGGCACCGTGGCCAAGAACCTGATCGGTGGTCACATCGACTCCACCGTCAACAACCCGTCCGAGCAGAGCGAGTTCTATCGCGCTGGCCAGTCCATGCCGATCGTGCAGTTCAACGACGAGCGTTCGCCGGCATACCCGGACACCCCGACGGCCAAGGAACTGGGTCACGATATCGTTTACTACATGCAGCGTTCCATCAACGGTCCGGCCGACATGGATCCGGAAGCTGCTGAATGGTACCGCGATCTGTTCAAGAAGGTCTTCGACTCCGCCGAGTGGCAGAAGTTCTGCAACGAGGACGGCATCGATTGCTCCACCTGGCTTGACGCTGCCGGCCTTGAGGAGTTCCACAAGAACGGTCTTGCGCGCCACAAGAACCTGATCGAACAGGTTGGTGCGAAGGCGATCACGGGCGAATAATCCGTCCGGTTTGATCACGTTTCCGCGGGCCTTCGGGCCCGCGGAAACAACATAAGAAAACTAATCAAAGCAGGCAGATGACGACTGGGCTCTCGCGGCTCAACGGGGAAGATTTGTCTGCAATCGAATCTGGCAACTGACTCATCGGTCACACGAAATCGCGAATTGAGGTGATTCAAATGACTACGAAGACGGCAGAACTGTCGATGGCGATCTTCTTGCTCCTCGCCTCGATTGCGCTCATGTTCAAAAGTGCGGAGCTGAATATCGGCTGGATTCCGGGGCGCGGTCCAGGCGCGGGCATGTGGCCTTTCTATCTTGCGCTCGGAATGGCTCTGACGTGCCTGGCCACGATCTTCCGCTGGTACAGGCGGACGACGCCACAATCGCGCAACGAGGATCCGTTCCTGTCACCCGAGACGTTTCCGATCGTGGCGATCACCACCGTTGCCCTCATCGGGCTTCTGGTCGGTATCCACATCATCGGCATCTACTTCTCGCTGGCGCTCTTCATCGTCTTCTACGTCGGGTACGTCGGACGCCATTCATGGGGATTGACGGCGGCACTGGCGATCGGGACGCCGGTCTTCATTTTCTGCCTGTTCGAATGGGCGCTGACGACCACGCTGCCCAAGGGCCTGGAGATGTTCGAGCCGCTCTACTACCCGATCTACGACCTCATCTACTAGGTCATCGGGTCGAACAGAATTCAAAACGGGATTAATCCAAATGTTTCAAGAAATCCTCGTTCACTTGGGTGAAGGGCTTCTGGAAGCCTTCCAGCCTCTGAACATGATGATGATCTTCTTCGGCTGCTTGGCCGGGTTGTTCGTCGGCGCCCTGCCGGGTCTCGGATCGGTGAATGGTGTGGCAATCCTGTTGCCGGTCACCTTCCTCGTGCCGCCGACCTCGGCGATCATCTTCCTGGCGGCACTTTACTATGGTGCCATGTACGGCGGCGCGATCAGTTCGATCACACTGGGTATTCCAGGCGCCTCGACAGCTGTGGCGACCGTGTTCGACGGGCGGCCTATGGCGCAGAAAGGTCTCGCCGACCAGGCGCTCATGGCCGCTGCCATCGCCTCGTTCCTCGGCGGCACCGTGTCGATCGTTCTGTTCACGCTCTTCGCCCCGCCGCTGGCCAAGTTCGCGCTGGCCTTCGGCCCGCCGGAAGAGTTCTCGCTCATGATCCTCGCCTTCGCGACCTTCGTCGGTCTTGGCGGTGATGATATTCCGAAGACGATCTTCTCGATCCTGATCGGCCTGCTGCTCGCGACCATCGGTCTCGACATTATCTCCGGTCGCCCGCGCCTGATCTTCTTCGATATCCCGGGCTTCCTGCACGGCATCAACTTCCTCGTTCTGGCCATCGGTATCTACGGCATCGGCGAGATGCTTTGGACGCTGGAGACCACGCAGGGCAAGGTGCAGGTCGAGAACGTCAAGATCACCTGGAAGCGGTTCGTTTCGAACCTGAAGCAGGTCAAGGAATATATCGGTGGCGCAACACTCGGTTCGTTCCTCGGCTTCTTCGTCGGCACGCTGCCGGCGGCCGGTGCAACGCCAGCTTCGTTGATGTCCTACGGTCTCACCAAGACCTTCTCGAAGGATCCGGACTCGTTCGGCAAGGGCAAGCCTGCCGGTGTCGCGGCGCCGGAAGCGGCCAACAACTCGGCCTCGACCGGTTCGATGCTGCCGATGATCACGCTGGGTATTCCCGGTTCGCCCACCACGGCGGTTCTGCTCGGCGGCATGATCATCTGGGGCCTGCGCCCCGGTCCGCTGCTGTTCGCGGAGCATCCGGAGTTCGTTTGGGGTCTCGTCGGATCGATGTACATCGCCAACTTCGTCACCGTTGTGCTCAACCTGGCGCTGATCCCGGTCTTTGTGAAAGTGCTTGCAACGCCGTTCACAGTGCTGGCTCCGATCATCTTTACGCTCTGCGTCGTCGGCGGCTTCGCTCCGACCCAGGACATGCACGACGTCTGGCTGATGCTCCTGTTCGGTGTGTTCGGCTACCTGCTGCGCAAGCTCGACTATCCGGTTGCTCCGGCGGTGCTCGCCATCGTGCTTGGCCCCTTGGCCGAAAGCTCGCTGCGCCAGACACTGATTGCGGGACAGGGCAGCGCCGCCGTGTTCCTCGAGCGGCCGATCGCGCTGACCTGCTTCTTCTTCGCCCTGATGCTGGTGCTTTATCCGGTGTATCAGGCCTTCACCCGCAAGGGTAAGAAGAAAGCGGAAGCCGCAGAGGCCTGATAAGTCTCACGAAATCGGGCGCGCGCGGTATTCGCTGCGCGCGCCCGGAAAAAAACTTGTTCCGTTTGATCCATAGCGAAAAAGATCGATTTGATTTTTATAAGGGCAATCAACCATAGCCGCAGTGACGCCTGACGACACGCGGGCAACGCACTAGGGAGATTGCAATGAAGACGGGCTACAGCGGACTTTTCATTCCCGGGCCGACCAATATCCCCGAAAAGGTCATGCAGGCGATGACCCTGCATCTGGAGGACATGCGGGCGCCGGATTTCGGCGGCTTCACGCTGGGTCTCCTCAATGACCTGAAGAAGGTTTTCAAGACCAAGACCGGCCAGCCGATGATCTTCCCGTGCTCGGGCACCGGTGGCTGGGAATCGGCCCTGACCAACACGCTCAACCCCGGCGACAAGATCCTCTGCTCAGCGTTCGGCCAGTTCTCCCATCTGTGGGCGGACATGTGCAAGCGCCTCGGTTTCGAGGTTGTCCGCCTCGAGGTCGAGTGGGGCAAGGGCGTTCCGGTCGATGAATACCAGCGCATCCTGTCCGAAGACAAAGACCACACCATCAAGGCTGTTCTGGCCTGCCAGAACGAGACCGCGACCGGCGTCACCAGCGACATCGCCGGCGTGCGCAAGGCGCTTGATGCGGCCGGTCACCCGGCGCTGCTTTTCGTCGATGGCGTCAGCTCCGTCGGCTCGATCGATTTCCGCATGGACGAGTGGGGCGTCGACGTCGTTGTTTCCGGTTCGCAGAAGGGCTTCATGCTGCCGACCGGCCTTGGGATCATCTGCGTCAGCGAGAAGGCTTTCGAGGCGCACAAGTCGTCGAAGTACCCGCGCTGCTTCTTCTCCTGGGAAGACATGTCGAACTCGTTCAAGACCGGCTTCTTCCCCTACACGCCGGCAACGACGCTGCTGCGCGGCCTGCGCGCTTCGCTCGACATGATCGAGGAAGAGGGCCTGGAGAACGTCTTCGCCCGTCACAAGCACCTCGCCACCGGCGTGCGCAAGGCGGTCGACGCATGGGGCCTGAAGCTCTGCGCCCAGGGTCCGGAATGGTATTCCGATACGGTCAGCGCCATCATGGTCCCCGAAGGCCATGACGCCACCAAGGTGATCGCGCGCGGTTACGAGCGTTACCAGACGTCCTTCGGCACCGGCCTCTCCAAGGTCGCGGGCAAGGTGTTCCGCATCGGTCACCTGGGCTGGCTCAACGAGATCATGGTCCTGCAGGCGGTTGCCACCGCTGAGATGGCCATGAAGGATTCCGGCATCCCGATCGAGCTCGGCTCCGGTGTCGCCGCGACCCAGACGCATTTCATGCAGTCGAATTACGGCTCGTAATCCGCGTTGCTAGACTGAATGGTTAGAAGCCTCCGCCGGCAACGGCGGGGGCTTTTTTCATGCAGGCAGGGACACTTTGAAGCTTATGCCGACCGGCGTTGCGGCACGTCGCGTGAAACGTTCCCGGGCAACAGCTTCAGCATGTCCTCTGCCGGCATTGGCTTGTGCCAGAAATAGCCTTGCCCCTGATCGCACCCGAGCCGTGCGAGAAGATTGGCGTTCTTCTCGGTCTCTATGCCTTCGGCCACGGTTTTGAGGTTCAGGCCGCGCGCCATCTTCAGAATGGCATCGATGAGGACCTCATGCTTCTCGTTCTCATCGACCTGGCGAATGAAGGACTGGTCGATTTTCAGGCCACCAATCGGGAACTTGTGGAGATAGCCCAAGGCCGAGTAGCCAGTGCCGAAATCGTCGATTGAGATGAGTATACCGAGGCGGGCAATGGTCTCCAGGGTCATGGAGATCCGGGCGTCGTCTTCCAGCAGAAGGCTCTCCGTGATCTCGAGTTCAAGCCAGGCCGCCTTGCAGCCGGTATCCTCGAGGCAATAAGCGAGCGTTGCGAGAAAGTCGCCGTAAAGAAACTGTCGCGCCGAGACATTCACCGCGACGACGAAGGGCGTATCCGCGTTCTTGTTGCAGATGGCCGCCATTCGCGCCGCGTCATGCAGAACGTTACGGCCGATCTCCAGGATTTGCCCGGTCTCTTCGGCGACCGGAATGAATTCCGCCGGGGATATGAACCCTTTCTCGTCATGGAACCAGCGGCACAGCGCTTCCGCGCCTTCTATCTGTTTCGTCGCAAGATTGATCTTGGGCTGGAAATGGGTCGTGAACTGGCCATGCTTGAGACCATGGTTGATCATCGCCTCCATTTCGAAACGCGCCATGGCGCGCCGGTTCATGCCCGGCAGGTAACGGCAGGATTGTCCGCGTCCCGCTGCCTTTGCCTGGAAAAGGGCAATGTCGGAATATCGGAACAGTGTCACCGGGCAGGGCGTGTCATCCGGCGCGATCGTGATTCCGATGCTGGTGGAGACGCTGATCGAGTAGCCATCGAGGCTCATCGGCGTTCTGACGCTCTTGATGAAGCGCTCCGCCAGTTTTTCCGCTTCGGCAGCGTCTTTCAAGCCGGGCAGGATGACGGCGAATTCGTCGCCGCCGAGCCGGCCGATCCAGGCTTCCCGCCCGGCAATCCCGGTCAGCATGCGCGCGAATTCGCACAAAAGCTCGTCGCCGATCGCATGGCCCAGGGAGTCGTTGACGGCTTTGAACCGGTCGATGTCGAAGGTTAGCAAGGCAACCTTGGTGCCTATATCCCGGGCCGCGACTACCTCGCGTTCTAGCCTTTGATGGAATGTCGCCCGGTTTTCCAGTCCCGTCAGGCTGTCGGTATAGGCCAGCTTCTCCAGCTCTTTCTCTTTGTCCGCGAGTATCAGCTCGGTTTGCTTGCGCTCGGTGATGTCGCGGCCAATTCCCAATACGGATGCGACGGAGCCATCAGCTTCATATTCCGGAAACAGGCGGATTTCGTGGACGATTATGTCGCCGTCGATACAATCGAATGCGTACTCCCGGCTGGAAGGCAGGTTTGTTTTTGCGACGTCTTGAACGGCCTTGAAAATCTGCACCAGATTCTGGTTCTGCCCCGCCTCGGTCTCGTCCTCTTCCCGAATGTTATCGAGGTCGATTCCGATCTTGTTTTTAAGCACATCGCGTAGAACGCTGTTCATATAGGTCGGCGTGCCGTCGATATCGAAACGCGCCAGGCAATCCGGCAGGTTTTCGGCAAGCTGGCGAAACTCCCGCTCGCGGGCTTTCAGCTGTTCCTCGAGCCTGTGTTGCGCCGTCACGTCGCGCGCCATTCCCAGCATGCTGGTGACATTGCCGCGGCTGTCGCGAATGGCGAATTTCTGAATTTCATAATGTCGCGGCTCTGCTTCGCCCTTATGCTCCGCCTGGATCTTGAAGCACAAGGGCTCTGCCATGGCCATGGCGAGGTCGTCGGTCTCCTGATGAGCCTTGAGCGCCTCGCCCTGTACCAAATCCGCGTTCCTCAGCCCCAAGGCAGCGCCGTCCTCAAGGCCATTGAAGGCATTGAATTCGTCGTTGCAAAGGACATAGCGCCCGTCCGCATCCTTGATCCAGAAAATGTCGGGAAGCACCCGGATCGCCGCGTGAAGCTGGTCTTTCGCTTCGATCATCGAGGCGCGAAGCTTTTCATGATCCGCGCTGTTGCGCCCGTAGGAAATTACCCTCGTGCACGTGCCGCGAGGCCCTTTGACGGGAATGAGACTGATAAAGCGCTCGTCGGTGTTGTCGTCTTCTGTCTCTCGGATAACTTCAACGCTCAGCGGAACGCGCTGTTGAGCGGCGCGCACGATCATCTGTTCGAATTCTGACAGATCGTACGGCAGACCCATTTCGCTCGGCGTCTTGCCGACGATATCCTGAAGGTCGACCCGCAAATGCTGCAGGAGTGCCGCGTTGGCCATGACCAGCCGCGCGTCGGCATCATAGACGGCGATGTTGTCCAGCGAGTGATCGAAGATTGCCCGAAAAACCCAATCTTCCCGATTCAGCTTTTCAGGTCTGTTTTTCAAGGCACTTCCGACCATTACATTCCGGACCCGGGTTCTCCGCGTTCCCTAGACCGTAAGGGTCAAAGATTAAAAACAGCGTAACGCGTTTTCCTGCTGTGCCCACTTTCTGAACCGGTTCAAGCCGATAGCCGAGATGCACGTATCCTGTACGGTGGTTCTTGCCGATCCGGAAGTCCAGGACCTGCGTTTTACTCTGACAGCACAAATCCAAGCGGCCTTTCCGGCAGTATTTCGCACGCCTGATCTTTCAAACCGCTGTGACTATTTTGCCCTAGCGTTACCTAGGAGCTTTAACTAATCTCGTCCGTCGCCATCGGGATCAATGCGCAGAACGCGTCGTGGGCCCGCAGCCGGGGGGCTGGAAAATAAAATGAAGTGCAAGCGTTCGCGCGCTGGCGGGTTGGGGAACCTGACGGCGAAACTGGCTTGGGGCCTTTTCCCGACGGCACTTGCCGCGCTGGCGCCGGGTCAGGCATTGGCCGACGATGTGCTGCTCAACGGCACCCCGGTCGCCGGAAGCCCGGCGGTGACGACGCAGGTCGCCATTCCCGATACGCAAGTGCTGAGGGTCGATCCCGCGGCATCCATCAATGTGAATGGCACCGATGCTGTGGCCGATTTCCTCAATGGCACCACCATCACCGTCAACAACATGGGCGCGATCGAGACTACTGGTAATGCTATCGGCGCGATCAACGCGGGCGGTTCCACGCTCTTTCTGACCAACTCCGGGACCGTGACGGGCTCCAACTGGGGTGTTTTCGCCAGCACCATTGAAAGTCTGGTCAACTCCGGCACCATCAGTGGCTCGGGCATCGGTGACGGCGTTAGTGCCGGCATCATAACCAGCCTGGTCAACTCCGGCACCATCAGTAGCGCCCGCAATGGCGTCGCTTCTAGTGGGAACATCACCAGCCTGATCAATTCCGGCACCATCAGTGGCGCCGATAATGGCGTTTTTGCGCTAGGGACCCTGACCAGTCTGGTCAACACCGGCACCATAACTGGCGGCTATGCTGGCATCAACGGCAGCAATAGTGGCGTTATCGGCAGATTGGAAAATTCGGGTACAATTACTGGTCTATTCGGCATTTTTACCTCCAGCCCTCTGACCACTCTGGTCAATTCCGGCACGATCACCGGCACGTCGGGGGTGGCAATTTTTGATTCAAGTGCCCCCGCCGATCACGAACTGACCCTGCTGGCGGGATCGAACATACAGGGCAATATCCTCTTCAGTGAGGGCACCCTCTCGCTGAACGTCGGCAACGGCCTGTCGATCTCCAACACGTTTCTCGGCACGCCTCCGGTCATCGGCTCGACAGGCGGCCAGCCCTTCGTGCAATCCGCATCAGGATTGGAGGTCGTCGTCGTCGATCCGACGACCCTTGTCGCAGCCGACGAACAACTCGCTGATCTCTCCAGCGGCATCTCCGGCGTGATCGGCAGCCGCATCGGCCAGCAGCGCAGCCTGTCGGGCTTCGCAGCCTATCAGCAGGTCGAGCGAGCAGACAGCGCCATGATGCTCGCCTATGAAGGCGAGGGCGACGACGCGGATGCGCTCCGTGAACGCTTGCGCCAGCAGATCCGCCGTCAGGTCTGGGTTGAAGGTTTTGGCAGTTACCGCGATCAGGGCGCCAACGGCAATGCGGCGGGCAGCCAGCAGGTTATTGGCGGCGTGGTCGCCGGTATCGATGGCACTGTCTCCGACAACTTGAGCCTCGGCTTCTTCGGCGGTGGTGCATGGGGGCAGGTCGAGAACGATCCCGGCGCGCAGAAGACCGACAGCGAATCCTTCTACGGCGGCATCTATGCCGCGACGTCGGGCTGGGGCCTCGACTGGGACTTCGTGCTGACAGCGGGCCAAACCTCTTACGACCGTGAACGACAGGTCGCCAACAACCTGGTCGTCGGCGGCATCGAGACGGCAACGGCGGACGAGGACGGCTGGTTCATCATCCCCGAACTGACCGTCACCGGCGAGATGGCCGCGCCCATGCTTCCCGGCGGCAAGATCGAACCCTTCGTGACCCTGCGCTATGCCGGCCTCTTCCTCGACGGCTTCAGCGAGACCGGCGTCACAAATCCCTTGACTGTGGGCAGCCGCGAGCTGCATCAGGGCACGGTGCGCCTTGGTATGCACCTGCCGCGCACGGTGAAGGTTGACGGCGGCGTGCTGACGACGCGGGCCACATTCGGCATCGAGGGCCGCACGAATTTCGGCGACGATGTCCTCACCGGCACGCTGCTGGGACAGGGCATCGCCTTCACCGCAGGCGACGACGAGGTGCTGGCCGGTTTCCTCGCCCTGACGGCGGAATTCCTGTCCATGTCGGGCATGACAGCCTATGGCGCGGTCGAAACTCAGGTGGACACCACCAGCGCCGTTCAGGTAGCTGCAAAAGCCGGTGTGAAAGTGCCGTTCTAAAGCGCAGCGATCAGCGCATGAGCAGGATCGGCACCTTGCAGGTGCGCACCATTTCCGTTGTGCTCGATCCGATGATCAGGCTGCGGATGCGCGAATGCCCGTAAGCGCCCATGACGACCAGATCGTACTCCTGATCTTCCACCAGCCTGCCCAGCGTCGTTTCCGGCTTGCCGTTCTCGACAATTATCCCGGCTTCGAAGCCGCCTCCGGCAAGTGTTGACTTGGCCTGCTCCAGCGCCTTGCGGATGTCGTCCGTCTCAACACCTGCGAAGGCGAGCGTGACGGGCAGGCCGGCCAGAAGTTTGCTGCGGGACAGATAGTCCACGGCCCTCAGCGATGACGGGCCGCCATCGAAGGCGATCAGGACGTTGGTCACCGGTTTGAACTCGCGGTTGGCAACGAAGACGGGCTTGTGACTGGAGCGCACGATCCGCTCGAGGTTGGAGCCGAGATGCAGCTTAGCGAAGTCGGCGGCCTCGCCACGCTTGCCGATCACGATCAGATCGCCGGTGCCTTCCTTGGCAAGAATCGTCTCGACGAGATCGCCCTGCCGCAGCCGGGTTTCGACGGTGACGCCCTCGGCTTCGATGATCGCCTGTGCGTCTTCGAGTATGGCGCGGCCCTTGGCCTGATTGAGCTTTGCGCGTTTCGCATCGAGCTCGCTCAGTTCTTCCAGCAGATGCGACCGTGCGCCAAGCTGGATGGCGCCGCTCAGGTCCTGCTGCTCGACGCCGTCGCGGCGTCCGAGCACATGGTAGATTTTCACAGTCGAGCCGGTGCGCTTTGCGATCCAGGCCGCGTAGTGGCAGACGCTCGTGGAATATTTCGAGCCGTCGACCAGGGCAATCAGAGTGCCTGTTGAATTCATGCTTAGCTCCCTAGAGCGTGTTCAGGAAAAGTGCCCTGCGGTTTTCCGCCCCGAACACGCTGTAAACAATTAGTGCCCCAGTAGTTTTTCCATCGCGCCCGGCTGGTCGTGTATCGCAAGCTTGTCGACGATGGTTTCCGATGCCTCGTTCATACCGAGGATATCGACCTCGGCCCCTTCGCGGCGGAATTTCAGCACGGCCATATCGAGCGCCGCGATGGAGGAAACGTCCCAGATATGAGCGCGAGTGACGTCGATGGTCACCTTTTCAGGCGCTTCCTTGAAATCAAACGCTTTCATGAAATCCTCGACCGAAGCAAAGAACAACTGTCCCTCGATCTTGTAGGTCCGGTGCCTGCCGTCCGGACTGATCGATGTGGTGACACGGAAAATCTGCGCGATCTTTCCGGCAAAGAAGATGCCCGACAACAACACGCCGACGAGCACGCCGATGGCGAGGTTGTGCGTGTAGACGACGAAGAAGACCGTCGCCAGCATCACCACCGAGGACGAGCGCGGGTGTTCCTTGAGGTTCTTGATCGAGCTCCACGAGAACGTGCCGATGGAGACCATGATCATGATCGAGACCAGCGCCGCCATCGGGATACGCCCGACCACGTCGCCAAGCACCACCACCATGAACAGCAGGAAGGTGCCGGCGGCAAAGGTGGAGAGCCGTCCGCGCCCGCCGGACTTCACGTTGATGATCGACTGGCCGATCATCGCGCAGCCCGCCATGCTGCCGATGAAGCCCGTGGCCGCATTGGCGATGCCCTGGCCGATGCATTCCTGATTGCGGTCGGAGGAGGTGTCGGTGAGGTCGTCGACGATCTGCTGCGTCATCAGGCTTTCGAGCAGGCCGACCACGGCAACCGCCACCGAATAGGGGAAGATGATCCGCAGCGTGTCCAACGTCAGCGGGATGTCCGGGATGAGGAACACCGGCAATGTATCCGGCAGTTCGCCCATGTCGCCGACGGTGCGAACGTCCCAGCCGAATGCAAATGTCAGGAGCGTGAGCGCGACGATGGTGACGAGCGGCGAGGGGATGACCCTGGTGATGCGCGGGAACAGATAGATGATTGCCAGTCCCGCCGCGACGAGCGCATAGGTCAGAACCGGTACGCGCGAGGGATCGAGTTCGGGCAGTTGCGCCATGAAGATCAGGATCGCAAGGGCGTTGACGAAGCCGGTCATCACCGAGCGCGAAACGAAGCGCATCACATAACCAAGCCTCAGAAAGCCCGCACCAATCTGCAGCAGCCCGGCCAGAACCGTGGCGGCGAGCAGATATTGCAGGCCGTGATCCTTGACCAGCGTCCCCATCAGCACGGCGGTCGCCGCGGTGGCGGCCGAGATCATGCCGGGTCGTCCGCCGGTGATCGCGATGATCATGGCGATGGAAAACGACGCGTAGAGCCCGACCTTCGGATCGACGCCGGCAATGATCGAAAAGGCGATGGCCTCTGGGATCAGCGCAAGGGCGACGACGAGGCCGGACAGCAGGTCCGCGCGGATATTGCACGTCCATTGGTGGCGGTATTGGGAGAATGAAATCATGAAAGGTCCAGGACGCGGCGAAACGCGGCAACGCTTCGCTGCGGGGTCTTGAGTGTGAATTTTCGGATTGTCCGACGGATCGGCGACCGGGAAAGCCGCTCCGGGAGAACACCCGGAGCCAAACGCTTCGATGCTCATAACTTGCTGCAGTGCAAAAACCAAGTGCGTGAGGCGCACAAGTGTCGTGCAAGGCGGGAAGAGCGATCCCGTTAGAGGAACATCGTCGCCGTGATCGGTGTGAAGCTGACGACCATCAGCGTGATGAACATCGCCAGGATGAACCACTTGCAATAGCCCATGACCTGCTCGATCCGTAGACCCGTCGCCGAACACACCGTGAGCAGAACCGAGGCGACCGGCGGGGTCTGCTGGCCGATGCCGAGATTGAGGCAGACGATCACGCCGAAATGGACCGGGTCGATCCCCATCTCCTGACTCAGCGGCAGCAACATCGGCACCACGACGATGATGGCGGCGGACGCATGCAGGAACATGCCGAGGAACAGCAGGAACACGTTGATCAGCAGCATCCGCAGAACGAAGTTTTCGGTCAGGCCGCCAAGGCCCTGTGCGATCATCTGCGGGATCTGCTCGTTGGCGAGGAACTGTCCCAGAACCGCCGAACCCGCGATGATCATCATCACCACCGAAGTCTGGCGCACGGTGGCCGAGGCAAGCTCGTAGACCTTGCCGGCATCGAGATCGCGGCGTATCGGCCAGCCATAGATGAGGGCTGCGACCACGCCCAGCGTCGCGGCTTCGGTCGGAGTAACGAAGCCGCCGATCAGGCCGCCGACCACCAGCACCGGGATCATCAGGGGCACGAGCGCGCCGACGAATGCGGAGCCCAGCCGTGCCATCTCGAAATGCTCGTCGACGGGATAGTTTTCCCGGCGCGCGAAAATGTAGCTGGTGATCATGAACGCTCCGCCCAGCAGCAGCCCCGGAACGATGCCGGCCACGAACAGGTCCTTGATCGAGGTGTTGGTCGTAACGCCGTAGAGCACCATCGGAATCGACGGCGGAATGATGATCCCCAGCGTCGCGCTGGTCGCGGTGATGGCGGCGGAGAAGGTGCGCGGATACCCCTGCTTCTCCATAGACGGTACGAAAATTTTCGACATCACGGCGGCGTCTGCCACAGCCGAGCCGGACATCTCCGCCATGAACATGGAGGTGACGACGTTGACATGGGCAAGCCCGCCGCGCATCCAGCCGACAAGCGCGCGGGCAAGGTTGATGATGCGGTCCGAAATCGAGGTCGCGCCCATCAGTTCGCCCATGAAGATAAACAGCGGGATTGCCAGCAGGACGACCTTGTTGGCGCCGGAGAAAAGCTGGATCGGCACCATGATCAGATCGATGCCCGACAGTGCCATGGCAATCGCCGCCGCGATCATCAGGGCAAAGCCGATGGGCATACCGAAGCAGATCAGCGCCAGCAGCAGCGTAATGACGAGCCAAGCCATGTCAGTCGGGGTCCTTGTGGGCCAGGAACCGGCTGACGGCGGCGATGATCAGCAGGATCGAGGCAAGCGGCAGGATGAGCATGAACCAGCCTTGTGCGATCTCCGCCGTCTCGATCTGGGTGGCGCCGGATACACGGATCATCCGGATAGACTGCCAGAAGACCAGCATCAGGAAGCCTGCGATCAGGGCGGTGTTGAGACCGCGCGCGATCAGGCGCCCGACACGCGGCAGGGATTCCACAACCAGGTCGAAGGAAATGTGGCCTTCCTTGCGCATCGCGATATAGGCGCCGAGGAAGGCGACCCAGACGAGCAGCAGACCGGGAACCTCGTCCGCCGTCACCACGATGCTGCCGATGGCGTCGCGGATGGCGAAATAGGTCGGGCGAAAGCTCTCGTGATCCTTCGCCCAGTCCCGCAGCAGCGTGAGAACGAGGTAGCGGTTCAGGACGTTTATGAACACGAATGCCGAGGACACCGCGAAACTTATGATAGCGATGGCCTCGGCAATTCTGTCGAGGATGCGCAGCATCAGTTGCTCGCCGTACCCCGGATGATGCTCAGGTATTCATCGCCAAAGCTGGCGATGTAGTCGTCGTAGCTCGACGCGGTTGCCTTCTGGAACGCGGCCAGGTCAACCTCGTTGATCTCGACCTTGCCCTTCATTTCATTGAAGTACTTGGTTTCGAGTTCGGCGGAGACCTCATAGGCCTTGTCGGTGATTTCACGGCCGACTTCGATGAAGACCTTGCGCTGTTCCTCCGTCAGGCTGTCCATGAAGGCGTTGGAGGCCAGCAGGAAGGACGGCGTGTAGACATGGCTGGTCAGCGACAGGTGGCTGGCGACTTCGTAGTGCTTCTGCTCGTAGAAACCGTAGGTCGCGGCTTCCGCGCCGTCGACGACGCCGGACTGGAGCGCGGTGAAGGTTTCGCCCCAGGAGACTTTCTGCGGCGTTGCGCCCATCTGCTGGAAGACGCTCTGGCGGAACTTGCCGCCGGAAATGCGGATCTTCAGGCCTTCTAGGTCGAACGGTTCCTTCACGGCGCGCTGTGTGTTGATGACATGGCGGAATCCGTTCTCGTAGACGCCGATGACATGCACGCTGCCGACTTTCTCGATCCGCTCGCGGATCGCATCCTCAAGGCCCGCTGCCATGGCCTTGCGGACGTGGTCGCGGTTGGAGAACAGCCAGGGCAGATCGAACACGCCGAGCTTGCCGTCGAGTTTCATCACGCCCGACGCGATGTTGATCATCTCGATGGAGCCGGCCTGAACGTTGGTCATCAGGTCCTTTTCCTTGCCCAGCTGACCGCCGGGAAACAGCGTGAACTTGAATTCGCCGGGCAGGCGCTTCTCGATCTCTGCGGCGAAGAGTTCCGACTGGGCGTGCAGCGGCGAGAACTGCGACACGTGGCTTGCGATACGAACCTCGCGCGGCTCGGCGGACACGTTGCTTGACGTGGTGATGGCGATGGCTGCCGCCATCATGAGTCCGGTAAAAAGTTTCATGGTTTCCTCCCGTTTCTCCGCTTCAGCGGATTTCTGTTTGATAGGTGAATTGGTCGGCGCGCCCGCGTGAGCGGCGCCATTCGATGGGCTTGTTGTCGTAACCCTTGGCAATACGGTCGATGACGATGACGGGCGCGCCCGCATCGATGCGCAGAAGCCGGGCGATCTCGCGGCTCGCCGCTTCAACGGTCATGGTCTCCTCGGCGCGCGCGACAAGCCTGCCGCATTCACGGTCGTAGACCGGATAGAGCAGCGCGCCGATTTCCTCCGCGGGCATGTCGGCGAACTTCGCGAAGGGGGCGTGTTCCAGCCAGATTTCCTCGGCCACGACAGGCGTGCCCTCATGCATGCGCAATCGCGACATGGATATGCCCGGCGTGCCTTTGCTCACTTCCAGGGCGACGCAGACATGCCCCGGCATGGGCTCGATCTCGCGGCGCAGGATACGGCTCTCGGGAACACGGAATTCCCCGTCGGGCCCGCGAAAGCGGAAAAACCGGAACAGGGAAGCATCGAAGCTCGGGCGGCGCACGAAGGTGCCCTTGCCCTGGAAACGTTCGAATACGCCTTCGCCGACGAGGACGTCGAGCGCCTTGCGCACGGTGCCCGGCGCCAGTCCGTATTCATCGGACAGGAAGTTTTCCGATGGCGCGCGGTCGCCCGGCTTCAGCGCGCCCGTGATCACCGACTGGCGCAGGGTGTCGGCCAGCCGCTGGTAGATCGGAATGCGTTCGTCACCGGCAAGTGCGTGCATGCTTATTGGTTCCTCCCTTGACACTTATACTTCTATATAGAACCATAACTGTCAAGAAGATGTAGCAAAGCAGGTATTATGAAGCTGACAGGGGCCAACAGTTTGATGGACCTGCCGGAAGGCAGGTATGACGGGCATTGCCATGTCTTTCGGGCGGATCTGCCGAAGGCGCGCGAGCGCCGTTACACGCCTGACTACGATGCGACCCCGGAAGAGCTTTGCGCGCTGCTCGACGGTTTCAGGCTGGACGGTGCGCTGCTGGTGCAGCCGAGCTTTCTCGGCGCCCGCAATGACTATTTGCTGGATGTGCTCGATGCTTATGCGGGAGATGACAAGGTCGCCTTCCGCGGCGTCGCGGTGCTGGACCCGTCATGCCCTGCCGACGCCGGGCAACTGCGCGAGTTCGATCGCAGAGGCATCATCGGCGTGCGCCTCAACCTTTTGCGAATGGAAGACCGCTTCGACTACACGGACTGGTCCGCGCATCTGGCCGAGGTGGAAAAACTCGGCTGGCATGTCGAACTGCACAGCGCGGCAAACCATCTCCCGCGCATCCTGCCGCAACTGACCCGGCATCATGCCAGGGTCGTCGTCGATCATTTCGGGCTGGTCCCGAACACCGCCGATCCCGGACTCCAGACGATCCTGGCTCAGCCTGCGGGTCGGCTTTGGGTTAAGGTTTCCGGCGCATACCGGATATATCCCGACGGCGCGCGAGCTGCCGATCCCGAATGCATGTCGCCGCTGCGCAGGATTTACGCAGACCATCTGGGCAATGACCGGCTTGTCTGGGGCAGCGACTGGCCCTTTACCCAATTCGAAGCGCAGATGACCTACGGTCTGGCGCACGCCATGGCGCAGTGAGCCGGGCGGCCTTCAGCTCTTCAGCCTGTATCCCGTCTTGAAGATCCACCACACGACCGTGAGGCAAGCGGTCAGGAACACGCTGATCATCACGATGGACACGCCGATCGGCACGTCGGAAATCTCGTAGAAGCTCCAGCGGAATCCGCTGATGAGATAAAGGACGGGATTGAGCAGCGTCACCTTCTGCCAGAAGGGCGGCAGCATATCGACCGAGTAGAAGCTGCCGCCGAGGAACACCAGCGGCGTGATCACCAGCAGAGGCACGATCTGGAGCTTCTCGAAGCCGTCCGCCCAGATGCCGATGATGAAGCCGAGCAGCGAAAAGCTCACCGCCGTCAGCACCAGGAACAGCACCATCGCGAAGGGGTGCGCGACCCTGAGTTCCACGAAAAGGCTCGCCGTTGCGAGGATCACCAGCCCGATGATGACGGACTTGGTTGCCGCGGCGCCGACATAGGCGAGTGTCGTCTCCAGATAGGAGATCGGGGCGGAGAGCACTTCGTAGATCGTGCCGCTGAACCTTGGGAAATAGATGCCGAAGGAGGCGTTGGAGACGCTCTGCGTCAGCAGCGACAACATCAGCAGACCGGGCACAAGGAACGCGCCGTAGGACACGCCGCCGACATCGGAAATGCGCGAGCCGATCGCCGAGCCGAAGACGACGAAATAGAGTGTCGTGGAGATGACCGGCGATACGAGACTCTGGAACAGCGTGCGGTACCAGCGCGCCATCTCGAAACGGTAGATCGCCCAGACGCCGTAGATGTTCATGCCGCGTCCTCCACGAGCGAAACGAAAATGTCCTCGAGAGAACTCTGGTTCGTGTCGAGGTCGGAGAAACTGATGCCTTCAGCGGCGAGCGTGCTCAGCAGCTTGGTTATGCCGGTGCGCTTGGCGGTGGTGAGGTAGGTGTAGACAAGCTTGCGGCCGTCCTCGGTCAGCGTCAGGTCAAAGCCGGAGAGCGCTTCGGGCAAGGCGGTCAGCGGTTCGTGCAGCGTCAGCGCGACCTCCTTCTTGCCGAGCTTGCGCATCAGTTCGGCCTTCTCCTCCACCACGATGATCTCGCCGTTGTTGATGACGCCGACCCGGTCGGCCATCTCCTCGGCTTCCTCGATGTAGTGAGTGGTCAGGATGACGGTGACGCCGTTCTCGCGCAGCTCACGCACGGTCTGCCACATGTCCTTGCGCAGGGAAACATCGACGCCGGCTGTCGGCTCGTCGAGGAACAGGATGTCGGGCTCATGCGCCAGCGCCTTGGCAATCAGCACGCGCCGCTTCATGCCGCCCGACAGCATCATGATCTTGTTGTCCTTCTTGTCCCACAGCGACAGGGTCTTCAGCACTTTCTCGATATGTGCAGGCTTCGGCGGCAGGCCGAACAGCCCGCGCGAGAAGGACACCGTGCTCCAGACCGTCTCAAAGGCGTCGGTGGTCAGTTCCTGCG
>JAGRLC010000065.1:0-129 GCA_020441995.1 Rhodobiaceae bacterium
TCTGCGGGTCGCGCAGGAACTCGACAATCTCTTCAAGATCGACCTTGGCTTCCTCGACGCCGGCAACGTCCTCGAAGGTGACGCGCCCGTGCGCTTCGGTCAGAAGCTTGGCCTTGGATTTGCCGAAGC
>JAGRLC010000065.1:145-14507 GCA_020441995.1 Rhodobiaceae bacterium
CCCTGCATCTGGCGCATGAAGAAAATCCACACCGCGATCAGCAGCAGCATCGGGAACCAGGACACCAGAATGCCAAGCAGGGACGGCGCCCGGTCAGCCGGCGGCTGCGCGGTGATCTGCACGCCCTTCTGGCTCAAATGCTCGACGAAATTGGCGTCCGCCGGAATGTAGCTCTGGAAAACCCGGCCATCGTTATACTGCCCGTTGACCTCATTACCGGAGATCGTCACCGATCGGACCTGACCGTTATCGACATCGGTAAGCAACTGCGAATAGCTGATCTCGGTCGCGCTGGAGCGCGGGGCCGGACTCTGGAACAGGTTGAAAAGCGCGATCAGCAACAGGCCGATCACGACCCACAACGCAAGGTTCCGGAAATTCGAATTCATGAAGCGCCTCTCAAAGGGTCAGCAGCAGCCCCGGAAGGGACAAAGATTTGCTGATCGGTGTTCAATCACACTGTACGCACAAGATGCCCGAATTTGGGCATGCAACCCAACGTCCCGGCTTACCCGTCGTTCCATTCGAACCGGTCAGCCGATTAAGCTGATATGCGCGTTACGTCCCCTCACCGATCTGTTCTGGTTAACATAGGAACGGACGCGCCCGAAGTGAAGCTAAGAGGCGCATCTGTCGCAGGGTTTCTGTGATGCCGGTTAACACGGCGCCTCCAGTCTGAGGCTGCCAAATCTCAATCCGCACCATCGCGCCGTGATTCCATATGCCTGGGAATCCTGCGAAACAAGCGGGAAAAGCGGCATTTCCCCTTTGAAAACAAAAGGAACACTTGCCGCCGCCGGCGCGGGAAAAGCACTGGAGAGGTCACCGGCACCGCCATGGGCAATGTTTTGCCCGGCAACGGCACGAACGCCATCCTCTTCGCGTTCATACGAAGTGATGACCCGGAAGCGTCGGTCCAGAAGGCCGGCGGCTCCCGGTTTCAGCGTCATCGGCTCAGCCGGGCAGCGCCCGCGCTCACGGAAAACCGCAATCATCTTTTGGCGCGCGGCACCAATCGCACACTGAAACCGCACCCCCGCCAACGTTGCGCCAGCAAACCCCGCTGAGCGGTCGCGGGACGCAAATTCACCGATACGCGCCTCAAGGCGGGCGAGCTTGTCCCGCGCCGGAGGCACCGTGTTGCCGCCCATGTCGCGGGCAACGGACCTGAGCAGCCAGCGGCGGACATGAATATCCGCCTTCATGAAGCTATCCACATCGAGCAACGCGGCTCCTTGTGGCGTCAATAACAGGGCCTCTTTGCCAAGTGACCATGCCGCCGCATCCAGCTCATCCTGCGATTTTGCACCCACCTGCGCCCTGGCTAGAAGCTCGGACACGGGCAATGGCAGATTGCCGCCTGCAATCGCGTGACGGATACGCGCGCGCTCGAAGCGCGGATCATCGTTGGACGGATCGATGACCGGATGCAGCCCGAAAAGCCTCACGGTTGCGGTCAGGCGTGATTTCGGCACATCCAGAAAAGGCCGTACTAGACGCCGGTCCGCCCACCAGCCGGTCGCGGGAATACCGGCGATGCCCGCCTCGGCGTCGCGGGCCAGCCGCATGACAATCGTTTCAAGCTGGTCGTCACGGTGATGCGCCGTCGCCAGCGCGCCGAACCCGTTCAGCGCCATCCAGTCCGTCATGGCGTCATAACGTGCGATACGCGCGGCGGCATGGAGATTGGTTGTTGGAAGGCCGGACAGCATCAGGACTGTTGCTTCAAGACCGATGTCCTTGAGCACACCCGCGGTATGGCGGGCTTCACTGGCGGATTCAGGCCGCAAGCCATGGTCGACCACCAGCGCGTGCAGTTTCGGCGGGCGATGCAAGCGCCTGCGCCAACGCGCCATCAGCGCGGCCAGCGCCAGTGAATCCGGCCCGCCAGACACGGCGATCGCGACCGCAGCTTCATCGTCGAGGCTGTGGAAAACTCCGGCAGCCTCGGCGTCATCCAGCGGAACTGGACGATCAGCAGCCAAGTGCCCGGATCTCGGCTTGCGCCTGATCGTGAACGGAAGGTTCCGCGCGCGGATAGCGCCGCATCATCTCGTTCAGCGTCGAGCAGGCCGGCTCGCGCTGCTGCAGGGCCGCCAGCGACAATCCGAGCTTCAGCATGCTTTCAGGCGCCTTGGCGGCATCGGGGTGAGACTGGGAATTTTCGAGGAACGCGCGGGCCGCATTGTGATAGTCGCCGCGCTGGAAAAAGCTTTCGCCGATCCAGAACTTGGCGTTGGGCACCAGTTCGTTGTCGGGATAGCGCTCGATAAATTCGCTGAAGGCCTGCTCGGCGGCGGCATAATCGCCACGCAAAACATGGCTGTAGGCAAGGTCATAGGCATCGCGCGGCGGCGCGCCATCGGACGCAGTGGCAACCGAGCTTGGATTGCCGATAACGGGCGCGGCCGCGCCACTGCCGGGCGTTCCGGGAGGAATCGCCTGCGAAAGACCGGTTATGTCCAGCGGCTGACCGTCCTGATCCGTACGCAACTGGCCCAGCGGCGCCGGCGGCGCGCCAAGCACGGTCTGACCGCCATTGGTCCCGGCGGGCGCTGGCGCTCCGGCATTCGCGGTCGGCGCGGCAACGGCTCCGGCGCCGGCGACACCCGCTGCGGCCTCAAGCTGGCGAACCTTCTGCGACAGCCTGTCGACCTCCCCGGTCAGCATGCGCAATTGCTCCTCGATGGCGTTCAAACGGTTCGCATCGCCTGCGGCGGCGATCTGCGCCTGGGAGGGAAGAACGTGCGCGAGAAACAGGAAAATGGCTGCCGGAAGGGCAGAAAAGCGTGCGGACATGACCGAAGAGACCCTAATACCGTTACCGCCAGTCCGGCGGCTAAAGACTTGCTGTAACATAGCCTCGAATGCGCCTAAAGTGCGGCTTTCAGACACGTATCAAAGCAAAACGGGCCAGTACCCGAAGGCACCGGCCCGTTTTAACCGATCAGCTGAAACGATCAGTTTGTTGCGTTGTCGAGCACTGTCACCGCGCGGCGGTTCTGGTTCCAGCAGGACGCGTTGTCGCAAACCGCGACCGGGCGTTCCTTGCCGTAGGAAACAGTGCGCATGCGCGACGGCGATACGCCGAGGCTCGCCAGATAATCGCGGGTGACGGCGGCACGCCGCGCACCAAGGGCGATGTTGTATTCACGCGTTCCGCGCTCGTCGGCATGGCCTTCGATCGTGAAGGTATACTTCTGATACTGGTTCAGCCACTGAGCCTGCCGCTGCAGGGTCGCTTTGGAGGCGTCAGTCAGAACAGACGAATCGACGGTGAAAAACACGCGGTCGCCAACATTGACGACGAATTCCTGCGCCGATCCGGGAGGGGCATTGGTGCCACCGGCACCCGGACCCTGATTACGGTTGGCGCAAGCAGCAACGGTCAGGGCCAGCGCAAAGCATATCGCTATGCGCACGATGCGTGCCCCGTGAGATAGTCCAAGCATTCCCGGTTACTCCATTCTTATCGACCGGATTCACTGCGCATTTACTACCAGCTTTGCCGTTAACCGAGCGTTCGCAAACATACTTAACGAAATGTGCGCGGTTAAATTTTTTACCCCCGGCAGATCTGGTCTGCGCTTCCGTGTCCGGTGATCCCTCGTTGGTGGAAAAGCGCACAGCACTTAGGCTTTTTTGCGAACAGGAATGCCCCTGAACGGCGCGCGGAAACTATAGGCCCCGCATCATTTCATCAAGGGCGACCATGCGGGGTCCGAAGCCCATGCCGGTGTTTGCAGACGCCGTTCGTTGTAGCCGGTGATGTCAACCGACCACAACTGCGCGCCGCCACCCGCACCTGGAACGTCGCGGAAGAACATCAGCACACGCCCGTTCGGCGCCCAGGTCGGACCTTCGTTATGGTAGCCCTCGGTGAGGATACGTTCACCGGCCCCGTCCGGACGCATGACCCCGATGGCGAAACGCCCACCCGACTGTTTTGTAAAGGCAATATAGTCGCCACGCGGCGACCAGACCGGCGTCGAATACGTGCCGTCGCCGTTGCTGATGCGGTGTGGATTGGAGCCGTCTGCACCCATGACATAGATCTGCTCGCTGCCGGCGCGGTCGGAACTGAAAGTGATCTGCCGGCCGTCAGGTGAATAAGACGGCGATGTGTCGATGGCGGGCGTATTGGTCAGCCGCGTCGTGCGTCCCGTCCTCAGATCCATCGTGAAAATATTGGAATTGCCGCCCTGGTTCAGGCTCATGATGATGCGCTGCCCGTCAGGGGAAAACCTGGGCGCGAATGTCATGCCGTCGAATGTGCCGACCAGTTCGGTCTGTCCGGTCTCGATATTGAACAGATAGACCTGCGGCGTCCCCGAGGCGTAGGACATGTAGGTGATTTCCTGGCTCGACGGGGAAAACCTCGGCGTCAGCACCAGATCGCGGCCCGACGAGAGATAACGCAGGTTCGCGCCGTCCTGATCCATGATCGCCAGGCGCTTGACGCGCTGATCCTTCGGACCGCTTTCCTCGACGAACACCACACGGGTGTCGAAATAGCCGCTCTCGCCGGTCAGGCGCTCATAAATCGCATCGGCGATGATATGCGCGACACGGCGCCAGTTGGCCGGCTGGGTGAAATATTTGGAGCCGGTCATGTGCTGGCCCGCCGTGACGTCCCAAAGGCGGAATTCGACCTGCAGCCGCCCGTCGGGTTGACGCGTCACCCGGCCGTTAACCAGTGCCTGCGCATTGATCACACGCCAGTTGGGGAACGTCGGTTGCCCTTCGAAATTGATCGCCCGCTCGATAAAGGCGGCCTGATCGATAGGCGCGAACAGACCAGAGCTGCGCAGATCGTTCGTGATGACCTGGGCAATGTCCTGGCCCGCCTGAACCTCGTCGGGCTGCGCACCGGCAAAATCGGTGATGGCGACCGGCATCGGCTGCACGACGCCGCGCGTGACGTCGACTTCCAGAACCGCGTGCGCCGGCAACACAAGCGTCAGCTGCGCCAATACAGCGGCGGCAAGCATGGCGGCACACGCCACAGCGCGGCGCAACGATCTTGAAGCAACAGCCTTCAGCGTCTGCACGGTGGTCATTCCCCCGCCCCCGGTCATTCGCGTTGCATTAAAGGCCATCGGCATTCTCTTTTCCATTCCCTCAACCTCCCATCATTTCACGGGGGTCGAAATTGACGATCATGCGCCGCCAGACATCGAACTTCTCCGGCGGCAGCGAATAGGGCTGGCACTGAATCACGGCACGCCTTGCCGCCTCCGCGGCAATCGTGAAGATCGGGGCGCCGCTCGAATTGGCGACAATCGGGTCGCGTGCCAGCGATCCGTCCAGGTTAAGCTCGAGATCGAGCTTGACGACCAGCCCGACCGCATCGAGCACGCCGACGGGCGGGCTCCAGCAGCGCGACATCTGCTGCCTGAGATAGTCGATATCGCTCATCGACAGGCGGTTGGCGAGTCCTGTCGGCGCACCCAGCGATGCCTGCCCATCCAGCGCTTCCTGTGTCACGCCCCCTGATTCCGGCGGACGCTCCTGCTTGTCGAGCAGGGCTGCGATGGAATCGGGATCGAACTGCTTTTGCTCCTCGCGCGCCTGCGGCGTGATCGGTGTCGGCTTAGGTTCGTTGCGGGCAACTTCCTGGCGCGGCCTTGGCGGACGCCGCGGCATTTCAACCTTCTTCGGCAGTTGAACGTATTGCGGCTTCTCGGGTTCCTTCGGTTTTGCCTCCGGTTCGGGTTCAGGCTCCGGCGGCGGCGCGGGTTCGGCCTCTGCCTGCGCCGGTTCGGGTTCCGGCTCCGGCTCGGGGGCCGCTGCCGGCTGCGCCGGTGCGGGCTTTTCTTCCGGCTGCGGCTCGGGTTGCGGCGCGGCGTTGTTCTCCTCGGGCGCTTTCGGTGCCTGAGGCGTTTCCTTGATCTCGCCTGATTTGAGGCCGGTCGTGAGGTTGGTATATTCTTCCACCGACACGAGATCGACCGGCAACGCGACTTCCGGCGTGACCTCGAACGGTTTCGTGGAGGCGAATCCGATCACCGCCATCGCCAGTACCGCTGCATGGGCACAGCTGGATATGGTGAGGCCAACACGCATAAGCTACCGGTTACCCGTTCTTCTCCTGGTCGGTCACCAGGCCTATACGCTTGAAGCCGGCCGCGTTGAGCCGGCCCATAACCTGCATCACGGCGCCATAGCCGACCTTGTTGTCGCCACGCACGAAGATGCGTTCCTCATATCCCTCGCTGGCAATCGCCTGAAGCTTCGCAACCAGCTCCTCGATCGGGATCTCCTGGTCCTGCAGATAGACCTTGCCGTCCACGGCGACCGTGACCGTCAGCGGGTCCTTGTCGCTTTGCAGCGCCTTGGCGCGGGTCTCGGGCAGGTCTATGGGAACGCCAACCGTCAGCAACGGGGCCGCAACCATGAAAATGATGAGCAGCACCAGCATGACGTCGACGAACGGCGTCACGTTGATCTCGCTCATCGGTGTATGCCGGCCGCGTTTTCCGCGCCGGCTACCCCTCATGCTGCCAAGTGAAGCACCCATTTGAGCTCCGTCCGATTCAAGCGCCCGCACCCCTCGCGGGACGGGTCACATACGCTCATCCAATTGCCGCGAAAGTATGGCCGAAAACTCGTCCGCAAAGCCTTCCAGCCGGCTTGTCTGGCGTGAAACCTCGGATGCGAACCGGTTGTAGGCGACCGTCGCGGGAATGGCCGCAAGCAGGCCGAGCGCGGTGGCGAAAAGCGCTTCCGCGATCCCTGGCGCAACGACGGCAAGGCTCGTGTTCTCGCTCGCCGCAATGGCCTGGAAACTGGTCATGATGCCCCACACAGTGCCGAACAGGCCGACGAAGGGCGCAACGGAGCCGACGGAAGCGAGAAACATCAGACGCCGTTCGAGCCGTTCGATCTCGCGTGAAACGGTGACATCCATCACCTTCTCGATGCGCATCTGAAGGCCCATGAAACTTCCCGAGTTGCGCTCCTGGCTGCGCTGCCATTCGCGCATGGCGGCAACGAACATCGCGGCCATGGACGTGGCTGGCCGCTGCGAAAGCGTCCGGTAGAGGTCCTCCAGCGAGTGCCCCGACCAGAAAACCTTCTCGAACCGGTTCATCTGCTTGCGCGAACGCGCGTAGACGATGGCCCGGTCGAAAATGATCGCCCAGCTCCAGACCGAAGCCATGATCAGCCCGATCATGACGATCTTGACGACGATATGCGCATGCAGGAACAGCGTGACCAGCGACAGATCGCCCGCCGGCGCTGCCAGGCCTGATGAATCGATGAGACCTTCCATCGGATCCCCTTGAAAAGAACGGGCGGCACGCGCCCTTGCCAGCGCACGGCATCTTGCTGCAGCGGGCCTGGCAGGCGGAGCTGCCGAACCCTCCGCGTTATGCCGCAGTACCGGGAAAAATGTCTTTCGGCGCCCGCACCCCGCTAAGGCACCCGTTTCAGATTAGCGCGTCTTGCGTGGCCTTTATGGCCGAACAAGGGCGCACTCCGTCTCTTGTGTGAGTCCATGACCTAGCTTGGTTTACCCGGTCATGAGGCTTGATGGAATAGGGTTAGCGGGCCGTTAACGCCGTAAATCGGCGCTCAGGGAGCAATTTCTACTCCGGCCCGTCCACTTCGGCGCCTTCGGGAGCGTGCGGCGCGAAGATTTTGCGCAGCCAAAGCGGCATCCGGCGCGGCTTTCCCGCCCGCGTCACCAGCGCCACCTTCACGTCGGCTGTAATGATCGGCCGGCCTTCCAGCAGAACCCGCTGCTTCACCAGCATCGAGGCGCCGCGCATGTCGCCCATCCAGGTCTCGATGGTCAGCACATCGTCGATGCCCGCCGAACCCGCGAACTCGATGATCATCCGGCGCACCGCAAAGGCAAGCCCGCCTTCGGCATCCATCAGATCGTTATGGTCGATGCCGGTCCAGCGCATGAAGTCCGAGCGTCCGCGCTCCATGAAGCGCAGGTAGCTCGCGTGATAGACGACGCCGGAAAAATCGGTGTCCTCGTAATAGACGCGCACGGCTAGCCGGTGCACGCCGTCATCCTCGATGCGGCCGGAGAGGTCCGGCCAATCCTTGCTCAGGCCCGTCGGCGCCGGCGCGTTGGGGTCGCGCAGGGGATCGGGTTTGCTGTCACTGCGGCTCACGTATCTGCCCCCAGGTCGACAAGTGTGATTTCAGGCGGAACGCCGAAGCGGACCGGCATGATCGAGCATCCAAGTCCGCCGGATACGATCAGGTTTCGTCCGCCTTCGACGACATGCCCGTAGGCATAGCGGTTTCCGAACGCCGATGGAACGACCGGGGAATAGCCGAACAGGCGCACCTGCCCGCCATGTGTATGACCTGAGATCGTCAATGCAACCCTGTCGGGCACATCGGGGAAAATGTCGGGCTCATGCGCCATCAGGATCACCGGCGCATCGTCGCTCACCTTGGCGAGTGTGCCGGGAAGGTCGTCGAGACCGATGAACCCCTCCTCGCCCCGCCCGCGGTTCGGCCAGAACGCGATCTGGTCTGCAAGGCCGGCAAGCCAGAAACCATGTCCGTCCTTTTCAAGCCGCACAGCTTCATTCTCGTAAACCGGGATACCGACATCCTCGAGCGCCAGTTGCCCGAAGACCGGCCCCAGCCGTTTCTCCTGCGCCTGCTTGTCGCTCCACCAGTCGTGATTGCCCAGAACCGCATGAACTCCGAGCGGGGCGCGAAGCCGCGCCAGCGCTTGCGACCAGTCCTTGGCGGGCACGGCAGCGCGGGTGAAGCGGTGGGTTGCCACATAATCGCCCAGCAGCAGGATCGCATCCGCCTCCAGCATGTTCGTCATGTCGGCGATCTGCGCCACACGCCCGGCGCTCATCCATGGTTCGCAGGCGTGCGGATCAGCGACGATGGCAAGCCGGAGTTTCAGGCCGGCTGGCCATCGCGGCGGCGTCAGCGCGTAGCGCTGCACGCCGAGCCGTAGCATAGGCTCGATCCCGAACGCGTATCCGCCCAGGCTGACGCCCGCCAACACGCCCGCGCCGAACAGTTTCAGAAGGTTGCGTCTGGTGATCATCGGCGGGTCATTGACCCCGCAATGCGACCATCATGTGTCATCGCCGTCGGGAAACAGGCCCATCTGCGCGGCGTTGCCCGGCGGCACCGCGAGGCCCAGATGCCGGAAGGCGTGCGGTGTGAGAATGCGCCCGCGCGGGGTGCGCTGGATGAAGCCCTGCTGGATCAGGTAAGGCTCGATGATGTCCTCCACAGCGTCACGCGGTTCGGCCAGCGCCGCCGAAATCGTCTCGATGCCCACAGGCCCGCCGCCGAACTTCATCGCGATGGTGTTGAGGTAACGCTTGTCCATGCCGTCGAGGCCGCGCTGGTCGACATCGAGCTCCGACAGCGCACGGTCGGCGATGGCGCGGTCGATGTTGCCGCCGCCCTCGACGAGGGCGAAATCGCAAACCCGCCGCAGCAGGCGCCCCGCGATGCGCGGCGTGCCGCGCGATCGGCGCGCGATCTCGATGGATCCGTCGTCGGTGATCGACATGCCCATCAGCTTCGCGCCGCGCCGCACGATCGTGTCCAACTCTGCTTCAGTGTAGAAATCGAGCCGCACCGGTATGCCGAAACGGTCGCGCAGCGGCGTCGTCAGCAGGCCCGACCGCGTCGTCGCACCCACAAGCGTGAAGGGCGCGAGGTCAATGCGCACCGAGCGCGCCGCAGGTCCCTCGCCGATGATCAGGTCGAGCTTGAAGTCTTCCATCGCCGGATAGAGGATTTCCTCGACCGCCGGATTGAGCCGGTGGATTTCGTCGATGAACAGAACATCGCGCGGTTCGAGATTGGTCAGCAGCGCTGCGAGATCGCCGCTCTTGGCGATAACCGGGCCGGAAGTGGCGCGGAAACCGACGCCAAGCTCCTTCGACAGGATCTGCGCCAGCGTCGTCTTGCCAAGCCCCGGAGGCCCGGCGAACAGCGTGTGGTCCAGCGCTTCGCCGCGCGAACGCGCCGCCTCTATGAAAACCTTCAGATTGGCGCGCGCCTGCTGCTGGCCGACGAATTCGTCCAGACCCTGCGGGCGCAACGCGCCGGCGCTCTGGTCCTCGTCGCGCTCCAGCGCCTCGATCAGCCGTTCACTCTCAGCCATGCTTCGATCTTAGCCCCATCGGATCAGCGAGACAGCGCCTTCAGCGCCAGCCGGATCAGCGTTTCGGTGCCGGCGCCCTCGCCGGCTTCCTTGTAGGCGGTGGCGACCGCAGCCCCCGCCTGCGCCTGACCATAGCCGAGATTGATCAGCGCCGACACGGCATCGCGCGTCGCAGACGGCGCACCGGCGGAGACCGCGCCGGACACCTGCGCGAAGGCTCCCGAATCGCCCTCGACAAAGCCCGGCGCCTTGTCGCGCAATTCCGAAACGATGCGCCCCGCGACCTTCGGCCCGACGCCCGGCGCGCGCGCAACCAACGCCTTGTCCTGCATGGCGATGGCGCTGGAGAGGTCAGACACAGAGGACGACGACAGGATCGCCAGCGCGACCTTGGCCCCGACCCCCTGCACCGTCATCAGCAGGCGGAACCATTCGCGCTCCAGCGCCGTGGCAAAGCCGAACAGCCTGATCTGCTCCTGGCTCATCATCGTCTCGACGAAGATGGTCGTCGCCTCGCCCACCTGCGGCAAGGAAGACAGCGTGCGGCCCGAACAAGACAGGATGTAGCCGACACCGTTCACGTCGATGACCACGTGATGGTCGCCATATTCGTCGACCAGCCCCTTGAGCTTGGAAATCATGTGGCGAAAGCCTCCACCCGCGCCCGCGTGACCCGGTGATGGGCATGGCAGATCGCAATCGCCAGCGCGTCCGCCTCGTCGTCGGAGCCGACCTTGGACTGCGGCAACAGCATCGAGATCATCACCCGGATCTGTTTCTTGTCAGCATGCCCCGCCCCGACAACGGCCTTCTTCACCGCGTTGGGCGCATATTCGCCGATGGAAAGCCCGGCTTGAGCCGGAACCAGCATGGCTATGCCGCGCGCATGCCCCAGCTTCAGCGTCGCTTCGGCGTCCTTGTTGACGAAGGTCTGTTCGACGGCGACTTCGTCCGGCGCGTGCTCCGACACGATCCTTGTCAGGGCTTCATGGATCACCGCGAGCCGGTCGCCCAAAGGCAGGTCTGTATCGGGTCTGATGATGCCGCAGGCGAGGAAAGACAGACGGTTGCCTTCGCTGGCAATCACGCCCCATCCCGTCCGGCGCAGGCCCGGGTCGATGCCCAGTATGCGAATCGCTCGGCTACTCATAAAGTCAGGTGTAGCCGTTTTGTTCTCATTGTCGAGTTAATGCTTCCGCAGTTTCTGCGCATTGGCTTGCCCTCAGGAAAATCCCCGCCATGTCTCCCGCCGAAATCACCGGTTTCGTTCTGTCCGCCTTTGCCGAGCCAAGGTTCATGCTCGCGGCGGCGGTGGCCTTCGTCGCCGGGCTGGTGCGCGGATTTGCAGGCTTCGGCGCGGCGATGATTTTCATGCCTGTGGCGAGCAGCATCGTCGCGCCGCAGACCGCCGCCGCCGGTTTCCTCGTCATGGATACGGTTCTAACCCTGCCGCTGGTGGCCGGCGCCGCACGGCATTGCGAATGGCACACCGTTCTCCCCGCCGCCATTGCCGGAATGTTAGTGGTCCCGCTCGGGGCATGGGTGCTGGCCCATGGCGACCCGCTGACCCTGCGCTGGATCATCTCGATTGTGGTGCTCGCCCTGCTCGGACTGCTGTTGTCGGGATGGCGCTATACGGGCAAGCCGACCGTGCCCGCTTCGCTCGCTGTTGGCGGCTGCGCAGGCTTCCTCTCCGGCACGACACAGGTCTCCGGCCCGCCGGTCGTGGCGTTCTGGGTCAGCGGGTCATCCTCGGCACAGGCGATCCGCGCCAACCTGATCATGTTTTTCTTTCTGGACGGGCTCGCCGCCTTTGCGGCCTTCGCCAGCCACGGCTTTTTCACAGCCGATACGATGAAACTGATCGTGGCGGGGGCACCGACATTCGCGCTGGCGATTTTCCTCGGCGCGCACGGCTTCGGGCGTACGAGCGACACGTTCTACCGGCGCATCGCCTTCGCGATGATCGCGATTGCCGCGATCACCGGAATGCCTGTTCTCGATGGACTGCTGCGGTAGAGCGCCGCCGGCCGACCGCGCCGCTGGCGAACAGGACACCCAGAACGGCGAGAACGACGCCGGCGCAGGTGACGAGGTTCGGAATCTCACCGAGCACCGGGATCGCCATCAACGCCGCAAGGGCCGGCGACAAGGAACCGAAAGCCGCCGTGTTCGAGGCACCGAGCCTGCTGACCGCAAAACCGTAGGCGACGAGGGCGACGACGCCCGAGAGCCCGCCCTGGGCCAATACCTGCCAGGCAAGCGCGCCGGCATCGGCCGCAAGGATCGGCGCGAGCCCCTCGGCGGCGACCAGAGGCAAGAACAACAACGCCGACCAGGCGGCAATGATCCCCGCCGCCTGGAACGCCGGCAGACCCGAACACCTGTAGGCGAGCGTATAGCTTGCCCACAGCGTCGCGCCGAGCGGCAGCAGCAGCAGCACCGAGTATCCGACATGGCCGAGATCGATGCCGATGCCGATCATGGCGATGGCGGCAAGGCTCATGGCGAAGCCAGCCAGCCGGTATGGCGTGAAGGTCTCTCCGGTCACGAACCGCGACAGGACGGCGGTGGAAAGCGGCAGCACCCCCATCAGCAGCACGCCGGCGGCCGCGGCAGGCGCGCTTTGCAACGCATGCGAGACGACGAGAAAGAACGGCGTGCCGCAGCCCGTCACCATCAGCGCGATCAGCCGCTTGTCGATGCCAGCCGGCAGCAGGCCGCCGCGCAGCCAGAACGGCGCCAGCAGCATCGCCGGCACGCCGTAGCGAATGAGGCCGAGCCATCCCACCGGCAAATGCGTGGCAACCGCATAGCGCGTGGAAACGATCCACTGCGCCCAGATCGTGACGGTGAGAAGGGCGCAGACCGCGCCCGCGAGAATTGTGAGGTTTGGCCGCACGACCCGGCCGGCGACATGATCGGTCATGGCATGATCCTCCTGTGATCGGAGCCACTTTGCGCCCGACCGGCGAGGCATGTCCTTGCCATCTTGCAGCGTCAATGCCACACTGCACGCAACACTGTGCTAATTATTACGTTCTTATGGGTGATTTATGCCAAAACAACCGATCGACGCCGCCGACCTGCGCATTCTCGGCGAGCTGCAGCGGGACGGACGGCTGACAAATGTGGAATTGGCCGACCGCATCGCGCTATCGCCCTCGCCCTGTCTCAGGCGGGTGAAACGGCTGGAGGATGACGGTGTCGTGCGCGGCTATCGCGCCGTCATCGATCGCAAGCGCGTCGGCCTCGATCTCACCGTCTTCGTAGAGATCCGCGTATCGAAGCATTCGCGCGACAACGCGGCCGAGCTTCAGAGGGCTTTGGAGGCGATGCCGGAAGTGGTCGCCTGCCACATGGTGTCAGGGGTGGCCGACTTCCTGGCCGAAATCGTCGTGCCGGGCCTCGCCGACTACGAGCGGCTGCTGACCGATCACCTGCTGACCCTGCCGATGGTCGAAGACATCCGGTCGAACGTCGCACTGCGGACGATCAAGACGGACGGGGCATTGCCGCTGGCGCATCTGGCGTGACGGGCACGGCTCGCGGCGCCACGAGCGACACGTTCTGCGGCCGCGCGCCTTCGCGATGATCGCGATTGCCGCGATCACCGGTATGCCGATTTTAGACGGGTGGTTGCGTTAGGACCTAAGCAAATCCAGGAAAAGTGGAAGCCGGTTTTCTGTCTGGATTTGCGTCTAAACTAAGCAGCCGTCAGCTTCGCCATGATCTCGTCGGAGACCTCGAAATTGGCGAAGGCGTTCTGCACGTCATCGTCATCGTCGAGCGCGCCCATCAGCTTCATCAGCGTCTGCGCCTTTTCCTCATCAACCGCGACAGTGTTCTGCGGCTTCCAGACGATGTTGACGCTCTCGGACTCGCCTAGAATACCTTCGAGCGCGCTGGCGACATCGCCGATGTTCTCGAACGAGCAGATGATGGTGTGGCTCTCCTCGTCGCTGGAGACATCGTCGGCGCCGGCCTCGATGGCCGCTTCCAGAACCTTCTCGGCATCGCCCACGCTCGCCGGATAAACGATCTCGCCGACCCGGTCGAACATGAAGGAGACCACGCCGGTTTCGCCAAGGTTGCCGCCGTTCTTGGTGAAGATCGCGCGAACGGCGCTTGCCGTGCGGTTGCGGTTGTCGGTCAGCGCCTCGACGATGACGGCGACGCCGCCGGGACCGTAGCCCTCGTAGCGGATCTGCTCGTAGCTATCGGCATCGCCGCCTTCCGACTTCT
>JAGRLC010000065.1:14551-20777 GCA_020441995.1 Rhodobiaceae bacterium
TTGGCGTTCTGGATCGCCAGCCGCAAGCGCGGATTGCCGTCGGGGTCGGAGCCGCCGTTCTTCGCCGCAACGGTGATTTCCTTCGACAGCTTGGAGAACAGCTTGGAGCGCACAGCGTCCTGCCGCCCCTTGCGGTGCATGATGTTCTTGAATTGCGAATGCCCGGCCATGGGAGCCTCTTTGGAAATAGCATAGGCGGATCGGCGCCCGGCTTTCGCCGGCAAATGTGTATCCGCCTGATTTTTCGTTTGATGGCCGCGCTTTTAAGCGAGACGCGCGCGAAAATCCAGTGCTGGAATTGCGCTAATTACCGCCGCGCGAGCTGATACCGCGTCATTCGCGCAATTCCACTTTTATTCTTTGACGCAATTCCGGACGGAAAACCGGGCGCCACTTTTCCTGTAATTGCTTTAGTCCCAGTCGGGAAGAGACTGCGACAACCGCCCGCCGATACGGATCGGCGCGACTTGCGCTGCAAGCCCGCGCTTGTCCAGTTCCACCGCCAGCCCGCACAGGGTCGCCTCGCCCATTGCCGGCTCGAAGCGCGATCTCGGCAGCGCGGTGAGGAAGCGGTTCACCGGCTCCTCCTTGTCCATGCCGATGACGGAATCGAAATCGCCCGTCATCCCGGCATCGGTCTGATAGGCGGTGCCGCCGGCAAGGATCTGGTGGTCGGCGGTCGGCACATGGGTATGCGTGCCGACGACAAGCGATACCCGCCCGTCGAGAAAATGCGCGATGCCCTGCTTCTCGCTGGTGGCTTCGGCATGCATGTCGACGATGATGGCGTCCGCCACATCGCCAAGCGGACAGTCGGACACAGCCTTTTCGACGGCGGCGAAGGGATCGTCCAGCGGCTGCATGAACAGCCGCCCGAGCACGTTGATGACCAGAACCCGCTTGCCCGAACGCGTCTCGAACAGCCCGGCGCCGGCGCCCGGCGTGCCCGTAGGATAGTTGATCGGGCGGATCAGGTTCGGCGTGCGGGTGATGAAGACGAGCGCCTCACGCTGGTCGAAGGAGTGGTTGCCCAGCGTCACCACATCGGCACCGGCGTCGCAGAAATCGTTGTGGATCGCCTCGGTGATGCCGAAGCCGCCGGCGGAATTCTCGCCGTTCACCACGACGAATTCGAAGCGGTAGCGCTCAATCAGTTCGGGCAGCGTGTTCATGACCGCCTTGCGGCCCGCCCGTCCGATCACATCGCCTATGAAGAGAATACGCATATCGGAATTAGACTACCTGCATGTGATGATGCCGCGTTCGGTGACGATCATGTCGAGCGGCTGATCGAAGGACTCGCGCACCACCTGACCGATCTCCTGGCAGGCGAAGGCGAAGCCGACCGCCAGCACCTGCCGCTTCTTGCGCGCGGCTTCCAGCGTGCGGTCGTAAAAACCCCCGCCGTAACCGATGCGATAACCGCGCCGGTCGAAAGCGGCCAGCGGCACGATGAAAACCGACGGTTCGATGAGTTCAGCCGTTTCCGGCGGCATCTCAATATCGTAGGCGCCTTTCACGGTCTTGTCGCCAAGGCGCAGCCGGCGGAACACCAGCGGCAATCCGCGCTTGACGACAACAGGCATGCCGACCGGCGTCCCGCGCCGCTGCAACACTTTCATCGCGGCTGCACTGTCGATCTCGCTGCGTGATGCCAGAAAGGCCGACACCGGCAATGTCGATGGCTGGTTCAACAGGATATCGAGCAGATTACCGCAGGCTTCGCGCGAGGCCCGCGCGCGGAAACCGGCATACAGGCCGTCACGTCTGGACAGCGCTGCCGTTCTCTGGCTGGCCTTGCGCCGCGCAAGAATGTCGGGATCGCTCATGAAGTCCGCCGGGTCGCTTGAATGCATCGAACAGGGGCGGCAACTTGGCAGGCCACCGGGGCCGAAGGCAAGAGCATCGGATGTGAAGAATGGCGGACCACCCGTCCGTTGGAGCAATTCGATCCCGGGAAACCTACACATGTAGGTGGGCGCCGTATGCCAAGGCCCACGAGCCAAGGCGGGGACAGCTCCCGTTAGGATCGATAAGGCCCCGGGGATGCAAGGCTCCTGACGCGACGCGCAGAACCGCCGGGAGCGAATGTAAGCCCGGCGCGCGCAAAATCAATCGGCATTGTTACACGATGAGCGCGGATTCAATCCGCGCGTGCCGGCTGGGTCAGCATATCAACCATGCGTTCGACAACGGCAGCCGCGGATTCAATCCGCTCAGCAAGATCCGCCTCCGCCTCGCTGGTACGCTGGGTAACCTGCTGTTCGGCGGCCTGCAGCTGTTCTATCTGCTTGTGGGCGTCCGCCGTCTGCCGGCGCGCTTCGGCCAGATCGTCGGCGACCGTCAGCGCCGCCATGATCAGCAGCCGGTTATCGCCAACCTCGCCGAAATGCTGCTTCAACGCGGTGATCCTGCGGTCGAAATCCGCCGCCAGCGCCATGAGGTGCTGTTCCTCGCCCTCCCCGCAGGCCATGCGGTAGGGTTTGCCGGCGATTGTGACCGTGATCTCCGGCATCGCGGTTAACTCGCCTTGCGCGACAATACCGCGCGCACTGTGTCCATGGCCCCGTCGATACGGCCAATCGCCTGACGGTTGGCTTCTTCAAGGACATTTGCCCGCGCCGCCGCGCGGTCAAGATCCGCCGCCATCTGGGCGCGATCTTCCGCCAGCGCGTGCACCTCTTCCTTGAGGCCGCCAACACTGTCGATCTCGTTCATCCTGCGGTTTACGGCAGACTCAAGCGCGTCCAGAGCAGCGCGCAGCCGCTGCTCGGCGCGTTCAAGCACACCCGGCTCACTCATGTACAAGCTCCCCGACCCTAGGTCTTGGCTCATCCGAGCCTTCCCAGTCGTGCCCCGCATGCCCTCAAGCGGCGCAGACCCCCCTGTGGAAAGAATCGGCGACGCCCGAACCTTAGGTGCCAATCAAAACAGCGGTCAACGGGCTAGGTGACTTATATTGTGATCAATGCCACTTCGCCACGTTGACTTGGCTTGAATTTGTGTGGTTTAGGGGCGCTCGAATTGCCCCGGATCGGGCATAACTCGTCACATGACCCTGCCTGCCGGTACAGCCTGAGACCGCGCCGCATGTCTTTCCCGCGCGTCAGTCTGCACACCGGCAAGCAATCCGGCCGGAACTCTGGCCGGCCCCCTGATAGCAGGACACCAGGACCAAAGGCCAAAGCATGAGCGAAAAAAGCGCGCAGGTTCCGCACCAGCGGATGGCTAACGCAATCCGGGCGTTGTCGATGGACGCCGTCCAGAAAGCCAATTCCGGCCATCCCGGCCTGCCGATGGGCGCAGCCGACATCGCAACCGTGCTTTTCACCCGGTTCATGAAATTCGATCCCAAGGCCCCGGACTGGGCCGACCGCGACCGCTTCGTGCTGTCCGCCGGTCACGGCTCCATGCTGATTTATTCGCTGCTGCATCTGCTCGGCTACGAACAGATGAGCATCGAGGCGCTGGAGGATTTCCGCCAGCTCAATTCACCGACGCCCGGCCATCCCGAGTTCGGGCACACCCCCGGCGTTGAAACGACCACGGGTCCGTTGGGACAGGGAATCGCCACCGCCGTCGGCATGGCCATGGCCGAAAAGCTGATGGCCGCCCGCTTCGGCGAGGACCTCGTGTCCCACTACACCTATGTGCTCGCCAGCGACGGCGACCTGATGGAAGGCATCAGCCACGAGGCGATCTCGCTGGCCGGCCACCTCAAGCTCGGCAAGCTGATCGTGCTGTTCGACGACAACGGCATTTCAATCGACGGCCCGCTGGAACTGTCTGAAACCGGCGATCAGGTCGCCCGTTTCAAGGCTGCCGGCTGGGAAACCCGCCGCATCGACGGTCACGACCCGGAAGCCATCCGCAAGGCGATCAAGAAGGCGCGGATGAGCGACAAGCCCTCGCTGATCGCCTGCCGCACGACAATCGGCTACGGCTCCCCGAACAAGGCCGGCAAGTCCGCCGCCCACGGCGCGCCGCTGGGCGAAGAGGAAATCGCCGCAACACGCGCGGCGCTTGAGTGGGATGCCGAACCCTTCGAGATTCCGACCGATGTCCGCGACGCATGGCGCATCGCCGGCCTGCGCAGCGGCCAGGCCCACGTCGCCTGGAAGGAACGGCTGGAAGCGGCTTCGCCAGACGTGCGCGGCGCGTTCCAGCGCGCCCTGAGCGGCGAAATCCCGACCGCATTTGCAGAAGCCGTCAAGGAAACCAAGGCGAAGTTCTCCGCCGACAAGGCCGCGGTCGCGACCCGCAAGGCATCCGAAACGGTGCTGACGGCGCTGGTCCCGACGCTGCCGACGATGATTGGCGGCTCCGCCGACCTGACTGGATCGAACAACACCAAGACGCCGGACACCAAGCCGATCACGCCGGATGATTTCTCCGGCCGCTTCATCCACTACGGTGTGCGCGAGCACGGCATGGCTGCGGCCATGAACGGCATGGCGCTGCACGGCGGCATCCTGCCCTATTCCGGCACCTTCCTTGCCTTTGCCGACTATTGCCGTCCGGCGATCCGCCTGGCCGCGCTGATGAACCAGCGCGTCATCCATGTCATGACGCACGATTCCATCGGTCTTGGCGAAGACGGGCCCACGCACCAGCCGGTCGAGCATCTCGCCAGCCTGCGCGCGATTCCCAACCTCAACGTCTTCCGGCCCTGCGATGGCGTCGAGACGGCGGAATGCTGGCAGCTTGCCGTCGAGACGAAGGATACGCCGAGCATTCTGGCCCTGACGCGCCAGAACCTCGCGACACTGCGCACGGAGCACAAGTCGGAAAACCTCTGCGCAAAAGGCGCCTATGTCCTGCGCGAGAACACGAAACCGGCCATGGTGACGCTGTTTGCCACCGGTTCGGAGGTCGAAATCGCGGTCGAAGCCGCCGCAACGCTGGAGCGTGAAGGCGTCGGCGCGCGGGTCGTCTCGGTGCCGTGCTTCGAACTGTTCGAGCAGCAGACCGAGAGCTACCAAAGTTCGGTTATCGGCGCGACGCCGGTGCGCATCGCCATCGAAGCCGCGATCCGCATGGGCTGGGACCGCTTTATCGGCACGGACGGCGCTTTCATCGGCATGACGGGTTTTGGCGCCTCCGCGCCCTACAAAGAGTTGTATGAGCATTTCGGCATCACTGCGGAAGCCACGGTTGCCGCGGCCCACGCGAAGCTCAAGGCCCTGGAATCATAAGGCCATCGTCAAGGATTGACCGGAAGGCAAGTGCCTGGCCGGTTTGCGAAGAGTGAGAAAAGGAATAGGAACATGACGGTACGTGTCGCTATCAACGGTTTCGGACGCATCGGCCGGCTCGTGGCACGCGCGATCGCTGAATCGAAGCGCAAAGACCTGGTCGTTGTCGGCATCAACGATCTCGCCCCGGCGGACACCAACGCCCACCTGTTCCGTTACGACTCCGTCCATGGCCGTTTCCCGGGCAAGGTCACGCTCGACGGCGACATCATGGACTTCGGCGCGGGCCCGGTCCGCATGACATCGGAGCGCAACCCCGCCGACCTGCCGTGGAAAGACCTCAAGGTCGATATCGCTCTGGAATGCACCGGCATCTTCGCCGACAAGGAAAAGGCCTCAGCACACCTGAAGGCCGGCGCCAAGCGCGTGCTGATTTCAGCCCCTGCAACCGGTGTCGACAAAACGATCGTCTTCGGCGTCAACGACGAAACGCTGACCCCCGATGACATCGTGGTTTCCAACGCCTCTTGCACGACCAACTGCCTTGCCCCCGTCGCCAAGGTCCTCAACGACCGGCTTGGCATCAAGACCGGCTTCATGACCACGATCCACGCCTATACCAACGACCAGAACGTCCTCGACCAGTTCCACAAGGACCCCTACCGGGCGCGTGCGGCGGCAATCAACATGATCCCGACCTCGACGGGCGCGGCGCGCGCTGTCGGCCTCGTCCTGCCGGATCTTAACGGCAAGCTGGATGGTTCTTCCGTCCGCGTTCCTACAGCGAACGTCTCCGTGATCGATCTCAAGGCCGTGGTCAGCCGCAAGTGCGATGTCGAGAAGGTCAAGGAGATCATGATCAAGGCGTCGAAGTCGCGCCGCCTGAAGGGCATTCTCAATGTCACCGACGAGCCGCTCGTCTCCTCCGACCTGAACCACGATCCGGCATCCTCCACCGTGGTCCTGCCGGAAACCAAGGTCATGGGCGACAAGTTCGTCCGCGTCATGAGCTGGTACGACAACGAGTGGGG
>JAGRLC010000066.1 GCA_020441995.1 Rhodobiaceae bacterium
ATCGCGCTGCTGACCGTCGGCGTCAATTTCGTCGCCGACTGGCTGTTGAGCAAATCGAGCGGACTGTCCAATGAAGAGTGAGCCCCAATCGCCCCCCATCGTCCTGTCAGTCACCGATCTCAGGATCGAGGCAAAGGCCAACGACGGTTGGATCGAGATCGTCAAGGGCGTGAACTTGACCTTGCGCCGCGGCGAGGTGCTGGGTCTGGTCGGCGAGTCCGGCGCCGGCAAGTCGACGATCGGCCTGGCCGCTCTCGGCTATTTCCGCCCGGGATGCCGTCGGACCCGCGGCAGCGTGCGTTTCGGCGAAACCGACGTGCTCGGGCTCACGGAAGCGAAACGCCGCACATTGCGCGGTACCCAGGTCGCCTATGTTGCGCAAAGCGCGGCCGCGTCCTTTAACCCCGCCAAGCGACTGATGGACCAGATCGTGGAAGCGGCGGTGACGCGCGGCGGCATGCAGCGCGCCGTGGCCGAGCAACGCGCCGTGGCGTTATTCCGATCCCTGCAACTGCCAAATCCCGAAATATTCGGCAAACGCTATCCGCATCAGGTCTCCGGCGGCCAGTTGCAGCGTGCGATGACGGCCATGGCGATGATCTGCCAGCCGGATCTGATCGTGTTCGACGAACCGACCACCGCGCTGGACGTGACGACACAGGTTGAAGTGCTGGTGTCGATCCGCCGGGCGATCAAGGAACATGGCGCAGCGGTGCTCTATATTTCTCACGACCTGGCAATCGTGGCGCAGATGGCCGATCGCGTCATGGTGCTGCGCTACGGAGAGGCCGTCGAGGAAGCGCCGATCCGCCAGATCATGGAGGCGCCGAGCCACCCTTACACCAAGTCGCTCTGGGCGGTTCGCAGCCTGCAGACGCCCGCAAAACCCGAACTCGAGCCGCTGCTTGAAGTCGAGGGCATATCGGCTGCCTATGGCAGGTTCAAGGCGCTGGAGGACATCGATTTTTCGATCGGCAAGCGCCAGACTCTGGCCGTGGTCGGCGAGTCCGGGTCGGGCAAATCGACGCTCGGCCGGTTGATCGCCGGCCTGATGCCGCCGGTCAAAGGCACAGTCAAGCTCGACGGCAAGTCTCTGCCGACGCTCGTGCGCCAGCGCGACAAAGACATGCTACGCCGGATCCAAATCATCTACCAATCGGCCGACACTGCGCTCAATCCGCGTCATACGATCCGCAAGATTCTCGGCAGGCCATTGACATTCTTCCAGAGCCTGCGCGGCGCGGCGCGTGAACAGCGTGTCATCGAGCTGCTGAAGATGGTGGAACTCGATCCGGGTTATGCGGGTCGCTATCCGGCCCAGCTTTCAGGCGGCCAACGACAGCGCGTAGCGATCGCCCGTGCGCTGGCCGCCAATCCCGACCTGATCATCTGCGACGAAATCACCTCGGCTCTCGACCAGCTCGTCCAGGCCGGCATTCTGCAGATGTTGGCGGACCTGCAGCAGCGGCTCGGCGTATCCTACCTGTTCATCACGCACGACCTGGAGATCGTCCGTGCAATCGCCGACCGCGTCATCGTCATGAGCCAGGGGCGCATCGTCGACCAGGGCTCGCGGGCCGAAGTGCTCTCGCCGCCTTATCCCGACTACACCAAGCTGCTGCTCGATTCAGTGCCGGAAATGGCGCCCGACTGGCTCGACCGCCTGTTGACGAAACGCAGTTCCGCCGTGAATTGACGCATCGCAGCAAGAGGGGCGAGTGCTGCCTGGCCCATACCGCCTGACGGATGAAACATAAACGATGGATATCCTGATTGAACTGAGGTCAGCACGGGCGCGAAGGGATTGCTGCCCGGTAAGGACAGTGATCCCGGACGTTCCGCCTACGACAATCGTCTCTTCCTTGAGGCGATCCTCTGGAAGGTCCGGGTCGGCGCGCCGTGGCGCGATCTGCCGGATGAGTTCGGTCCATGGAACTCGGTGTTCAAGCGGTTCCGCCGACGGGCGAAGAAAGGCGTGTTCGAACGGATTTTCAATGCCTTGTCTGGCGAACCGGATTTCGAATACGCGATGATCGACGCCACGATCATTCGCGTTCATCAGCACGGGATGGGAGCAAAAGGGGGGCTTGCCATCAGGCCATCGGGCGCTCACGCGGCGGACTGACGACAAAGATCAGCGCGCGTGGAATGAGAGATATGGCGTTCCACGCGACGGGCGACGCGAGCAACGGCACGGCGTTTGCGATCACATCCGAAGACGTTTCTCGACCTCATGCTCCCGGAACGCCACAATACAGAGACGGAAATCCACGATATGGTATCGCCGTCCTGAGGTCGTGCTGGGAAGGATTGGGATGAATCGAGCCCAAGCGGGCGACACGCTCCCGGAGCTGCCGGCGACTATCCTGTTGCGCGAGATTGTTCCCGTGCCGAAGCCAATCCCCGGGCAATGTTCTCCGACACCAGCAGGGCATGTTCGGTCACCTGGGGCAATCCCATCAGCTCGCCGAAGGTCCCGCGCGCCAGCGGGCCGGCGATGAAAAGCGTTTCGGCGGCCTCTCCACTCGTGCCGACGGCGCGGCTGTCGTCATCGACCGCAAGGCCGAGGCCGACCGTATCGAGTTGCAGCACACCCGCCGCCGCCAGCGTTTCGAGGAACGGCTGGCTTGACAGGATCGCACGATGGCCCGGCCCCGTCGTTACCACCACAGCATCGTAATGCTCCTCGAACGGTTGTCCGCCCCGGCGCGAGCGAAGTGCCACGGCGATCGTGCCGTCCTGCCGGAGAACAGCACCGGTGAGCGAGGCTGCATGGATGTGCAATGAGCCGGCGGAAAGGCGGCGGTCGATGACGGCCTCCACCTGCGGCGCAATGCGGAAACGGTGCACATCCCAGTAGGGCCGCAGATGGCGGACGAGCCGGCGTCGTTCTGCCGTTGGCAAGGTGCGCCAGATCGCGCCGCCCTCGCCACGCAGCCTGTCGAAGACAGCATGCCAGGTGATGCCCTCCCCCGCTGCCTGTTCGAGCGTGCGGCGAACACGGCGGAGAAGCTCGCGCGCCGAACAGGCGGGAGAGGTCGTGAAGTCGCCGAACGGCTCCTGCGGCAGAAGTGTATGCCCGCGCGAGCGCAGGCCCCGGCGCGAGACGGCGGTAATCGGGCCCTCGTGGCCCGCCGCATCGAGCGCCGTGATCACGTCGGCGGCAGTGAGTCCCGTGCCGACGACGAGCACGCGATCCTTGCGGGAAATGCCGGCAAGCGCGCCCGGCACCGTGGCATCGGGAATATAGGCCGGATGGCCGGCAAGGGCCCGGTCGAGGACGGCGGGCGCCTGCGGGCTCGGATGGGTCGTGGCCACCACCACGCGGTCCGCTTTCACGACGGAACCGTCCGCCGCCGTGATCCGCCATCCGCCGGACGTGGCCGTCACGACGCGAACGCGGCTGCGGCGGTGCTCGATCCGACCCGCAGCGACGAGCGGCCGGAGCATGGCATCGACGTAACGCCCAAAGGTTGAGCGGCGGGCGAAGACACGCCCGTCCTCGGTCACGGCCTCGCGGTCATCGGCAAGTGCGCCCGTCGCGAGCAGCCAGCGCTCGAAATGTGTATCGTCGCCCGGAAGAAGCGTCATGCGCGCGGCCGGCACGTTGATGCGGTGGACTGGCTCGTCGGTGTCATAGGCAAGGCCGCCGCCGAGCATGGCGCGCGGCTCGTAGACGACGATCCGCGCCGTGCCTTCGGGCAGCAAGCGGGCGAGATGGTAGGCGACGGCCGCGCCGGTAAAGCCGCCGCCGACGATTGCGACGACCGGCACGGATATCGCGCCGACGATCATGTCAGGCGCCGACGGATTTGAGGGTCGGAACCGCTTCGGCCTCGCGTCGCTTCACCGCTTCGATATCGCGGTAGCCGTCGGCGGGGTGGGTCTTCGGCAGGTAGGGACCTTCGCCGAAAAGTTTCTCGCGCAGTGTCCCCGGCCGGTAGACAGTGGGATAGGCACCGCGCTTCTGCAGTTCCGGCACGATATGGGCGACGACGTCCTCGAAGCTGTCCGGCGTTACCGCATAGGCAAGGTTGAACCCGTCGACATCCGTGTCGTCCACCCATTCCTGCAGGATATCGGCGATGCGCTCCGGCGAGCCGACGAAGACCGGCCCCATGCCGCCGATGCCGCCGAACTGCGCAAGCTCGTCGATGGTCCAGGATTTGTCGCCGCCGGCGATGTGTTCGACGAAGGAATGGATGGCGTTGGTTTCGATCTTCTCGACGACATCCGTCGGGGCATACTGGCCGAAGTCGATGCCGCTCCAGCCGGACATGAAGGTCAGCGAGCCGTCATAGGAGACGTAGCTCCTGTACTCCTCGAATTTCTTCTGCGCCTTTGTCTCGTTCTCGTCGGTGATGATGGTGACGAGCGTGTAGATATAGACCTTCTTCGGGTCGCGGCCGGCGGCGGCGATACGCTGTCGGATATCGGCGACATAGGCCTTCAGCACCGCTTTCGTCGGCGCGGCTACGAAGATGCATTCGGCATGGGCGGCGGCGAATGCCTTGCCGGGGCCGGATGCTCCGGCCTGGTAGAGAACGGGCGTACGCTGCGGCGAGGGTTCGGTGAGGCCGTAGCCCGGCACCTCGAAATACTTGCCCTTGTGGCCGATCTCGTGAACCTTTTCCGGATGGGTGAAGATGCGCCTGTCGCCATCGCGCACCACTGCCCCCTCCTCCCAGGAGCCTTCGAGCAGCTTGTAGAGCACCTCGACATATTCGGCCGCGACCTCGTAGCGGTTGTCATGCCGGCGAAGGCCGACCTGCCCGACATTCTTCGCGCCGCTCTCCAGATAGGAGGTGACGATATTCCAGCCGACGCGCCCCTTGGAATGATGGTCAGCCGTCGCAAGGCGCCGGGCGAAGGTATAGGGATGCTCGAAGGAGGTCGATGCGGTGATGCCGATGCCGAGATGTTCGGTTGCGAGCGCGATGGGGGCGGCAAGCTGGAGCGGATCGTTCACCGGGAGCTGCGCGGCCTGGTGGATGGCGTGATAGTTCGAGCCCTTGTAGACATCGTAGTAACCGATGACGTCGGCGATGAAGATGCCGTCGAAGACGCCGCGCTCCAGCGTGCGCGCAAGATCCTGCCAATAGTCTAGGTCCTTGTATGTCCAGGACTTGTCGCGCGGATGCGCCCAGAGACCGGGTGACTGGTGACCGACGCAGTTCATATCGAAGGCGTTGAAGCGGATGGGACGGGCCATGGGTCTCTCCAGGATAGCGAAGATGCCGGACGGCATCGTTTGGAGGCGATGATAACGCGGGCACTCCATAAATACAGAAATTCTATCTTTTATATAGACTAATTTCGGAAATGCCTTTTCTCGCTGCGGTCCTGCGCCTCTGGGAAGATGTCCGGGCGCGGCGGGACACCCGTCCGCCAGCCTTCATCCCTCCTTGCCGTGGCGCCTGCCCGGAAGGAACCCGACCGCAGGAGACCACCATGACTGTTCCACACCTCGTCAAGGAGCCCGATCCGCAGGCCGACCGGGCCCGCCTCTTCGCGAAAGCAGGGGAGATTTCCGCCGATCTCACGCGCCGCGGCGCGCAACTCGATGCAGAAGGCAAGCCGCCGCTGGAGGAGATCGACCGGCTGAAGCAGGAAGGACTGCTGGCGGCGCTGCACCCGGCCGGGATCGGCGGCGGCGGACTCGACTGGGTGGACGGGCTGCGACTGGTGCGCATCCTGGCGCGCGGCGAGAGCTCGATCGGCCAGCTGCTCGGCTATCACTTCGTCAACAGCCAGTATGTCTACTGGGCCGCCGACGACCCGGACAAGGCCTGGACCCTTGGCGCGGAGACCGTCGAAAAGCGGCTCTACTGGGGCGCCGCCGTCAATCCGCGCGATCCGGGCCTGACGCTGACCCGTAGCGGCGACCATTACCTCCTCAACGGCCGCAAGACCTTCTCCACCGGCGCGCATGTCTCTGACCGCATCAATGCCAGCGCCGTCTTCGGCGAGACCGTCGCCAGCCTCGTCCTGCCGACCGACCGGCCCGGCTATGTCGCCAATGACGACTGGGACAATATCGGCCAGCGGCTTTCCGACAGCGGCAGCGTCGATTTCCGCGACTTCCCCGTCTATGAGAGCGATTTCCTCCTGCCGCTCGCCGCCAAGGATGCCGCCCCGCCGGTACTGGCGACGTTCAACACGCCGCTGATCCAGCTCGTCTTCGTCAACTTCTATCTCGGCACGGCGGAGGGCGCGCTGGCCGCCGCCACCGATTACGTGAGGACCACGACGCGTCCCTGGATCACCTCGGGCGTCGAGAAGGCGAGCGAGGATCCCTATATCCTCGAGCGGATCGGCGAGTTCCGCGCCGCGCTGAAGGCCTCCGCGGCGCTTGCCGACGCCGCCGCGATCACGGTTCAGTCAGCGCTTGCGCGCGGCCGCTCGGTTACCGCACGCGAGCGCGGCGAAGCCGCGATCGAGGCCTATGAGGCCAAGGTCAACGCGACCCACGTCGCGCTCGACGTCACCGGCCGCGTCTTCGAGCTGACCGGCGCGCGCTCGACGGCCTCGCATTACCGCTTCGACCGTTACTGGCGCAACGTGCGCACCCACACGCTGCACGATCCGGTGTTCTACAAGGCCCGCGAGGTCGGCGATTTCGTGCTCAACGGCCGCGTGCCGGAGCCGAGCCTTTACAGCTGAGGCCAGCCCCGGACCCGCCATCCGCCGGCATGCCCGGCGGATGGATACGCTCCACATACTGCTCATCCACTCATGTGAGAAAGGCCGCAATCCCGAAGGATTGCGGCCAGCCGCCCCCCCCACCACGAGGATTGATTTCAGAGTGCGCCGCTTCTCGGCGGCGTGACGCCGTTGAGGTGATAGTTGCCGACGACGTGGTACTTCCAGCGTACCGGATCGTGCAGCGTGTGGGTGCGGGCATTGCGCCAGTGGCGCTCGAGGTTGAGGCCGCGCCTGGTGGCGGACGTGCCGGCCAGCTCGAAGAGCACGTTGGTGGCGTCGATGGCAAGTTCCGTGGTCAGCACCTTGGCAGCGGCCACCGCCAGCGTCGCGGCGACGGCGTTTTCCGCATCGAGGTTCACCTGCGCCTGGTCGACCTTGCGGCCGGCCCGCTCCAGAGTCGCCTCGGCAGCCTCGACGCGGATGGCGAGTTCGCCGATGCGCGCGATGGTCTGCGGATCGTCCGCGGCGCGCTCGACGCCGCTGTCCGTCCACGGCCGTGCCCTGTCGCGGACGTAGCCGATGGTCTCCTTCAGCGCCGCGCGCGCGATGCCGAGATCGATGGCGGCATGGATGATCTGGCCGACAGAGCCGATGGTGCCCGGCCGCTCGAACCCCTTCTGGTGCGGTACGACGGCATCGGCCGGCACGTAGACGTCGCGCAGGATCGTGGTGCCGCTGCCCGTCGTGCGCTGGCCGAAGCCGTCCCAGTCGTCGACGATCTCGATGCCCTCGGTCTCGCGCGGGGCAAACGACATGGTGAGGAGCCCTTCCTCGTCGAGCGCGAAGATCGCCACCCAATGGGCGAAGAGCACGCCCGTCGAATAGAATTTCCGCCCGTTTATGCGGAACCCCGCGCCGTCGCGCGTAATGCGGGTGTTGTAATCGCCCACCGTCTTCGTTCCGACCTCGGAAAGGGCATTGCCGAAGCGATCGCCGGCGAGCGCCCGGCCGAAATAGAAGCGCTTCTGCGCCTCGCTGCCGTCATGACGGAGGGCTTCGAGAATGTAGAAATGGTTCTGCGGGATCTGGCCGATCGAGCTATCGGCCTCGGAGAGGATCGCCGTGACCTCGGCGAGAACCGCATTCGACACGTCGATGCCGCCATATTCGGCGGGAACGGTGATGGCCAGCAGGCCGGAGGCGGAAAGCCTGTCCAGCTCCGTGTGCGGCAGCGCCCGCTCGTAGTCCCGCCGGCTCGCCCCGCTGGCGAAATCGGCGGCAAGCGTGCGGGCGACGGCAAGCGCCTCCTCCTCGCTGGCGATGCGGTGGGCGGTGTCCTGGTGTTCGGCGAGCCGGGTGACGCTGCTCATGAAGGATCCTTTCGAGATATCCCGGATCAGGCCCGGGCGGCGGCCTTGCGGTTGGCGAAGCCGATGGCGAGGACGGAGAAGATGAGGAGGCCGGTGCCGACCTGCTGCCAGTAGAAATTGAGACCCGACAGCAGGAGGCCATTGGCGACGATGCCGAGCAACAGCACGCCGAGAACGGTGCCCGGCACGTTCGGCCGGCCGTGCCGGTCGTAGGTGGTGCCGATGAAGGTCGCGCCGATGGCATTGAGGAGGAAGGCGTTTCCGGAGGAAGGAATGTAGACCGTGACAGTCGAGGTGAGGATGAGGCCGACCACGGCAGCGATCGTCGAGACCAGGATATAGGTGGCGGCCGTGATGCGCGGCAGGCGCAGGCCGGAATAGCGCACGACGCTGGCCTGGATGCCGGTGGCGAGCGCCACCCGGCCGAAGCGGCTGCGCGAGAGAACGAGCCAGGCGCCTGCGACGACGAGCGCGGTAACGGCGAGCGGCACGGGAATGCCGGCGAGCGTGCCATGGCCGAGGAAGCGGAAGGCTTCCGGCACACCGGCCGGCGGCAGGTAGACCGGGTTGCCGCCGTTCGTCAGCAATTGCTGCACGCTGCGGCCGACGAAGAGCGTGCCCAGCGTCGCGAGGAATGGCGAGATGCCGATCCCGGCGATAAGCACGGCATTGAACAGGCCGACCAGCGCGCCGCCGGCAAGCCCGCCGAGAGCCGCGAGCGCCACCGGCTGGCCGGCGAGCACGAGGGAAACGAAGGCGAAGCTCGCGAAATCGATTGCCGTGCCGACCGAAAGGTCGATGCCGCCCACCGAGACGGCGAAGGTCATTGCGATGGCGACGATGGCGAGCAGGGCGAAATTGTTCACCAGTACGCTGAGGAGATTCGCACCCGAGAGGAAACCGGGCGCAAGCGCGGCGAAGAGGGCAAAGACGGTGGCAAGCGCCGCGACCAGCGCATAGCGGGCGACGCCGCGGCTGAAGGAGGAGAGAGCGACGGTCGCCATATCAGGCATTCTCCTTGCGGCCGAGCAGCGTGGTGGCGGAAACGACGAGCAGGATCAGCAGTCCCTGCACGCCGCTGACCAGCGTGCTGGAAATGTTGAGGAGTTGGAAACCGTTGACGAGGAAGCCGACGAAGAGCGCAGACAGCAGCGTGCCGGTGATCGTCGGCACCAGCCGGCGGGAAAAGACCGTGCCGAGCAGGGCCGTGACGACGACCGGCAGCAACATGTCGCCGGCCCCGGTGGTGCTGCCCGAAAGATAGGAGACCGACAGGATGCCCGCGAGCCCGCCGCACAGGCCGCTCGCCAGAAAGGAGCCCGCGACGAAGGATCTGACCGGCAATCCCGCCGCGCGCGCCGCATCGGGAAACGCGCCGACCGCATAGAGGCGCAGGCCCAGCGGCGTATATTGCACGATGGCGGCAACGACGAGCGTGAAGCCGAGGAGAATATAGGCGAGCACGGGAATGCCGAGCGGTCCACCGGCCGACAGCGCCGACAGGAACTCGCTCGACGCCGGGACGACGGTGTTCTGCGTCAAAACCAGTTCGAGGCCCGCCACGACATTCATCACGGCGAGCGTCGCCAGCAGCGGCACGATGCCGGCCAGCGTGATGGCGGCGGCATTGACCGCGCCGATGGCAAGGCCCGTGACGAGCGCGCCGAGGACTGCCACGCCATCGCCATGCCCCGCCTGCGCCAGCGAGGCGTAGACGGCGGCGCTGAGGCCCATATTGGCGGCGAGCGACAAATCGATGCCGCCCGTCACGACATTCGAGCCGCCCGCGATGATGACGATGGTGAGGCCGATGGCCAGCACGCCCGATATGGCCGACTGACCGAGCACATTGCCGATATTGCCGACCGTGAGGAAGAACGGCGCGGTGACGGAGAAGACAATGAGAACGCCGAGGAAGACGGCGAGCGCGCCGCCCCGCAGCGCCAGCGCGGCGAGGCGGCGAGCGAAGGCAGGGCTGGTTCGGGCCGGCTCGAATGCCCTCTGCGCTTCGACTTCGAGCGCGGTCGCGGGAATATAGGGAACATCAACCAGCATGGAGAAGCGTCTCGTAGGCGCCCGTCACATCCGCAAGGACCTGATCCGGGCTCGTTTCGGAGGAAATGAATTGTCGCGTGACGCGGCCACGGAAGAGGACGAGCAGGCGATCGGTGACACCGAGCAGTTCCTCGATATCGGAGGAGAGCACGAGGACGCCTGCCCCGCGTTCGGCAAGTTCCCCGATCAGCCGGTAAATCTCCACCTTGGCGGCGATGTCGACGCCGACCGTGGGCTCGTCGAGCAGGTAGATTTCCGACTGGCGGCTCAGCCACTTGGCGATGGCCACCTTCTGCTGGTTGCCGCCCGAAAGCGTCTTCACCAGCGCGTCGACACCGTCGGTCTTGATCTGCAGCCGCTGGACGAGATCTTCCGTCTGTCGCCGTTCCGCGCCGCGGTTGATGAGGCCGTGGGAAAAACGGCCGAGGCTGGCGAGCGTGGTGTTTTCCGTGACGGAAAGGTCGAGCGCGACACCGTCGCTGCGGCGGTCCTCCGGCACCAGCGCAAGACGACGCTCTGTCGCGGCGGCGGGATCGGCGGAGAACACCGTCTCCCCTTTGACGGAAACGGTTCCGCCGGTCGGCCGGTCGAGGCCGAAGAGCGTGCGCACCACCTCCTTGGCTCCGGAGCCGACGAGGCCGGTAAGACCTAGAACCTCACCCCTGCGCAGCGAAAAGGAAACGGCCTCGTAACGGCCGGCGAGCACCAGATCATCCACCTGCAGGATCACTTCACCCGGCGTGACGTCGGACTTCGGGTAGAGCTCGCCGATATCGCGGTTGACCATCAGCGCACCGATCTTGGCTGCGGAAGTTTCCGCGACCGGCAGGGTCGCGACGTCGCGGCCGTTGCGCAGCACCGTCACCGTATCGCACAGATCGACGATCTCGCCGAGATAGTGAGAGATGTAGAGAATGGTGACGCCTTCTGCGCTGAGGCGGCGGATGAGCTGGAAGAGCAGGTCCGCCTCGCGCCGGACCAGCGCGGCCGTCGGCTCGTCGAAGACCAGCACCTTCGGGTCGGCAATGAGCGCGCGGGTGATCTGCACGATCTGTTTCTCCGCCGCCGAAAGCTCGGCGATCAGCGCCGAATGGGGCAGCGAGACACCGAAGTAGCGCTCAAGGATCTCGGCGGATCTGCGCCGCATCGCCGCGCGGTCGAGGAAGGGCGTGCCGGGAATGCGCGGCTCGCGCCCGAGGAACAGCGCCTCGCCCACCGTGAAGGTTGGAACGAGCAGGCGATCCTGGTGGATGAAATGGATGCCGAGCTCTTCCGCGAGATGCGGCGTCAGCCGGTCATAGGACTTGCCGTCGATCTCGACCGCGCCCCCGTCCGCCCGGTGAAGGCCGGCGATGAGCTTGATCAGCGTCGACTTGCCCGCTCCGTTCTGGCCGACGAGGCCATGGATCGAACCGCGCGCGACGGCCAGCGACGCGCCCGACAGGGCCTGCGCCCCGCCGAAGCGCTTGACGATGTTTTCGAGACGGATGATCGCCTCGCCACTCTCTGCCATGGCCGTGCTCCCGATTGCCTGGAAATGAGGCCGCGGCAAAACCGCCGCGCCTCTCCGCGAACATCAGCCGAGGCCGAGCTTCTTCGAGATTTCGCCGACATTCTGCTTGTTGGCGAGAAGCGCCGGCACATAGTGTCCGTTCCAAAAAGGAGCGAGTGATTTCAGCAGGTTATGATTCAGTCGGATTTCTGAGATTCGACGGAGATCACGATGGCCTGGACCGAAACCACTCGCCGGCACTATGAGCGCCGCAGCGCCCGTTACGCAAGCGATTTGACCGACGCGGAGTGGGCGCTGATCGAACCGCTGATGCCGTCGCCGAACCGCATCGGTCGGCCGCGCAAGACGGCGCTGCGCGAGGTGGTGAACGCGCTTTTGTATATGGCGTCGGCGGGCGGCGCGTGGCGGCTCTTGCCGAAGGATTTTCCGCCGTTCTCGACGGTGCAGAAATATTTCTACCGCTGGCGTGACGAGGGTCGGCTTCGCGCCATCAACAATGAACTGGTGATGGTGGCACGCGAGCGCGAAGGCAAAGAGGCCAGCCCCAGTGCCGGCATCATCGACAGCCAGTCGGTCAAGACCACCGAAAGCGGCGGAATACGTGGCTTTGACGCGGGCAAGAAGGTCATGGGCCGCAAGCGGCATATCGTCGTCGATACGCTCGGCCTCATGGTCGGGCTGGTCATCCATGCCGCCGACATTCAGGACCGCGACGGAGCGCCCGCCGTCCTGAAATCGATCCTCAAGCGCTGGCCGTGGCTGCGCCATGTCTTCGCCGATGGCGGCTATGCCGGGCCGAAGCTGAGGGGAGCCTTGCAGAAGGTCGGCAAGTTCACGCTCGAAATCATCAAGCGTTCCGACAGCGCCAAAGGCTTCGAGGTCCTGCCGCGCCGTTGGGTGGTCGAGAGGACATTCGCCTGGCTCGGACGATGCCGCAGGCTCGCAAAGGACTTCGAACGAACCATTGCTTCCGCCGAGGCATGGGTCTTCATCGCAAATATCCGCATGCTCACCCGCAGGCTCGCAAGGCCTTGAAAACATGGCGGTCGTTACGATTCAGACTCTGAGATGCGAAGCATCACAAAACCCACACTCGATTGCTATGGATGAAACCTGCCTATCTGTGGTCTTCAACAGATGGCGGACCTGCTGCAGCCTTATTCCTCGGCAGGCGATCGAAGGTGAAATTCCTAGAGACGCTTTGAATCGCCTCTCTAAGAGCTTCTTATTTACTTGGAGTTTGCTCGCAATGTGCGCGACAGATAAGGGAGCGTCTATGGTCTGCTGCATAAATAGCAGTGCTTTTTTTACTATCGGGTCGTGTGTTTTATAGATGAGCGGGGGCCCTGGTTGCGGCGCTTCTCCCGTCTCGGCCTCACTGATCATCATGATGTGCAAGCTCTTCATAGCCTGCGACTTGCCAACATGACGGTCCACCAGGAATGCCGCCAAATGGGCAGTACTCGCGCCGCCCGAACACGTCAGCCGATCACGATCGACGACAAAAATCTGGTTTGAAACCAACTTCACGCCTTCAAATTGGGCAAGAAAGTCGGCGTCGTGAAACCAGCTTACACAGCAACGGTATCCACTCAAAAGACCCGCTTTGTGCAATGTGAGGGACCCACTGCATAGGCCAATCAATGGAACTGATAAAGCAGCCGCTCTTCTGAGGTAATCATCGACCATCCGTACTCGTTTGTGATCACCAGCTACGAGGCCGCCGACAATAGCAATGTAGTCGAATTTGGCCGGATCCGTGAGCAGGTCTTGCGTTTGAACTACAATGCCGCAGCTGGACGTAGCTGGCGCGAGATCGTGCGAGATCAGCTGCCAGCTACATTGAACCTGACGACTCCTATCCCCGTCATCCGCGGCTAGAGGTGGCTCGGGAAATCTGCACAACCAGGATAAGTGGAATTTCCGCCTGACTTCGGCTTAGATGCCGGGAACAGGAGATACCATGACGAGACGACCGCGCCGGAACCATAGCCCGGCTTTCAAGGCGAAGGTGGCACTTGCCGCCATCCGAGGTGAGCAGACGCTGGTGGAGTTGTCCCAACAGTTCGATGTGCACGCCAACCAGATCAAGCAATGGAAAGACCAGCTCCTTGAGGGGGCGGCGGGTGTGTTCGGCGATGAAACGAAACCGGAGCCGACGGGTCCGACCATCGATGTCAAAACGCTGCACGCGAAAATCGGCGAGCTGACACTGGAGAACGATTTTTTATCCGGTGCGCTCGGCAAGGCGGGATTGCTGGGCGGAAAGAAATGATCGACCGCGAGCACAAGCTATCCGTCGTGCGCCAGGCGAAACTTCTCGGCTTCAGCCGTGGAAGCGTCTATTATTCTCCACGCCCGGTGCCTGATGGCGACCTTGCCCTGATGCGGCGGATCGATGAATTGCATCTCGACTACCCGTTTGCCGGAAGTCGGATGTTGCAAGGGCTTTTGAGAGGAGAAGGTCTGGAGACCGGGCGGCTGCACGTCGCCACGCTAATGAAGAAGATGGGCATCGAAGCGATCTACCGCCGCCCGAACACCTCGAAATCAGCGCCAGGGCACAAAATTTATCCCTACCTCCTACGAAAGCTGGCGGTCACCCGGCCCAATCAGGTCTGGGCGATGGACCTGACCTACATCCCCATGGCGCGAGGATTTGTCTATCTCTGCGCTGTCGTGGACTGGTTCAGCCGGAAGGTCTTGTCGTGGCGGCTGTCGATCACGATGGAAGCGGACTTCTGCATCGACGCGGTCGGGGAGGCGCTGGCTCGCTACGGAAAGCCAGAAATATTCAATACCGACCAGGGTTCGCAGTTCACCTCGATGGACTTCACGGCGGTGCTGAAGAAGGCGGAGATCGCCATCTCAATGGATGGCAAGGGTGCGTGGCGGGACAACGTGTTCGTCGAACGGCTCTGGCGTTCGATCAAATACGAGGAGGTCTACCTCCACGCCTACAAGACCGTGTCCGAGGCCCGCGTCGGCATCGGCCGCTATCTGACCTTTTACAATACTCGACGCCCACATTCATCCCTTGACCGGCAGACACCGGATCAGGCCTACTTCAACGCGCTGGCACCAATGATGGTGGCGGCATAATCGAGGCGGAAATCCACTTAGCGAAGCGCACGAAGCTGTTCAGACAAACCGAGCCACCTCTGCTAGACGCAACACGTCGACGAAATTCGCTAAGGCCCCAAGCGTGAAACGAGGCTCGAGAATAAGCCCAACCGAAAGCCGAGGGCCATGGTGCGGTTTCCCCTCTACTTGAGAAGTTCGCCGTGCGATGCCTTGCATACCGACCGTCCCATTTATCCTCTAAAAATGTCGCAACCATCCTTTAGTATTTATCGCGGGCGATTAATAGTGGCGAATGCGTGGATCGGCCAACACTCGGCCGTATTCGGACCACGGCCTAATAGAAAGAGTCATTTTTCAGATGAGCGCCGCCCACAAAGCACCTCGTACAATTGTATTCCATCTACTTCCGCAGTTTACTTTAATTGCATTTTCAAGTGCCGTGGAAGCGCTTCGATTGGCGAATAACGTCCTCGGCTTCAATGCCTACAGCTGGAGATTTGTTTCCCTCGATGGTGAAAATGTGACGGCCAGTTGCGGTCTGGAAATCGCCGTTCACAATTCGATTGCTGTCGAACGAAGTCACCTGGGCGGAGACAAGCACCCTACGATGGCGATCGTGTGTGGCGGCCGCAATGTGGAAAGACACAACAACAAGGCTGCAATCGCTTGGCTACGCGAAAGCCGACACAAAGGTGTCGCGCTGGGAAGTGTTTGTACAGGAGCCTTTTTTTTAGCACTGTCAGGGCTGCTCGACGGAAAGCGTTGCACCATCCATTGGGAAAACTACCCAGGATTTGTGGAACGATTCTCGAATGTTCATGCGACTACTGGTATCTATGAAGTCGACGGCGGGTTCTATACCTGCGCTGGCGGAACGGCCTCCTTTGACATGATCTTGCACCTCGTCAGCCAGGAATTCGGCGACCAGGTGCCTGCAAGCATTTGCGATCAAGCGCTCGTTGAACGCATCCGTAAGCACGACGATCGGCAGCGACTTCCTAGATCAATCAAGATTGGCACAACCAATCCCATTATTCTGAAGCTGGTGGAGAAAATGGAGGCAACTCTTTGCGAACCCATGCACGTGGACGACCTGGCTTCGTATGTTCGCCTGTCAAGAAGACAAATTGAACGCCTATTTCGAACAGAGCTCAAGTGCTCCCCTTCGCGCTATTATATGGAACTCCGACTAGAGCTCGCTCGGCAATTATTGGTTCAGACAGCGATGCCGGTGGTTGAGGTTGCAATTGCGAGCGGATTTGTTTCGCAGTCTCATTTCTCTAGGTGTTATCGTGAGGCATTTGACTATTCGCCGCACGAAGCTCGGCTTCCCCACCCTACCCGGTCATTCCAAGTGCCACCGTTGCGCAGGGATCCATTGTTTGAAAAGGCTCACCATTTCCCGGCGGAAAGACATGGACAATTGGCTTGACACTTGAATCACGCGAAACCGGTGTCGCCTTCAAAACCGCCATATGGTCAGCCGTTAGCAGCCTTTGTCGCTGTCGGCGCCGCGCTCCACCAGGCTCGTCACGAGGCCGAGGCGCATGCGACGCCGAAGCTCGTTTGCCTCCATCGAAAGCCGCGCCGCCAGGAACGCCGGGTCCAGGACGAAATCTCCGGTCTGGTCAAGCTCGAGCCTCATCTCGCCTCCCATTGCAGGTGTGTCGGCAGCGTGCGGCACAAAGATATAAATGTTTTAATCCGCATGGTGAAGCTGTTGCACTACGGACCTATCATTGTTGCACGGCCGAGGGCCGCATCAGCTTGGCCGACAGCGGAAAGCAGACATGAGCGAAGACGCAGAAGAAAAGCCAACCATCGTCATCGACGGCAAGGTGCTGACCGAGCAGCTGGACGAGCGGATGATCCACGACGTGGTTAACGGTTTCTATGACGAGATCCGCAAGGACACCCCTGCTCGGGCCGGTATTCAACGGCGCCATCGCCCCGTATGACTGGCCGCGGCATCTGATGACGATGTGCGACTTCTGGTCGTCTTTGATGCTCTGCACCAGCCGCTACGACGGCGTCCGCTGCCTCCGCATCTGGCGCTGCCTAGGGGACCAGCATTTCCGGCGCTGGCTGGGATTGTTTCGCTCGACCGTCCAAAGCCACTGCCCGCCCAAGATCGCGGCGCTGTTCATGGAGCGGGCACTGCGCATCGTGCACTCGTTCCGCCTTGCGCTGGCCTACAATCGCGGCAAAAACACACTTGCCTTCGAGCCGATCACGGCGGACAGCCTGTGACCTGACGGGACAGCCGGCAGTGGCCGGTGTGCGGCGGAGGCTGGAGCGACATGCGGCTGACGAGTTTTTCCGACTACACGCTACACATGCTGGCGTTCGCGGCCGCCGCCGGGGACCGGCTGTTCACCATCGAGGAGACCGCGCGGGCCTTCGGCGTGTCGAGGGCGCATCTCAACAAGGTGGCCAACACGCTCACCCGCGCCGGGTACCTAACGGCGGTTCGCGGCAGGTTGGACGGGCTGACGCTCGGCCGCCGGCCGCAAGACATCCGCATCGGCGACGTGATCCGGCTGACCGAACCGGACTTCGCCCTGGTCGAGTGCTTTGCTACCGGCAACCGGTGCACGATTACGCAGTGCTGCAAGCTTTCCGGCATGCTGCATGATGCGCTGTCGTCGTTCCAGAACACGCTTGACCGCTACACGCTCGCCGACATCGCATGGGCACCCAGGGATTTCCTGGACGACGCATCACGCATCTAACCGCGACGGTCAGATCAGGATTCAGTGACTGGCGAATTAAACCTCATTCTACTGGCGATAAGTGTCAACGGCGGCGTAAAAGTCGTCCACAGTGGCGCTCGCATGAGACCCTCGGGGAGGGCGTAGCCCGAGCGGGGGTCTCAAGCTGTCAAACGGCTTCCAAAACGGTTCTTCCTCAATCTGTGTGGCGCGGCGGCAGCATTCGCGCCCTCAGCAGTTCGGGACCTGCCCTGCCGTACATTGCGCGCTTGAGGGTCTTGAGCCGGTTGATCTGGCCTTCGGCCTGTCCGTTGCTCCAGGGCAGTTCGATGGCGTTGTTGACGGCATCAATGTCTCTGCGCAAGACACGGGCGAACCTCATGATGGGAATGAGTTCGGAGTCGATTGCATCGTCGATCCAGGGGTCCAGTGGTGCCGATCTCTTGCTGCGAAGGATGCCGTTGAAGCGCATCGCTAAGTGTCGCATCTTGGCGAAAGCGTCAGATTCCTGCTTCAGGGCATCGACCTTTCTTGCCTGCCGGTCTGCCAGCAGGCCACGCGGCTTTATGCATAGCGCCGCGGCGACTACCGGCGAGATCGCATGACCGGTATCCGGATCTCGGACCGGCTCCAAGTTCAGGTTAAGCGCGGGAGACGTGATGTGATCGGCCTGCTCTCTTTCAGCTCGCCGCCAGGCTCCCAGCAGGCGTTCCAGATTGGCGAAGCTGCCGGTGTAGCCGCGCTGCTTGACGTCATGAAACAGATGCCGCCCGCAGCGGTTTCCGTCCTTCCAGCACTGAGCAAGGAACGTTTCGAAATACCATGGTGATGTGGGGTTCAATGCTGCTCGCCGCCTGTCTGGCGGAGCCTTGAACTTGAGCCAGTTCGCTACACTGCGACGCTCATAGCCGGTCCGCCGGGCGATCTCGCCGTAAGACAGACCCTGCTGCCGGAAGGCGTGGAGCATCTCGAATATCTCCTGGCGAGATTGCCTATGTGCGAGACGGGCGCGACGGCGATGTGTTGCCTCGGATAGGATGGCTCTTCCTGAAGCACGGCCGGAAAGGCACATCTGTTCTTCGATGGCCGAGCGAAGGTTTTGAATCAGATGAAACCGATCGGCGACCTGCCGGGCCTGCGGTGCACCCTCACGGACGGCCTGAGCATACAGGCCGCAGCGGTCTCGGCTCACGACCTCGACGGAGGGATGGTTGCGCAGCCACCTGGCCGCACTCTCAACGCTCCGGTCATCGAGAATATCGACAACAGAGCGGCGCTCGAGATCCACCATGATCGTCCCATAGCTTGTCGCCCGCCGCCAACTCCAGTCATCGATGCCAACCACGCGGATCTCGCTATAGCAATGAGCGACCTTCGCATCCCGCTTCAACTGCCGCAGGATGGTGTCGTCGCTGACCGGAATGCCCAGCCGTTGCATCAAGCGCTCGCCAGGACGGCCACCAGCGCTGAGGCCGAGCAGGACGACAATTTCCGCGACCCTAGTGGATTGATCGGAACGAAAG
>JAGRLC010000009.1 GCA_020441995.1 Rhodobiaceae bacterium
CGGTCTGGATCGTCATGTGCAGGGAGCCGGCAATGCGCGCGCCCTTCAAGGGCTGGCTGGCCGCGAACTCCTCGCGGGTCGCCATCAGGCCCGGCATTTCGGTTTCGGCGATTTCGATCTCTGTGCGGCCCCAATCGGCAAGCTTGATGTCCGCGACGACGTAATCCTTGTCTGCGCTCACGTGCGTGACCTTTCCTGATTTCCAGATGGCCGCATCCGCTGCGGCGCGGCCCTGACAGCAAGCGAACATCCGCCTGCGTCCGGCCCATATGTTTAGATTGAGCAGGAGGTAGCAGAGCCCGCAGACGCGATCAATAGATTTATAAAGATACCTTTATATAAGCGGGCAGGCATGGATAAGCAGGCAGGCCGGGAGCCGGGCGGGCGGCATCACTTGGCGGTATCCTGCGGATCGTTTTCGCCGAACCCTTCCGCGACCAGTTCCGACAGGGCGCTGACCGCGCCTTCAGCTTCCTTGCCGCTTGCCGCGATCTCGATTTCACAGCCCTTGGCGGCGCCAAGCATCAAAAGGCCCATGATTGATGTGCCTTCAACGGCGGCTTCGTCGCGCCGCACCGCGATATCGGCCTCGAATTGTTCGGCCAGCCGTACGAACTTGGCCGACGCCCGCGCGTGCAGGCCCTTGGCGTTACAGATGGTCACCCGCGACGAAACGGCGGATGCGTCCTCGAAAACCTTTCCCGCGTCGGCGCTCAAGTCACTGCCCCGACAGGATTTCGCTGGCAACGCTGATGTATTTGCGGCCCGCGTCGCCGGCGGCGCGGACGGCTTCGGCCAGAGGCATGTCGTCGCGCACGCTGACCAGTTTCACCAGCATCGGCAAATTGACGCCGGCAAGCACCTCCACGGGTGCGCCTTCCATGATCGAGATGGCGAGATTGGACGGGGTGCCCCCGAACATGTCGGTCAGGACGACAACACCATCCCCCTGATTGACGCGCGAAATGGATTCGAGGATTTCGCTGCGCCGCTGCTCGACATCGTCGTCGGGGCCGATGGAGATGGTTTCGAAATGCTCCTGCGGGCCAACGATATGTTCCACTGCGGCGCGGAATTCCTTGGCGAGCAAGCCATGCGTAACGACAACAAGGCCGATCATTCCGGTTCTTCTCTCAACGTTTCAACATGCCGGCGCACTTGAACAGGCTGCAGACAAACCTGCAAGCCCTGCCGGCGTTTCACAAGTGACTGTTTCACCCATCCACAGGCGGTGCATTGCACGTGCGCGACAGCCCAAGCGCGGCAAACACAGCTTCGGCCTTGGCTTCCAGGCTGCCGTTCTTGGCGTCCGGCAAGCGCAAAACATCAATATCGATGTTCCCGATACGCGCTTTGCGGTCCTCCGGTTCAGGAAGCCGGACTGTCTCCGTGCCGTCCACCAGATCGACGATCAGCGTCACGCAGGCGCTTCCGGTGCGCCGTTTGACCGGGGCTATGCCAAGGTTGCGGATTTCCGCAAGTCCGACAATTGAATCGATGCCGCGCGCGATCAGCTTGCCGTTTTCGGCGCTGACGGCGGTCCTGTCGTCGCTGACAAGGGCCGCGTAAACATGCGCGCCGGCCTGTCCGAGCAGATGCAGCGCCAGCGCGGTTTTTCCGGCGCCCGGCCTGCCGCGGATCAGTACGCCCTGGGTGCCGAGCACGATTGAAGTCGCATGAATTGTCGGGGCCAGGCTCACGCGCGCGGCAACCTCACCACGAAGCGGGCGCCGATGCGCTGACCGTCTTCGCCCATCCGGTTTTCGGCATGCAGGGTGCCGCCGTGGCCCTCGATGATCTGGCGCGAGATCGACAGTCCGAGGCCGGAATTCTGCCCGAACGGGGATTCTTCGCCTCGGTCGGTGTAGAAGCGTTCGAAAATGCGCTCAAGGTTCTCGGTCGGAATGCCCGGCCCGGTGTCATCAACGCGCAGCTCGATGCGCCGCCGGTCGGACCGGGTGCTGATCTGGATTGGCTCGTGCGCTGGCGAGAAGGATTTCGCATTGTCGATCAGGTTGTGCAGCACCTGTCCCAGCCGGCTGTCATGCCCCTGGATGATCAGCGGACGGTCCTGATCGCGAATATCCAGTTCAACGGGTGAATGGCCGTTTTCGCGCATCTCGTTGCTCATCTTCACCACCGCATCGAGCAGGGCTTCGAGATCGACCGGTTTGGCGTCGCCGCGCGCCAGTTCGGAATCAAGCCGCGAGGCATCGGAAATATCGCTGATCAGCCGGTCGAGCCGCCCCACGTCATGTTTGAGAATGTCGAGCAGCCGGTCGCGGTCGCTGTCCTTCTTCACCAGGGGAAGCGTCTCGACTGCGCTTCTCAGCGAGGTGAGAGGGTTCTTGATCTCATGCGCAACGTCGGCGGCGAAACGCTCGATGGCTTCCATGCGCGAATAGAGCGCGTTGGTCATTGCGCGCAAGGCGCCGGACAGATGGCCGATCTCGTCCTGGCGCCGCGTGAAGTCGGGAATCTCGGTGCGCGATTTGACGCCGACCCGCACCCGTTCCGCAGCCGAAGCAAGCCGCCGGACGGGCCCGGCAATCGTTTGCGCCAGCAGGATCGACAGAACCAGCGCGACCGCGGCCGCCACCACGAAGGTGCGCACGATGGCGAGGCGTTCGGCATGCACGATCTGGTCGATGTCGCCGCCCTGCGTGGACAGCAGCAAGGCGCCGTGCACGGCGCGGAAGCGCTGCACCGGAACAGCGACCGAAACGATCAGAGCGCCTTCGGGATTGACCCGCACGACGCTCAGCGGATTGCCGCCAAGGGCGGCTGCGACTTCCGGATACTCCTTGCCCTCCATGGGGCCGAGTTCCTGATACACCGGCAGGTCGGAGCGCTGCAGCCAGCGGCGGATGTGGCTGGCGATCCAGTCGTACCAGCTTTCACTTTCCGTCTGCGGGGCCGGCAGGTCGAAACGCAGGATCTGGCCGCGCGAATACAGATGGCGCGAATCGAGGATCAGGATGCCGTCGCGGTCGTAGATGCGGGCCCGCGTCTTGGTCGGCGAGATCAGGCGGCGCAGGATCGGCGCCACGTCTTCCGGGTTGATGGGAAAATCGAGCGAATCCGGCTCGGTCGGCGTCAGGCTCTCGCCGGCTTCCAGTTCGAGCAGCTTTTCCGGATCTATGACGATTGAATCGGTGTCGACGGTGGCGGAGGCGGCGATGGCCGCCCCGATGATCTCGCCCTGGATCAGCAGGCTTTCGACACGGGCGTCGATCAGCCCTTCCTTGAACTGGTTGAGGTAGAGAATGCCCCAGACCAGCGCCAGCATGGCGGCGAGGTTGAGGAAGACGATGCGCCGCGTCAGGCTCGATGAGACGATGCTGCCGATGGCGCGCAGCCGCCGCCCGAACTTCGAACCGCCGCGGGCTTCGCTTTCGCCGGACTCCAAATCGCCGTCGCCGCGCGACGCCTCTGCGGCATCGGGCTGTACAGACCAGCGATTTTGGGTCTCGATCGCCATCAGACCTCGCGGCGCTTGTTCAGGTTCAAGCCTCCTTGAACCGGTATCCTACGCCATAAAGCGTTTCGATCATGTCGAATGTCTGGTCGACGGCGCGGAACTTCTTCCTCAGCCGCTTGATATGGCTATCGATGGTCCGGTCGTCCACATAGACCTGATCGTCGTAAGCCGCGTCCATCAGGGCGTTGCGGCTCTTCACGACACCGGGCCGTTGCGCCAGCGATTCCAGGATCAGGAATTCCGTCACGGTCAGCGTTACGTTGTTGCCGCCCCATGTGCAGGTGTGCCGTTCGGGGTCCATCAACAGATTGCCGCGTTCCAGAACGCGGGCGGCATCCGTCTTCGGTGCCGAGACATCCTTGGGCTGCGCGCGCCGCAGCACCGCCTTGACGCGCTCCACCAGCAGGCGCTGCGAGAAGGGTTTGCGGATGAAATCGTCGGCGCCCATTTTCAGGCCGAACAGTTCGTCGATTTCCTCGTCCTTTGAGGTGAGAAAAATCACCGGAAGCTCCGAGGCCTGCCGCAGACGGCGCAGCAGTTCCATGCCATCCATGCGCGGCATCTTGATATCGAAGACGGCGAGATCGGGCGGATTGGTCTTCAGTCCTTCCAGCGCGGAGGCGCCATCGGCATAGGTCTGTACCCGGTAGCCTTCCGATTCCAGGGCAATGGAAACCGAGGTCAGGATGTTCCGGTCGTCGTCGACAAGGGCAATTGTTGGCATGGCTTTGAGATTCTTGCTGATTTCTATGAAGGCCCTGACGGACCCGGTATAAGGGCACGCAACATGTGCCCTGCGGAAGAGTTGATACACCCGGTTGCCGGCAAATGACAAAAGAGAAGGGCGCCGGCCCGGCAGGCCTCGTTTGTACCGCAGCGGGAGTTTGCCGCAGCATTGCAATCAAAGCCGCGAAACGCACTTCCGCTGGCGCTGCGGCGAAATTATGACACGTTGACAATGCGATGTCTTGCGTCCTCGATGGTCAGGGCAACGGCAAACGGCCCTAAAACGCTTCAGGAGACCAGGAAATGTCCGCGAAAAGCACGCCCCGGCAAGCAGACAACGACAAAGAGGAGTTCGACGCACCGGCTGCGGCGCGCGATCTTCTGCGCGCGTCGCTGGTCGGGACGCTGGCCACTCTGGATGCGGAAACAAAGGCGCCATACGCCTCCATGGCGGCGGTCGCGCCGGACTTCGATGGCGCCCCGGTGCTGCTGCTGTCGACGCTTGCGGTCCACACCGCAAATCTTGCCGCCGACAACCGCGTGTCGCTGCTGCTCGATGCCCGCACCGAGGATGACGGCTCCGCCGACCCGATGACGCGGCCCCGCGTCAGCCTGACGGGAACGCTTGGCGCGACGGATGCGGACATTCCCCGCGAACGCTACCTGCGCCATCATCCGGACGCGAAATTCTATTCAGGCTTCAAGGATTTCTCCTTCTATCGCATGGAGATCGAAACGGGGCATCTTGTCGCCGGTTTCGGCCGCATCGTCGACCTGACGCCGCAGGACATGCTGACGGCTGTTGAGGGCACGGACGAACTGGCTGCTGCCGAAGGCGGTGCGGTTGAACATATGAACAAAGACCATGCCGACGCGCTGGAGCTTTATGCCCGCAAGCTCGCCGGGCTGGAGGGAGATGGATTTGTCTGCGTGGCTTGCGACCCTGACGGGCTGACGCTGCGCCGTGACATGACGCTCACGCGTATTCTTTTCCCGCGCCGCGTCGAGAGCCCCAATGTCCTGCGCATGATGCTCAAGCAGATGGCGGAGGATGCCCGCGGCTAGCTCCGCGCCTATTGTGCGAAGTGCGTATTGCCGGGGGGCGGCTATGGCCGTACCGTCCGCGCCTCATAAAAACCAAAGGCCCGGTTCAAGGGTCCAAAAAGATCATCGAATTTCCGGTCGAACCGGAATTTTTTGCTTCTTGAGGAGAGGAACGTGAACGGGCACGTGGAAAAGGAATCCGGAGTCCATAACCAAAACTTCGGGGCGGACCGCTTTGGTCTGCGCAATCTCAAATCCCTGGCGTGGAACGACCTGGCGCCGGTTCTGGTGGAAAAATCTGTTGCGCGCGGCGAGGGCAAGCTGACCGCCCATGGCGCGATCTGCGTCGAAACCGGCGCGCACACCGGACGTTCGGCGCAGGACAAGTTCCTGGTCCGCACCGCCGGCACCGAAGACCAGATCTGGTGGGACAACAACAAGGGGATCAGCCGTGAGGCCTTCGACCGGCTGCACGCCGACATGATTGCCCATGCGGAGGGGCGCGATCTGCTGGCGCAGGACCTCTATGGCGGCGCCGACCCCGAACACCGCGTCAAGGTCCGCGTGTTCTGCGAATATGCCTGGCACGCCCTCTTCATCCGCTACATGCTGATCCGCCCGGACGCGGCCGATCTGAAGTCTTTCGTGCCGGACATCACCATCATCGACCTGCCGAGCTTCAGGGCTGATCCCGACCGCCACGAATGCCGCTCCGATACGATCATCGCCTGCGATCTTGAGCGCGGCATCGTGCTCATCGGCGGCACCTCCTATGCCGGCGAGATGAAGAAGTCGGTCTTTGGCGCGCTGAACTACGCGCTGCCAACCAAGAACGTCATGCCGATGCACTGCTCGGCCAATGTCGCCGACGATGGCCGCGCAGCCGTGTTCTTCGGCCTGTCGGGCACCGGCAAGACGACGCTCTCCGCCGACCCGACCCGCACGCTCATTGGCGACGACGAGCATGGCTGGAGCGAAAACGGCATCTTCAATTTCGAAGGCGGCTGCTACGCCAAGACAATCCGCCTGTCGCGCGAGGCCGAACCGGCCATCTATGGCGCGACTGAACGTTTCGGCTCGGTGATGGAGAACGTCGTCATCGACGATGCGACGCGCCTGCCCGATTTCGACGACGGCAGCCTGACCGAGAATGCCCGAGTCGCCTATCCCATCGAGGCGATCGCCAATGCGAGCCTTTCAGGCCGCGCCGGCCAGCCCGCCGCTGTCGTCATGCTGACCTGCGATGCCTTCGGTGTCATGCCGCCGATTGCCAAGCTCGATCCGAGCCAGGCCATGTATCACTTCCTGTCCGGCTACACCGCCAAGGTCGCCGGAACCGAGAAGGGCGTGACCGAGCCGCAGGCGACGTTCTCCACCTGCTTCGGCGCCCCCTTCATGCCGCGCCATCCCAGTGTCTATGGCAACATGCTGCGCAAGCTCATCGACGAGCACGGCGTCGATTGCTGGCTGGTCAACACCGGCTGGACCGGCGGTGCGCACGGAACCGGCTCGCGCATGCCGATTGCCGCGACCCGCGCGCTGCTGTCCGCGGCGCTGGACGGTAACCTGCGCGATGCCGAGATGCGCCGCGATCCGATCTTCGGGTTCGATGTTCCCGTGGCGGTTGAGGGTGTCGACCAGGCGATTCTCAACCCGCGCGAGACATGGGCCGACAAGGCGGCTTACGATCATCAGGCGATGTCGCTGGCGCGCATGTTCAACGACAACTTCAAGCGCTTTGCCGATCACGTCGACGGCAAGGTGCTTAACGCCGCACCGGGCTTGCGCGTCGCCGCCGAATAAACAACGCTACGCGCTACGGAGATTGAAAACTTGGTAGCGCGTAAACGTTTAACCCGTGCCGCAGTCGCCGCCGGCCACGCGCTGACGGCGGATGCCGGCGTTCAGGTGCTGGCCGAAGGCGGTACGGTCGTTGACGCGGCCGTCGCGGCGCTGTGGATGGCTTGCGTCTGCGAGCCGGTTCTGGCCTCGCCCGGCGGCGGCGGCTTCGCCGCGATCCTTGGCCGCCGCAAGGCGGAGGTTCTCGATTTTTTCGTCGATGCGCCAGGCGTGAAGCGCAGCATCAACGATATCGAGTTCACCGAAGTTCACGCCGATTTCGGAACCACTACGCAAGGCTTTCATGTTGGCGCAGGCGCGAGCGCTGTGCCCGGTTTCGTGCCGGGCCTCTTCGAACTGCACGAGCGTTATGGCCGCCTGCCGATGCGCGTGCTGGCCGAACCGGCGATTGCCGCGGCGCGCGATGGCGTCACGATTTCGCCGTTTCAGGCGAAGCTCTTTGGCGTCGTCGCGCCGATCCTGACCTTCAGGCCCGATGCGGCGAAGCTGTTCGGCAAGACTGACGATCACGACGGGGTCTATGCCGCCGGGGCGACGATGAAGAACCCCGATCTCGCCGATGCGCTCGACACCATCACCCGCGAAGGCAGCCGCATCGCCACCCATGGCGAGATCGCAAGCCTGATGGCGGGGCAATCGGAAGCCCATGGAGGTCACCTGCGCCGAGCCGACATGGAGAATTACCACGTCGAGAAGCGCCGTCCCGTCGAGGCAAAGCTCGGCCCGCTGACGGTATGGACCAATCCGCCGCCGGCGCTGGGTGGCGCGCTCATCTCCGCCATGTGCCGCAAGCTTGCGGCGTTGAACGAGCGCCGCTACTGGCCGGTGCTGGCGCGCGCGGTGGACGAGGTCGACCGCTTCTGGCGCGAAAGCCCGCAGGACGCTGGCCGTCTGATCGGCGAACCCGGATCAGGCGGTCATGTCGCCCAGCGCGGCACCACCCATGTGTCCGTGACGGACATGGACGGCAACGCGGTAGCGATCACCGTGTCGAACGGCGAGGGCAACGGCCGGCTCGTTCCCGGCTGCGGTTTCATGATCAACAACATGCTCGGCGAGGAGGACGTCAATCCGCACGGTTTCCACGAATGGGAACCGGGTGAACGGCTGTCCTCGATGATGAGCCCTTGTGTCGGCGGCTGGCGCGATGGCGGGGCGCTGGCGCTTGGCTCCGGCGGCTCCAACCGCATCCGGACGGCGGTGCTTCAGGTGCTCGCCAACCTGGCGCTGCGTAACCTGCCGCTCGCCGATGCGGTCGCAGCTCCGCGTTTGCACATCGAACGCGGCTTCCTCGATTTCGAGGATGTTCTCGTAGACGAATTGTTCGACGAGGACGATCGCCGCGCCATTACGCGGGCGTTCGAGGAGCATCGCGCCTGGGCTGAACCGAGCCTTTATTTCGGCGGCGTCCATGCCGCCGTGCTGACGCCGCGCGGCGCGCTGGAAGCCGTCGGAGATCACCGCCGCGAAGGCGCCGGGATTACGCTCTAGAGCGTATTTAGGAAAAGAGCCTGGCGGTTTTCCGCCCGGAGCACGCGGCAAAACAAAGCGTCAGCTGCCGGCAATGCCGGCGATGGCTTCCAGTGTTGCCGGGCCGAAACTGCCATCGACCGTGCTGGAATAAAGCCCCTGGTCCGCCATGATCTGCTGCAGCTCGCGGCGCATGTCGGGAGGCCATTGTTCCGGGTTGCGGGTCATCTGGCCAAAGGCCGTTTCGCTACGCGCTTTCAGCGACAGGAACATATAGCGCGCCGCTTCCTTCGGGTTGCGTTCGGCGCCATGTCCGAAGGCATGCGCATAGGCGAGGGAATAGTAGCTGTCGGTCAATCCCGCCTGCGCCGCCCGCCGCATCCATGAAACGCCTTCGCGCTCGTCGGCTTTCACCCCGCGCCCGTTCATATAGGCCGCGCCCACTTCGTAAAGCGAACGCGCATCTCCGGCCATGGCGGCCAGCCGGAAATGCGACAGCGCAGTGGATGCATCCTTGGCGACGCCGCGCCCGTCGCGGTTGAAAACGCCGATCATGTGATGCGCTGTCGGGGCGCCCGCGGCGACGGCCTTGTTGAGCCAGTCGAGCGCCTCGGCATCGGTTTCGGGACCGGCCATACGCGCCGCCAGCGTTTCGCCCAGCCGCTGCATTCCGATCGGGCTGCCGCGTTCCGCCGCCCGCCGGTAGAGTTCCAGCCCGGCGGCCTCGTCTTTGAGCGTGCCGAGGCCGTGGGTGGTCAGTTCGCCGAGCATGGCGATGGCGAAGGGATCGTTTCGGTCAGCGGCGCTTTTGACCAGCGCAAAGCCGCGCGCCGCATCACGGTCCATGCCGTCTCCGGCGATCAGCATCAGCCCCAGTTGCGCCTGCGCGGCCAGATGCCCCAGTGTTGCGGCCTGTCCGAACAGCAGCGCGGCATCGGCGGGCTTTCCGGAACGGTAGATGGCGCGGCCAAGCTGGAATTTGAGCCGTCCGTTATCGGGCGCGGCCTTTACCGCCTGGTCGCAGGCGAGAATGGCGGCGTCGGTGTCCATCACCGTCTGCCAGATGCCGTCGGCGGTGCGGGTCGCGTCGTTGGGGCTGGCGGCCAGCCGGTCGCAGGCGGCAATGGCTTCATCGGGAGCAAGCGTAAGGCGATCGTCCGGCACCGGCATGGATGGCGCTTCCGGCTCCAGGATGGCAGTGCCGTCAGGAACCGGGTTGATCGAGCCCGTGACCATCGGCAGATCGCCGTCTTGCGGCATGGCGCCGCCGCGCGCGGCGCGCTCCTGCGCATCCGCCAGCGCTTCGGCCTGCGCGGCGGTGAACGGGTCGGCGTCGGTCAGACCCAACAGCAGCGTGCTGAGATCGGCAATCGACAACCCGCCGACACGCTTGCCGCCGCGAAGCTGCACCGCAATGTCGCTATTGGGGTGCTGATCGACGATGTCGATGAGCGTGTCGAGTGCCGCCGCCAGCCCGGAGATGCGGGCGGAGCCGGTTGTGGCAAGGGCCGAGTCGGTCAGTTGCCGGGCCTGGCTGAGCATGCGGGCGGGTATGGCCTCGCGCTGTTCGGGCGTTTGTTGCTGCTTCGGCTGAACCGTTTCAGCCTGTAGCGGGACACAAGGCGCAAAGGCGAAAGCGATGGCTAGCGCCACCGCCGGCCAGCATCGCCGGCAGGCCTTTTCAACGGTGATGTGGCAGGGTGGATTTGCGCGCACCGATTCGGCTCCTCGGGCCGAAGCATGTGTGCTTCGCGGAATTTGGTCAAATGGCGTGAACAAGACATGCGTAAATATCTTCCCGCGCTGCGAAAGCAGTGATATCTAGCCGCGCCATGACAGACCTTTCCCTGATCCGAAATTTCGCGATCATCGCCCATATCGACCACGGCAAGTCCACGCTTGCAGACCGCCTCATCCAGATGACCGGCGGACTGACCGAGCGCGAGATGAAGAGCCAGGTCCTCGATTCCATGGACATCGAGCGCG
>JAGRLC010000067.1 GCA_020441995.1 Rhodobiaceae bacterium
TCGTAGCGCAGCATCGACACCTGCATCATCTCCACCGCGCAGCAGGCGAAACCGAAGGTCATCCACATCAGCGAGCCGGTACGGGCCCAATTGATGAGATCGTCCGTTGCGGTGACGATGAAGCCCTTGTCGGCCAGTTCGGCGTTGATCTCGCCAAAGAAAGCATCGTCCGCCCCGACCGGGCGTCCGGTGCGCGGATCGATCACACCCTTCGGAGCGGGCGCCACCATCGTGCCGCCTTGCGGATTACTCAATCCCATTCCAGAGCCCCTTTCCGCCACTCGTAGGCGAAGCCGATCGTCAGAACGCCCAAGAAAATCATCATTGACCAGAACCCGAACCACCCCAGGTCGCCGAAAGCAACGGCCCAGGGAAACAGGAAGGCGACTTCAAGGTCGAAAATGATGAACAGGATGGCGACGAGATAGAACCGCACGTCGAACTTCATGCGCGCGTCATCGAAAGGCTGGAAACCGCACTCATAGGCGGCAACCTTTTCGCTGTCGGGATTGTTCACCGCGAGAATGAACGGTGACGCCATCAGCGCCAGGGCGATGACAACACAGATACCGAGAAAAACAGCAATCGGAAGATAGTCCTGCAACAGCTCCGGCATGCCCTGCGTCCGCGTCTCTTGTCCGAATGTTTAAGGGCATTGCGCGGGATCGCAAGTGCGGATCCCGGCGTGCCCCATTGTCCCCAAGCCCGTTGCCGCGCATATCGCGCCTGCGAACGAACCACGGGCAAGGCTTAACGCGTCCCAAAGCCAAGGGCAAGATCGACAGATACGCTCTTTGACACAGATCGTCTTTTTACGCGCCGGTAGCGGAATCAAAAATCCGGCTCCGCGCAAAAGCTGTATCCGCAAGCCTCATCAGTGGAATCGCTTCGGCTGCGATTCCGGGAACCTGGAGACATCAGGCGGACTTGAACCATCCAACCCTCGCCTTGATCGCCCCGGCAAGCCTGTCCGCTTCCTCGGCGGCCTCGCAAAGTTCCTTGATCTGCTTATCAATCTCTTGCCTGCGCCTTTGAGCGATTTGCACGCTCTGCGCTTCAGCCTCGGCAGTCTGCCCTGAGCGTATCAGGTCGATAATCGACCGGATTTCGGCAATTGTCATGCCGACAGCCTTCATGCGCACGATATCCGTCAGAATGTTGAAATCGGACTGTGTGTAAATCCGGCGGTTGCGCTTCCTGACGGGACGCAAAAGGTCTTTTTCCTCATAGAAGCGCAATGCGCGCATCGTCAGGCCGAAATGCCCGGCGAGATCCGCAATTGAATAACTGCGTGAATCGCCTTGCGATGCCACTGCGTCCTGCGCTTCCGCGGCACGATCTTGAACAGGGTGACCCACCTTGATGACCTCATTCTATTATGGGCTGCGCTCTGCACGCGAATATGAGATGATCGCCGGCACGTCCGGATTTTCCGGCAGCGGGACCATCGCGTTCACTTGCGTGATTTGCTCGCCCTGGTTCTCAAGCGGCGCGTGGCCGCTCAGCTCAGGTGCCATATTTGTCAGCCAGCAAATACGCCGCTGAAGACACCGCTTCCATGATGGGCGAACCTAGTCTTTCCGCCTGACCGGACCAGAACAAACACCGTGGTAACATGTGCTGACGTGGCGTAACTTGGGGCATTCCTGTTCGCCGGAACATACGTCAGCCCTATCTGATCGACGACAACAGGCAGATGAGACAGAGAGGCAGGCACTGTGGATTTCCAGCGCTCCGATGTGGAGCAGGAACTTCAGAAAATTCTGACCAGTGCGGCGTTCGAAAATGCCGAGCGCAGCAAGGCGATACTTGCGTACGTCGTGAATGAAGAACTCGACGGGCAAGGCGCGCGCATAAAGGCCTATTCCATCGGCATACAGGTTCTGGACCGTCCCGACTCATTCGACCCTATCGCGGACAGTATTGTTCGTGTGGAAGCCGGCAGGCTGCGCAAGTCGCTTGATCTGTATTACAGAACGGAAGGCGTCGAAGATCCTATACGGATCGTGATTGAACGCGGCAGCTACCGCCCGTCCTTCGTCCCGGGCCGCAAGACCGGCTCCCACCCCCGCAAGCCAAGGTCCTTTCCCGCTTACGCGATTCTGCTCGCGGCTCTGTTGATCGCGGGTTCCCTAGCCGTGTTCTCGCAGTTCTGGCTGCAAAGGCATCAGCCACATTCGTCCACCTCCGACACGCTCGCTCTGGTGGACCATTTGCAAGGTCCCAGGATTCTCGCTGTTCCTTTCACGAACACGTCCGGCAACACAGCAAACGATATTCTGACCACCGGCCTGACGGTCGACACGATTTCAGAGCTGGCCCGTTTTCGGTGGCTCACGGTCTATGTGGCCCGCCAATCCGAAAACGCCCCTGAGCATCAGGCTCCGGGCAACACCAAACCCATCGCGGACTACCGGCTTACCGGTCAGGTCCGCCGTCTGGGAGATGACCTGACCATAACCGCGCGCCTGGAGGACTACGAATCGGGAGCCATCCTGTGGAGCGAGACCTACAGAGCGCTCATGACGGTCGATGACCTGTTTGCCGTGCAGCAGAACATCGCCAAATCGATCGCCGTAACGGTCGGGCAACCCAGCGGGGTTGTCGGCCAGATCGAGCAGGGTCTGAGTTTGCGCGACAAGGCGCCCGCCTATGAAGCATACCATTGCGTCATGCTGACCTACGTCTACTGGCGCAATTTCGATCCTCAGCAACACAAATCCGCGCGGGATTGTTTTGAAAAAACATTGAAGCAATACCCGAACTACGCCGAGGGGCTTGCGGCCTACGCATTCATCCTGCTCGACGAGTATCGCTACAAGTACAACCCCGACCCAGGCCATGACCCGGTGGAACTTGCCTTGCAATACGCCTCGGCGGCTCTGAAAGCCGATCCCTATTCATCGCTTGCCGCCCAATCCCGTATTGCGCTCGCGGCTCTGAAAGGCGACCTCACGACTTTCAAGGCGATCGGACAGGAAGCCATAAGGCGCAACCCCAACAACCCGGACCTGCTTTCCGATTACGGATCAAAAATCTCTCTTGCGTTCGGGGACTGGGTTACGGGAACAGCCCTGATCCAGAGGTCATGGTCACTCAATCCGATACCGCCATCGTGGAGCTACATCGCTCCGGCGACCCATGCCTATTTCGATGGGCGGTGCAAGGACGCGCTTGCGCTGACGAACCGCGCCAACTCTCCTCGGCAAACCAATTTCCTGCTTCTGCGCGCCGCCTGTAACCACGAACTCGGCAATGAACAGGAACTGGCACAGACGTTGTCCGACATGCGGAAGGCGGGCATCTCCACGGATGCGGAACTGAAAGACGTAATTGGGCGGCTTTTCATGGCCGAAAGTCTGAAAACCCGATTGACTCGGGACGTCAGCGCGGCGTTGAAGGATAGCCAGCCACAGGCGCAGACCAACTGAGCGCGAACCCGCGCCTTTCGAAAGACATCATGAACGCAAACGATCTGGACGCTCTGGAACGCGCATATGAGCGCGCGCTCAAGCTCGAAAAATCCGGAAAGCTCGACAAGGCCACCGAAGCCTGGCGCGAGGTGCTGCGCATCGATCCCGACGATTGCGGCGGCGCGGCTGTGCGGCTGGCCGCCATGGGCCGGGGAGAAACACCGGATCGCGCGTCTCCGGCATATGTCATGACGCTGTTCGATCAGCACGCCGATGCTTTCGATGACATTCTCGTGCGGCAGCTGGGCTACGATGTGCCCAACCTGATCGCTGGAGCGCTGGCCGCCCACGCACCGGGTCCCTACCCGCGCATGCTCGATCTTGGCTGTGGCACCGGCCTGTGCGGTGTGGCCCTTGAGCCGGTCACCACAGAGCGTGTCGCCGTCGATCTGTCCGAGGAGATGATCGGTCTCGCCGCCGAGCGGGATCTGTATGACGATCTCTACATCGGCGAAATCGTATCGTTCCTGCGCGAGCAGACCGATGAGGCCGATTGGGACCTGATCGTCGCGGCCGATGTTCTGCCCTACCTCGGCGGTGTGGAAGAATTGTTCTCCGCAAGCTCGGCCCGCCTGAACGCAAAGGGCATCTTTGCCTTCTCGACCGAGACACTTGATGCGGAAGCCCTTAAAGGCAGGCCATTCGTGGTCGGACCGAACCAGCGCTTCGCCCATGACCTTGCCTATCTGGAGAAGACGCTTGCGGGCACGGAGCTCAAGCTGATCCATGCCGAGGCGATCACCGTACGCCATGAGGAAGGCGAACCGGTCCCCGGTCACCTCGTGCTGGCGCGCAAGAACTGAATCCTATCCTGCCGCAACCGCCTTCACGTGCCGGGCGAAATCCGGCGTCGCCATCAACGCCTTGCACCGTGCGAAGCGCCCATCGGCATAAGCGCGGTAATCGTCGGTGGGATTGTTGTTGGCAAGCTGGATAAGTCCCCACAGCGTCCAAAGCAGATCGCACATCGCCTTGTAGATGATGATGCGGCCGCGATCGGCCGGGCGCGGTTCACCTCCAAAATAGGCGTGGATCATCTCTTCATCCTGCGCCGCGTCGAACCCGCCCTCGACAGAAAGATCGCCAAGGTCCCACATCGGATCGTTCATACCGGAATATTCCCAGTCGACGATCCACATCTTTTCGCCGGTATCGAGGAAATTCTCGCATAGCGGATCACAATGGCATGCAACGTTCGTCAATGGATGGGCGACAAGAGCGGAACGAACGGCTTCAGATTCCGCCACCACCTCGTGATACCCTTCCGGCAACTCCACGTCCTTGATCGACAGAACCTTAAGGTAGTCGTCGATCATTGCGAAAAGCTCGAAGGTGAAGGGAAACCGCGCACCGGACTCGTGCAGCTTGCGGAACGCCCTGCCCGCCCGGGCCGGGCTCCCCTTTCGCGACTTGAAACTTTCCGGCGACATGGTCTCGGCGCCCTCGATGAATTTCGTCACCATCACGCCGGTTGTCTCATCGAAATGAACGACCTCGGGGCTGACATCGGCTGCCGCGGCTGCCTTGGCAGTCACGCCTTCATGAGCGCGGTTGATATATTCCTCGGTACCCTTGCCAGGCAGGCGAAGGCAAAAGCCGCCGACACGGAAAACCAGGTTAGTCAGGCCGCCCAGTCTTTGAACCTCGGCGCCGGGAACAAACAGGTCCGGCAACGCGGCGATCGCTTCTCTGACCTGTGCGTCGATATCGTCGCTCATGCCTTCAGCCTTTCCTGTTTCGCGTCGTAGTGGCAGCGCGGACCGCGCACCGCGTCATACGCAGTGCCGAATGCCTCGATCTGGCAAGCGTCCAGTCCGGCGAGATCAACCGGAAGGTAAGCAAAACCGATCGTCCTGCCGAGGCTGTGGCCGAACCCCGCACTGGCCAGTTGCCCGACCGGTTTGCCATCGACGATGACCGTCTCGCCTCCGAGGAAGGGAGCAAAGCCATCAACCGACAGGGCAACCAGCTTGCGCGCCACACCGCTGGCCTTGACCTTTGCCAGTGCCGCGCGGCCGATAAAGTCGCCTTTCTTGAGCGCAACGGCGAAACCGAGACCGGCTTCATACGGATTGGTGTCGGGCGTAATGTCCGCCGACCAATAGAGATAGCCTTTCTCCAGCCGGCAGCTTTCAATGGCGCGGTAACCGGCATCGGCAATATCAAATGGTTCGCCGGCTTCACGCAGCGTTTCGTAGACGTGAGCGGCGTAGTCCTGTGGAATGTAAAGTTCCCATCCCAGTTCACCGACATAGCCGACACGCACGGCGAGCGCCCGCGCGTTGCCGATTTCGATTTCGCGGGCGGCAAGGAAAGAAAATGCCGGATTCGACAGATCGTCGTCACTGACCGATTGCAGCACCTCGCGCGAGCGAGGACCGCAAATGTTGAGCGTCGCGTAAGCGTTGGTTATGTCGCGGATGGATACTCCGTCCGGCAAGTGGCGGCGCACCCACGCGCTATCGCGCACACCGAATCCGGAGCCGGTGATGAGCCAGATCAGATCATCGGCGAGATGCAGCAGCGTCACATCGGCTTCGATGCCGCCACGCTCGTTGCAGAGCTGGGTATAGACCGCCTTGCCCGGCGCGCCCGACAAGTCGTTGGCGGCGATCTTCTGCATAGCGGCCAACGCGCCCTGACCTGAGATCTCGAACTTCGAGAATGATGTCTGGTCGATCAGCGCCACGCGCTCGCGGATCGCGCGAGCTTCGGCGGCGACTGCGCCAAACCACCCCGGTTTGCCTTCAAAGCTCGGGGTTTCCGACGAACCCGGATCGCTCGGTTTAAACCAGTTCGCGCGCTCCCACCCGAAGCGCGATCCGAAAACGGCACCATTGGCATTCAACGCTTCATGGAGTGGCGAGCGGCGCAACCCACGCCCCGCATACCCCTCCTCACCCGGCCAATGCACCTTGTAGTAGGCACCATAGGCTTCGATGGCGCGCTCTTCGAGATACTTCGCCTGGCCGTGCGGCGCGCCGAACCGGCGCACGTCGAAGGGCCACAGATCGAGCCCCGGGTCGCCGTGGATAATCCAGTTGGCCATGGCCTCGCCCGCGCCGCCGGACGCAGCGATACCGGCGGTGAAGCCGCAGGCGACGAAGAAATTATCCAGTTCCGGCGCAACACCCATGATAGGTTCGCCGTCGGCGGATACCGGAATGGGACCGTTGATGATGGTCTGGATACCGGTCTCGTTGAGGATCGGCAGACGCTCCGCCGCAGGCAGCGCGAACAGTTCCAGCCTGTCCATGTTCGGTGGGAAAAGCTCGCGGCCAAAATCGAACGGCGGACGCCCGCGCCAGCACCCTTTCGTGCCGTCCTCCCAGCCACCGATGGCGAAGCTCGCAACGTCGGGCTTCAGGTAGAAATTACTGTCGGGATCGCGCAGCGTCGTGAGATTCTTGGGGAAGTTTAGCGTTTTCTCGGTGACGAAATACTGATGCTCCACCGCGCCGGCGGCCAGCGGCACACCAACCATTTCGCCGATACGCTTGGCCCAGATGCCGGCGCAATTGACGAGGATGTCGCAGCCGATATTCCCGGCATTGGTGACGATGCCGATGACGCGCCGCCCTTGCAGAGCGATGTCCTCGACCTGCACGCCTTCCTCGATCGCCACGCCGTTCCTCCGCGCGGCCTTGGCATAGGCCTGCGTCAGGGCATAAGGATCGATATAGCCGTCGCTCTCGATGAACGCGGCGCCGACAACGCCCTTTGGGTCGATGTAGTCGAATTTCGCCTTGGCCTCGCCGGCGCTGAGACTGTGGCACTCGAACCCGAAACTCTTGGCAAGCTGCATTGAGCGGCGGATTTCGCTCCAGCGCGCTTCGCTGGCCGCCAGCCGCAGCGAACCGACCTTCTTCCAGTCGATGGCGGCGCCGGTTTCCTCCTCCAGCCGGTCGAACACGGCGACCGAGTTCTGCATTAGCTTCGTCAAAGCGCGTTTTGTACGCAACTGGCCAACGAGACCGGCGGCGTGCCACGTCGAGCCTTGCGTCAGCTGCGCCTTCTCCAGCAGCAGTACGTCCGTCTCGCCGGCGCGCGCCAAGTGGTAGGCGACCGAACAGCCGATGGCGCCGCCACCAATGACGACGATACGGGCATGGCGGTCGGCTGAAAACGTCATTGTCTCAACCCTTCACGCGCGCATTGTCAGGGTCGAAGAATGGCTCCACACCGATCATCGCTGGCACGGTCTCGTTGGCGATGACGAGCGCATAGTCGCCGGACATCAGGAAGTCGTCGTCGACGCCACCCGCATTGCGCACGTAGCCGTAGCCTATGCTCTTGCCGATGGTGTAGCCGTATCCTCCGCTGGTCAGGTAGCCGACTGGCTCGCCATTGCGCAGGATCGTCTCGCGGCCAACCAATACGGCATCTGGATCATCGACGGTGAAACCCACGAAGCGCTTAGCCATGGGCGCACCGGCTTTTTCCTCCAAGGCCGCGCGGCCCATGAACGGCGCATTCTTTTTCAGCTTCACCGCCCAACCGAGACCAGCCTCGAACGGTGTATCGTTGGGCGTGATGTCCGACCCCCAGGCGCGGTAGCCCTTTTCAAGGCGGAGCGATTCCAGCGCACGGTAACCGACCGGCTTCAAGCCATGCGGCTTGCCAGCAGCCATTAGCGCATCGAAGACCTCTCCGGTCGCCTTGATGGGGATGTGCAGTTCCCAGCCCAATTCGCCGACATAGGTGACACGCAGCGCGCGCACCATGTGCCCCGCAATCGCGATCTCGCGCACATGGCCGAAGGGAAAGGCTTCGTTGGAGACATTGGCGTCTGTAACGGCTGCCAGAACATCACGCGCCTTCGGCCCCATCAGCGACAGCGTGCCGAAATCCTCGGTCACATCTTTCAGCGTAACATCGCAACCATCCGGGATGTGGTCACAGATCCAGGCGAGATCGTGCGTGCGGAAGCCGGTTCCCGTGACGATGTAGAACCGCTCGTCCGACAGCCGCGCGACGGTCAGATCGCATTCAATGCCGCCACGCGAATTGAGTATCTGGGTATAGGTCAGCCGGCCCGCCGGTTTGGCGACATTATTGGCGCAGATCCATTCAAGCGCCGTCAACGCGTCAGCTCCGGTCATTTCGTATTTGGCAAAGGACGACTGATCGAAAATACCGACCGCCTCGCGCACATGGGCATGCTCCTCGCCCACGGGTTTAAACCAGTTTTGCCGGCCCATGGAGTAGATGTCTTCCGCCTTCATGCCATCGGGCGCGAACCAGTTCGGGCGTTCCCAGCCGAGCTTCGAACCGAACACGGCATTGTGCGCCTTCAGCCGCTCATAGAGCGGGGAGACGATATAGGGACGCCCGGATTCGTATTCCTCGTGCGGAAAACCGATGGTGTAGTGCTTGCCATAGGCCTCCAGCGTACGGTCGCAGACCCACTTGCGGTCCTTGTGCAGCTCCGAGAAGCGGCGGATGTCGACAACCCAAAGGTCGAGCGGCGCCTCGCCCTTCACGACCCATTCCGCCAGCACCCAGCCCGCGCCTCCGCCCGATGCGATGCCGAAAGCATTGAAGCCGGCGCCAACATACATATTGGAGCATTCGGGCGCCGAACCGAGGATGAAATTGCCATCCGGCGTGAAGCTTTCCGGCCCGTTGATCATTTGCTTCACACCGGTTTTTTCCAGCACCGGCACACGCGCGATCGCCTGTTCGATATGCTGCTCGAAATGATCGTAGTCATCGTCGAACAGTTGAAATTCCCAGTCGTTCGGCACATCGCCGGTGGTCCATGGGATCGGGTTTGGCTCGTACCCGCCGAACGAAAGGCCGCCGACCTCTTCCTTGAAGTATGTCCGCCGGTCAGGATCGCGGATCGTCGCGGCATCGCTTGCAAGCCCGTCGATCTTCTCGGTGATGACATATTGGTGCTTCACCGGCTGAAGCGGCACGTTAATGCCGGCCATGGCGCCGACCTGGCGCGCCCACTGGCCCGCGCAATTGACCACCGTCTCGCAGGTGATGTCGCCACCAGCGGTTTTCACCGCCGTAATCCTGTCGCCGTCCATCTTGAAACCGGTGACACGCACGTCCTCGACGATTTTCGCGCCGTGCATGCGTGCGCCCTTCGCGAGCGACTGGGTAATGTCGGACGGGCTCGCCTGCCCGTCCGTCGGCAGCCAGCTCGCGCCGACGAGGTCGGAGGTTTCCATCAGCGGCCACATCTTCTTCACCTCGTCAGGCGAAAGAAGATGCATTTCCATGCCAAAGCTTTTCGCTGTGGTTGCAAGCCGGCGATATTCGGTCCAGCGATCCTCGTTGGCGGCAAGCCGCAGGCAGCCGGTCATCTTCCAGCCGGTCTCCAGCCCGGTTTCCTTGTCGAGGTTCTTGTAGAGCTCGACGGAATATTTCAGCACCCGCGTGATCGAGGCCGATGACCGCAACTGGCCAACCAGACCCGCCGCATGCCAGGTCGAGCCGGAGGTCAGTTTGCCCTGCTCCAGCAACAATACGTCGCACTTGTGGTCGCGGGCCAGATGATAGGCCGTAGAGCATCCGATAATACCGCCGCCGATGACGACGATCTGGGCATGGCTGGGCAGGGTCAT
>JAGRLC010000068.1 GCA_020441995.1 Rhodobiaceae bacterium
GAACTGCAGGGCCGGCTGCCGATCCGGGTCGAGTTGCGGGCGCTGACGGAAGAAGATTTCCGGCGCATCCTGACCGACACGGAAGCAAGCCTCATCAAGCAGTATGTTGCGCTGATGGGAACCGAGGAGGTGACGCTCGACTTCACCGATGACGCCATCGCCGAGATCGCGGCCATCGCGGTCGCGGTCAATTCCTCGGTTGAGAATATCGGTGCGCGCCGGCTGCAAACCGTAATGGAGCGGGTGCTCGACGACATCAGTTTCGAGGGGCCAGACAAGGCCGGCGAAACGCTGACCATCGATGCGGCCTATGTCCGCAAACATGTCGGCGACCTGGCCGAGAACGCCGATCTCAGCCGGTACATACTCTAAGGCTCATTTCGCCTTGCGCGGCTTGCGCTTGTCGAGAACGGCGTCGAGTTCATCCAGTGCGCCTTCATCGAGGCGATGGATTTCGCGCGCAATGCGGTTGGCGAAATGCGTCGCTTTCGGCGACAGGCCGGCGGTGTCCAGCGTAACGCGCGGATCGGAGACGGCGGCAAGTTTCTGCAGCTCCTCCGCCTCGTCCCAGATGACGTTGAAATAGCCGATGATGCGCTGGATGAAGGCGAAGGTCGGCCTGCCCCGCCGGCCATGCTCCAGCGCCGAAAGATAAGCCGCCGACACATCGAGCGCTTCAGCCATCTGGGAGAGGGTCACGCCGCGCGCCTCGCGAAGCTGCCGCAGCTTTTCGCCAAACGGCGTCATGGCTGGTCCTTCCCGCCACGGCCCGCTCGCCGCAATTGGACATAGAACGCACCTTCACCGCCATGGCCGCGCGCGGCCGACTGATATCCGCTGACGAGCGGACGGAACGGCGGGGTTGCAAGCCATCCCGGCACCGCGCGGCGCAGCACCCCGCGCTCATGTTCGTTCCACCAGTCCTGCTGCGGATCGGACCGGCCCTTGCCGGTGATGACCAGCACGACCCGCGCACCATTCGCCTGCGCGTTGCGCAGGAAGGTCAACAGGCGATGATGCGCCTCGGTCTGTGTCATGCCGTGCAGGTCGATGCGTGCGTCCGGACCCTTGTCGCGTTTCAGCTTGCGCATGCCGAACTGATCGATACCCGGTGTGTTCACGACCGGCGCTTTCGCCTGTACCGGCATGGGCGGAACAGGCATCGGACGCGGCTGAATGGATACGGGCTTTTTCGCGGGTTGCGGTTCAGGCTTTGACACCGCTGGTTTCTGCCGCGCCTTCTCCGGTTTTTTCGGTGGAGGGCGTTTTTCAAGCGGCCGGACGCTGCTTGCCACCTTGTCCCAGTCGCGCTGGTCGGCATCGGTTAGCTTGCGGCGCGACATGAGCAGGCCTGATCAGTTCTGCGCCGCCGCCGGGCGGGGTTTGAGAACATAGAAATCAGCGGCATTGTTGATGCGGCCCGCGACTTCGCCGGCGACTTCGCCGCTGCCCCAGAACAGGTCGCCGCGCGCCGGCCCGCGAATTGCGGACCCGGTGTCCTGGGCAATCATCAGGTGGCGGAACGGTTGGGCGGACATGTTTTCACCGACCGGAAGCTCGGCATCGATAAATACCGGCATACCGTAGCCGATGTGGCGCGGATCGACCGCAAGGCTGCGCCCCGCCGTGAGCGGAACGCCTTCGGCTCCAATCGGACCAAGATCATCGGCAAGGCCTTCGATCCTGCGGAAGAAGATGTATGACGGATTCACGCCCAGAACATCAGGTGCGATATCCGGGTTCGCCTTGAGCCAGGCTTTCATCGCTTCCGATGTCATGCCGGCGGCGGGGACCAGCCCGCGTTCGATCATTGCCTTGCCGGCGGAACGGTATGGATGCCCGTTCTTGCCGGCAAATCCCAGACGTAACGCGCCGCCATCGGCGATGCGAAGCCGCACCGATCCCTGGATATGAACGAAATAGGCGTCGACCGGGTCGGCAAGCCATGCAACGGGCTCAAGCCCGATCCAGTTTTCGGGATCGTTCAGCGCAGCCCGGTCGGGATAAGGAATCAGGCCCGCTTCCGTTTTGCGTGCCGCGCTGAGACCTGCCGGAAATCCAGCCGGCCGGTTCGCATCATTGACCGCGATGAGATCAGCGGGACGCGCGAACAGGGGAACCGTGTGAGTTTCATCGCGCTCAATCGCGCCATCCAGAACGGGTTCGTAATAGGCCGTCACATGACCGGCGCCGGAGGGTTGCGGAACAATCCTGAAGGGCTCGAACCAGGCTTCAAAAAACGCCCTTGCCGAATGGTGGCCGAATTTCGCGCTGCCTCCAGCATCGGCCAGCGCCAAACAGACCGGTGCCAGCGCCGGGTCGCGGCGGGGCCCGGGCGCATCGCGGGTTTCCTCGGCAAACAGGAGAGCGGCTTCAACCACTGAAGGATGCGGACCCGAACAGGACCGCTCGAGTGCTTTCAGCGCAGCAAGCTGATCATCATCGGCCCAGCCGGGAAGATCGGCAAAGGCCACTTTCTCAGCTTGAGCGGAATTGTCTGCCGCCACCGCGTTCATCGGCAGCGCCTGTGCGGCAAAGAGAAAGACGGAAAGGCAGACCGGGAGCATGCGCTTTGCAGAATCGGCATCGCCCGGCGCCATCCAGGGGCTCAATCGTCGTCGCCGTCCGGCGACTCGGTGGAAACCAGCTTCCAGTTCGGATCCCTGCTGGAGACATCGCGCGAGAACGACCAGATGTCCGTGACGGTGGAAACCTCGTTCGGGTCGCCGGCCAGAACCTTGCCTTCGGCATCCAGCGTCGCGGTTACCATCTGCGAAACGAAGGTGACAGACAGCGTCGCAGTCTTTCCGGACAGATTCGCATCCGTAATGTCGGCTTTATCGATGCCGACAAAGCTCGATTCGACTTTCTCGCCGCGGCTTTCGCGTTCGGCGATTGCGCTGACGAAACCCTCGTAAACCTCGCGGGAAAGCAGCGGGCGCAAGGTGCGCCGGTCGCCGGTGGCATAGGCGGTGACGATCATTTCGTAAGCGGCGCGAGCGCCTTGCTCGAAGCTCTGCGCCGTGAATGAGGGATCGATCTTGCGGACTTCGGCAAGGGTGCGCTCGAGCGGGGTCTTGGGTTCGGGTTCATCCGGCACGTCTTCATTGGCAGCGGACTTGGCGTCCGCGTTACCCGGCAGGTGAATGACGTTTCCTTCTTCCGCCTGCTTGCGCGCATGGGCCATCTGTTCGCCGGTGGGGCGTTCATGCCCGGTGCGGCGGCCCAACACGGAGCGCAAGCGCAGAAAGATTGCAACCGCAACGACCAGGAAGATGATCGTGTAGATATCGAAAAAACCGTTCATTGGACGCCAACACTCATCACGATCATTCACCTTGCGGTCGTTTGCCAAAATCCGCGGACCCACATGCTTTCACCGCGTGCGCGCCGCCTTTTATCCGGTGTCCGCGAACAAATAATGCCTCCGGAGGATGCGAACGCCGGACGTTCCTACTATGTATGAACTGAAAACTCCCGGTCCAGTAGTGACTTGCAGGCAATCGGGGGCAATTTTCCGGGATCGAAGGCATGATCAGAGTTTTTCCCCTGCTGGGAGCGTTTTTTCTCGCCATACCATTGATCGAGATCGCCCTGTTCGTGGTGATCGGCGGGCGAATCGGTTTGCTGGCGACGATTTTTATCGTGCTTCTGACCGGCATTATCGGCGCCGGGGTCATTTCATGGCAGGGTTTGACCGTCATGGAAACCGCCCAGCGCGATCTGGCGCAGGATAAACTCCCTGTTCAAAGCGTTGTCGAAGGAGTTCTGCTGCTCGCCGCGGCGATGATGCTGATCACGCCAGGCTTTGCCACGGACGCGATGGGGTTTGCGCTTGCGATTCCACCGGTGCGGCATGCGTTGGCGAAATTCCTGCGCAAACACACGCTTGCCAAGGTGGTGGTGACATCGTCGCGGCCGGATGGCCGCTGGCACGGCGGGCCTCATGCCGGCGATGGCGACGGACCGATCATCGAGGGTGAAATCATCGACAGCGACCGGCGCGACAATCCTCCCCGGCATTAACCCGCTTCAAGCGCCACCGGGTCCTGAGACTTGTTCCGGCCTGCCGGGCGTGATAGCGAGCCTGCGGTATTTTCCGGGCGCGGACACCGCCGCGCCCTCCCATGATCTCGAAACGGACCTAAATCCATGGCTGACAACAAAAACGAGGCTGCGGGCGCAACAGCGGCGGCGCCGAGCATCAACATCCTGACCCAGTTCATCAAGGATTTGTCCTACGAGAGCCCAAATCCCGCCGGGGCCATTGCCAAGATGCAGGGCAAGGCGCCGCCGATGAATGTTGCGGTCAATGTCGGCGGCAAGGCGCTTTCGGACACCGAGTATGAAGTCGATCTGTCGATCGAGGCCAAGGCCGGTGAAGGCGACGCGGTCGTCTTCAACCTGGAGCTTGTCTATTCGGCGATCATGAAGGTTGAAAACATCAGCCAGGAGCAGCTTCATCCGGTCGTGTTCATCGAAGGGCCGCGCATGCTGTTTCCCTTCGCGCGCCAGATCGTCGCCAATGTTACCGGATCCGGCGGCGTTCCGCCGGTGCTGCTGCAGCCGATCGATTTCGTCGGACTGTACCGTCAGCGCATGGCGCAGTTTGCCAGCGAAGGCGCTACAAACAACTGATCCGGTTACCGGCTTCAGATTTGCGGCGCGGACCGGTCGCTCAATCGTAGGACGGCCAGATCGCGTTTTCGCCAAGACCCGTCACGAATTCACGGTGCCGGGTTCTTTCCTCGCCGGTCAGCCGCGAGCCAAGCGGTTCGGAACGCGGACGCGCGCGGGATGTCTTGACTTCGCCGCCGCCCGAATTGGCGCTCAGCGTCAGCATCGTCTGGCGTCCGCCGATCAGCTCGAGATATACCTCGGCGAGAATTTCGGAATCGAGCAAAGCGCCGTGATATTCGCGGCGCGAATTGTCGATCCCATAGCGCTTGCACAAGTCATCAAGGCGATTGCCGGCGCCGGGGTGCTTCTGGCGCGCGACAAGCAGCGTATCGACGACCCGGTCGAATGAAATCAGCGGCTTGCCCGCTTTTTCCAGCTCAAAGTTCAGGAACGGAACGTCAAAGCCGGCATTGTGAATGACCAGCGGATCGCCAGCGATGAAAGCTGAGAAACCATCGGCGATTTCGGCAAATTTCGGCTTGCCGCGCAACATCTCTGTGGTGATGCCATGGATGTTGACGGCTTCCTGAGGCACTTCGCGTTCAGGATCGATATAGACGTGAAAGGTCTCGCCGCTGGGCATGTGATTGATCAGCTCGACGCAGCCGATCTCGATGATGCGGTCGTTGTCTTCGCGAAAGCGCAGACCCGTCGTTTCCGTGTCGAGAACGATTTCGCGCATGAGATGCTCCGCCGGCCTGGTTGGTTTGTGTCAAGCTAGCGCGCCAAACCACGATTCGCATAGACTTGGCCGGGCATGGAATCCACAGCCCGCAACAGGTCACGGACCGCTTTTTCGGCAACCGGAAAACCTTTTCCCGTCGGGATGACGGTGTGGGCATGGCGGCGTTTTTCCTCATCCGGCATCTGCTTGGCGAGGATCGCCTCGAATTTTTCCGCCGTCATGCCGGGACGCTCCAGAACGCGTTTGCGCTGAATTTCCTGCGGCGCCGAAACAACCACGACAATATCGCAGCGCCCTTCGGCGCCGGTTTCCAGCAGCAGCGGAATATCCAGAACGGCAATGCGATTGCCGGCTTCATCCGCCTTGCGGAGGAATTCGTCTTCGGCGGCGCGTACCAGCGGATGAACGATATGTTCCAGCCGGCGCATGGCATCGGGGTTTCCAACGACCCGGGCGGACAGTTTTTCCCGGTCGATTTTTCCGCTCACAAGCGTTCCGGGAAACGCCGCATCGATTTTTTCGGCATCAGGACCGGAATAGAGCGCGTGAACCGCGGCGTCGGCATCGAATACCGGAACGCCTTCGGCCCGGAATATGTTTGCCGTTGCGGTTTTGCCCATGCCGATTGATCCGGTGAGGCCGATGATCAGCATTTTTCAGCGTCCATCGCGCACATCATGATGCAATAACCCCACGGTGGCGCAATTCGGCAAGCAATGGCAGCAGCGGCAGTCCGAGGATGGTGAAATAGTCACCTTCGATTTTCTCAAACAATTGCGCGCCAAGCCCTTCAAGCTGATAGACGCCAACGCTTGAAAGAACGCCCGCACCGGCTTGCGCCAGATAACGGCCGATGAATTCCGGCGACAGGTCACGCATCGTCATCGATGCGGTTTCGACATGGCTCCAGCTCATGTTTCCGTCAGCGGCGATAACCACCGCGCTGTGCAGAAGGTGCGTTTTTCCCGACATGCGCAGCAGATTGTGGCGGGCGGCTTCCATCGTTGCGGCTTTCTGGAAAAGCTCGCCTTGCAGTTCCAGCGTCTGGTCGCAGCCGATCACGAGGCGCCCGGGATGATGCTGAGAGACGCTTTCGGCCTTGGCCTGGGCCAGAACAAGGGCGACATCATCCACGCCAAGCGGGTCGGGTGGTGCTGTCAGGCTCGATATGATCGCCGATTCATCGAGATCGGCGGGCTGCTGGTCGATTTCGACCCCGGCGCGCGCCAGCATCTGCGCACGCGTTGTACTGCCCGAGGCGAGCACGGGCCGGTTTGAAGCGATATCGGTTCCATTCACGGTCACAATTCACACCGGCAAAGTGTCTGTGGCATAGCCGCGCTCGTTGAGCAGGTTCACAACGGCGGCCGCGGTTTCCTCGATCGAACGGCGGGTGACGTCGATCATCGGCCATCCGTTTTTTGCGCACATCTTGCGGGTAAAGGCGACCTCTTCCGCCACGGCGCTCCGGTCGACGTAGCTTGTCTCGTCGTCGGCTTTCAGGCTCAGCAGCCTGTGCTGGCGGATCTGCACGATCCGTTCGGGACTTGCGATCAGGCCGATGACAAGGGGCTTCTTCAGATCCGGAAGACCAGGCGGCAGCGGAATTCCCGGCACAACGGGAATATTGGCGGCACGGATGCCGCGATTTGCAAGGTAGATGCAGGTCGGTGTTTTGGATGTCCTCGAGATACCGAGCAACACCACGTCGGCGTCTTCGAGCTGATCGGTAAGCTGGCCGTCGTCATGAACCAGCGCGAAATTCAGCGCGTCGATGCGGCGGAAGTATTCTTGATCGAGAACATGCTGGCCGGCGACGCGGGGCGATTTTTCCGCACCCAGATAGGACTGGAACATCACCAGGATCGGATCGAGCACGGAAAGACACGGGGTTCCAAGCTCTCGGCATGCGCTTTCGATCCGCTGGGAGATTTCGGCATTGATGATCGTGAAGAGCACGATGCCGGGGGCCGCCTCGATTTCGCGCAAGACACGGTCGAGCTGCTTGTGCGAACGCACCAGCGGATAAACATGCTCGATGGCGCGCACGCGCGGATATTGCGCGGCAGCTGCGCGGGCAACCGTGATGAGGGTCTCGCCGGTTGAATCCGATACGAGATGAAGATGGAAATAACTGCGGCCGCTGTCTGGCATGTTTGGCTGTCCGGGTTCCGCGCCCGCCGAGGTGCCGGCGTGAACATGATGTGAAACGATGTGGACAAAAAGAGCAGGAAGAAGGCTGTGCGGCAATCCATACCCGTAAACTTG
>JAGRLC010000069.1 GCA_020441995.1 Rhodobiaceae bacterium
GCCCTCGTCGAGGCGGCCCCGCCGGAAGTGCTGGGCCTCGTCTACGGACAGGTCCTCGATCCATCTGTGATCACGGCCGCACTCCTGTCTGCCCATCTCGTCATTTTCTGGCTGAGTCAGGATTCGAATGTGACGCCGCCCGTTTGCCTTACCGCCTTCGCCGCGGCGGCAATCGCCAAGACGCCGCCAATGTCGACCGGGCTCATGTCATGGAAGCTGGCAAAGGGGCTTTATCTGCTGCCAGTCCTGTTCGCCTACACGAATTTTGTCGGCGGCACGGCGCTGGAAGTCTTCGTGCTCTTCATTGTCGCGACGCTTGGCGTCTATGCCCTGGGCGCGGCCATCGAGGGACACATGGAAGCGCCGCTGAACTGGCCGTTGCGCATTCTAACGGCGATAGCCGGCGTCGCCCTGATGTGGCCAAACACGCCATTTCTGGAAATCGGCGGCGGCGCTATCGTGCTTGCCATCCTGTTCTGGACAATCAGACAGGACCGCGCAAAGCAAAAGCCCGCGAGCGCATGAACTCGCGGGCCTCCGCCTTGTTGAACGTTTCCTGCAACTCTTAGACCGGCGTGCCCAGCACCACGACCGGCGTCGCCAGCGGAATGCGCTGGTAGAGATCAACGGCGTTTTCGTTGGTCATCCGGATGCAGCCCGAAGACATCGCCTGTCCGATGGTCCACGGTTCGTTGGTGCCGTGGATGCGGTACATCGTGTCGCGCGAACCCTGGTAGAGATACATGGCGCGCGCGCCGAGCGGATTGTCCGGGCCACCGGGCATACCGTTGCTGTATTTTGCAAGCTCGGGCTGGCGCGCGATCATCTCTGCGGGCGGCGTCCAGGTCGGCCATTCCTCCTTGCGCATCACCTGCGCACGGCCGGCCCAGCCGAACCCTTCACGTCCGACGCCTACGCCATAGCGGATCGCCATGCCATTTTCCCTGACCAGATAGAGATACCTCTGATTGGGATCGATCACGATCGTGCCGACGCGTTCCTGCGTGTAATAGGGAACGAGTTGGCGGCGGAACTGCTCGGGAATCTCCATCGAGTGCCCGCCGTATTTCGGAGGCTCGACCAGGACGGACATGCCGCCGTGCTTCTTGAAAGAAGATGCAAGTGCCGGACTTGCCGCGGAAACGGCTGCCGCCGAAACCAAACCCGTAATGAATTGACGCCTATGCATGACTGTTCTCCCGAATGCCGGTCATCGGCTTTGTGGAACAATGTCTGACAGGTCAGTTGGGTTCCCTCGAACGCGTTTCCAAGAGCATCGCGGAAAATGTGATGGATGCGGCGTTTTCCCGGCCAGCAGTATTTTAGTGTTTGTTTTTACTTGGATTTTCCGCCCGCATTGACGGAACAAACAAAAAAGCCCGCGGAATTTCTCCGCGGGCTTTGAATTCCTGAAAAGGCGCTTACCGTCAGACGGGCGTGCCGAGCACGACGACCTTTGTGCCGATCTTGGCGCGGTCGTAGAGATCCTTCACGTCGTCATTGACGAGACGGATGCAACCCGAAGACATCGCCTGTCCGATGGTCCACGGCTCGTTGGTGCCATGGATTCGATACATCGTGTCCTGCGATCCCTTGTAGAGATACATGGCGCGGGCGCCGAGCGGATTGTCCGGACCGCCGGGCATGCCGCCACGGTACTTGGCGAGATCGGGACGGCGCTTGATCATCTCCGCAGGCGGCGTCCAGTTCGGCCATTCCGCCTTGCGCTGGATGCGCGCGCGTCCGGACCACGCAAAGCCCTCGCGGCCAACGCCGACACCGTAACGCATCGCTTCACCGTCTTCCATCACGAGGTACAGGAAACGCTTGGAGGGATCGATAACGATCGTGCCCGGCTTTTCCTTGGTCTCGTATTTGACGACCTGACGGCGGAACTCCTTCGGCAAGCGGTAATTGGCGCCACCGACATAGTTCGGCGGGTCTGCCAGAACGGTCATGCCGCCATGCGGGGTATAGGGCGAAGCCAGTGCCGGACGGGCGGCGACAACGGCCATACCGGTCAACAAACCTCCGATAAATTCACGACGCTTCATGTCTTGTTTCTCCGAAACCTGCTGTGGACCTCGGTCCACCTTTGATTGAGTGACCCATAACGGGCGAAAACGATTCCTCAGCTCATGAGGCGCGGAGGTTTCGGTTGTGCCGCGTGGATGATCCCCAACGGCAAGTCCTGATCAGCATGACTGAAACTGATCCTGTCTTCGTATTCGTCCAGATCGATTTCGACATCCGCAGTCTCATGGTAGGCGCAACCGCTAAAACATGAGGACATGTGGCAAGGCATTTTTGAAACGAACATAAATCCGCCGCCGGCCTTCCCGGATCTTTCTATCGAAACCGCTTCATCCTGTGCCGTGACCGCCTTCTCGACGCCGCAGGAATACGGTGCGGTTGCCGCGCTGACCTGCGTCACGTCGAAGAGACGAACCGCAAACACGACGAGAAACAGCGTTGCAAGTAAAGCAGCAACGCGACGCCGGCTGGCAGCTCCAGCTATGTCTCCGGTTTCAAGCATGGAGGTCTTTTACCACCAGACGCATGAATGCAATATTGCGCGGCGGCAACACTCGCAGGAATGTGATGGGCTTTGAGCCGTTAAAATGCGAGGTATTTTCGCTTAACGAACGCCAGTTTCGGGCGCATAATCCGGCTCGCACCGGATTATAGCCCTAAAACGTCTGAAAATTGCAGGAATCCCATGTCAGAGACCGTACGTCACACCCTGCCCGCCCGCCGGGGCAAGGCCGTCCCGGTGAATGCCGGAGAATCGATCCGCATCATCAATACACACGGCACGCAGGTGGTCGATTTCTGGGCCTATGTCGCCGGCCACATGAACGAGCATATAGGCGTCGAACAATGCCGCGCGACCTGGACAAGGCTTTATCCCAAGACCGGTGACGCGCTTTATTCGAATCGCCGCCGCGCGATCATGACACTCACGGAAGACACATCCCCCGGCCGCCACGACACGCTAATGGCCCCTTGCGACAACGAGCGCTACGGCCTGCTCGGCTGCAAGGAATATCACGATAACTGCAAGGACAATCACCATGCCGGCCTGCTGGGGCTGGGCCTGAGCGTCCCGTTCACGCCGGGATCGATCAACCTGTTCATGAACATCCCCTGGGACGAGGAAGGCAACCTCGAGTTCGCGCCCGCCATGAGCAAACCCGGCGACTACGTCACCATTCGCGCCGAGGTCGATTGCATCGCGGTGATGTCGGCCTGCCCGCAGGACATCCTCAAGATCAACAGCCAGAAGCCCGTCGAGGCGCATTACGAGATCCTGCCGGCCTGACACGCATCACGAATAGATGCCGTGACGCATGTTGAAGAGCGTGTGCTCGACAGCAGCCGTCCCTTTGCGGGTATGCATCATGTCGATGGGCCGGCGATGCCCGAGAAAGGGAACACGTTCCGACAACCATCGATCCGCCCTCTCGGAACTTCCCAAATCCTCGATTGCGATCCTGCGCAAAGCCTCCGCGCGTTGTCTAGCGGCCTTGCTCATGCGCGCCAGCCGATAGCCAACCCTTGCTCCGGGCTCATCCGGCGCATTGTCGCCGATCCCGGTTGCGATGGATAACCGGTTCAGCAGCGTCTTCATGCGGCAAGCTGTGCCAACGCGCCCGCCAGCACCCGCGCGCCCGCAGCGCAGTGCTCGGGCGTCGCCCACTCGTCCGGGTGATGGGACAGCCCGCCCCGGCAGGGAATGAAGATCATGCCCGAGGGACAAACGGATGCGATGTGGGCCGCGTCGTGAAAAGCGCCCGAGGCAAGCGCGCGGTGTTTCAAACCTTCCGTGTCAGCCGCCTTGGCGATCGCGCCGGTAATCTGATCCGGGAAGACCACCGGCTGCATCGAGGTTGTCATCGCCACCTCCGCCGTGCATGGCCGGACTTCCCGGGCGATCAGGTCCGCGATCCGCGCCGCGCGCGCGTCAAGCACACCGCGCTCGGGATGACGGAAGTCGATTGAGAACCGCACCGACGATGGAATCGTGTTGGGCGAGTTGGGCACAACCGACACATGCCCGACCGTGAAACGGACCACATCGTCCGGGTCTTCCATGAGAGTGCTTAGCGCAGAAACAGCCCTTAGCGTTGCCTGAAACGCATCGCGGCGGATCGCGTGCGGCACGGTGCCCGCATGCCCCGGCTCACCTGTGACCGTGACATTGAACCAGCGCACGCCCTGAATGCCGGTGACAACGCCGATGGGCAGGCCTTCGGCTTCCAGCACCGGCCCCTGTTCGATATGCGGCTCCACATAAGCATGGACGGGAAAGCCCGGCGCGATGCGCTCCACATCCGGCGCTGCATCAAGCGTGCGCTTCAAGGCATCCGCCAGCGTCACACCCTCTTCGTCGGTCTGATCCGGCTCCGGCACCTTGCCTGACACGAAGGCCCGCGATCCGGTACAGGGAATGTGGAACCGTCCGCCCTCCTCGTTGGTCCAGGCGACAGCGGTTACGGGCCGTGCCGTTTCGAGCCCCGCATCGTCGAGCGCCCGAAGCGCTTCGAAGGCGGCGAGCACACCGTAAGCGCCATCGAACTTTCCGCCCGCTGGCTGGCTGTCCATATGGCTGCCCGCCAGAACAGGGGGCAAATCATTGTCGCATCCGAACCGCGTGAGGAACAGGTTCGCCGCGCTGTCGGCGGCAATCCGGTAGCCCCTCTCGCGCGCCTTCCCGATCAGCCATTCCCGCGAAGCGATATCTTCCCGCGACAGCGCATGCCGGCAGACACCGCCATCCTCGCGCGCGCCGAAACTGGCCAGCGCCATCAGATCGTCCCAAAGGCGTTTCTCGTCCACGGATGCGTTGACTGATTTCATCTTATACCGTCCGTGTTTGCATCGGCGCGGAAGCGCGCTTCGGCTTCGATGTCATTGTGGCAGCGCCTTGCGCGATCATCCAGTCGCGCACCGCCTGCGCATCTTCATGCAACACCGCGCCGCGCGGCCACACAACATAGAAGCCCGCATCCGTCGCGAAGACATGATCGACCGCGCGCTCGACAAGCCCGCCGGCCATGTAGCGGTCCGTCAGATAGTCCCAGCCCAGCGCAACACCCTGCCCCTCCAACACCGCCTGCAACACGAGCGCATAGTCGTTGAGCCGCAAACCTTGTCCGTTGTCGGTGAAGGGTGCGGGATCGCAGCTTGCGAACCACTGCCGCCAGTCGGGCGTCGGGCGGTAAGGCTCTTCCAGATGGATCAGGCGATGCGCGCGAAGCTCCGTCGGCGAACGTGGCGTGCCGCGCTGTTCCAGATAGGCCGGGCTGGCGATCGCGGAGATGCGCTCATCCGCAATCAGCGCGCAATCATAGGCCTGCCAGTCGCCGAAGCCGCGCCGCACACCGAGCGTGATGCCCTCGGTTACCAGATCGACATCGCGGTCCGTCGTCTGAAGCCGCAAGTCGATGTCCGGATAGGCCTCGCGAAACGCCGCCAGGCGCGGCAGCATCCAGTAGGTCGCAAAGGCCGTCGAAACCGACAGCGTCACATGCCGGTCGCGCTTGGCCTGCGCCAGAGTGTCCGCTGACTGGGTAATGTAGGACAGCCCCATCGATACATCACGGTGGAAGCGCTCGCCCATGGAGGTCAGCTCGACGCGGCGGTGCTGGCGCGCGAACAGGTTCACGCCCAGCACGTCCTCAAGCTGCTTGATCGCATAGGAGACAGCCGCCTGCGACATGCCCAGTTCCTTGCCCGCAAGCGTGAAACTGCCAAGCCGCCCAGCCGCCTCGAAGACCACGAGGCTGCTTAGCGAGGGAACGAGGCGGCGCAGGTTTTGCATAAATTGAACTTATCCTTATCAGAAGTTTTTTCAAACGTCACAAACCGCTTTTCCTGATCCAGAATTCTCTATCGCATTTCGGTCAGGGAGGACGGGATGAGTGGCATTGAAACAACGGTGGACACCGGACACTTGAAGCCGGTCGGGTCCGCGAGAGCCGGGCGCGCCGCGCGCCATGAGCGCCGCGCGCAGGCGCATTCACGCGCCGCTCCGGCCTACATAACGCGGCAAATTCCGACCTACGATCTGCTTGGCGAGGAAGGCCTGCAGCGCATCGAACGGACCATCGACCGCATCCTTGCCGAAGTCGGCATCGAGTTTCGCGGCGACGAGGAGGCGATCCGCCTGTTCCGGCAGGCCGGCGCAAAATTCGACGGCATCCGCGCGACGTTCGAGCCCGGCATGCTGCACGAGATCCTGAAAAGCGCGCCGAGCGAATTCATCCAGCATGCCCGCAACCCGGCGCGTTCTGTGAAAATCGGCGGCGACGGCATTGTCTTCGCGCCTGCTTATGGATCGCCCTTCGTGATGGATCTCGATCAGGGCCGGCGTTACGGCACGCTGAAGGATTTCCAGAATTTCGTGAAGCTCGCCTACATGTCGCCGTCTCTGCATCATTCCGGCGGCACGGTCTGCGAGCCGGTCGATGTGCCGGTCAACAAGCGCCACCTCGACATGGTGCTCGCCCATTTCATCAACTCCGACAAGGCGCTGCTCGGGTCGGTGACGGAGCCATCCCGCGCACAGGATTCCGTCGACATGGCACGCATTGTTTTCGGCGAGACATTCACTGACAGCAATTGCGTCATCATGGGCAATTTCAACGTCAACTCGCCGCTTGTGTGGGACGGCACCATGACCGGCGGCATCCGCGCCTATGCCGCGAGCGGCCAGGGCAACGTCATCGTGCCCTTCATTCTCGGCGGCGCCATGGGGCCTGTCACCAATGCCGGTGCGATTGCCCAGGCGATGGCGGAAGCCATGGTCGGCTGCGCGCTGGCCCAGCTCGTCCGCCCCGGCGCGCCTGTGGTGCTTGGCAACTTCCTGTCGTCCATGGCACTGCGCTCCGGCTCACCCACCTTCGGCACACCGGAACCGGCCATCGGCTCGCTCGTCGTCGGACAGCTCACCCGCAGGCTCAACCTGCCGCTGCGCTGTTCCGGCTCCTTCACCACGTCGAAACTGCCGGACGCGCAGTCGACCGCAGAGAGCATGATTTCGATGCTGGCCGCGGTTCAATGCGGCGCGCATTTCGTGTTGCATTCCGCTGGCTTCCTCGATGGCCTGCTGTCCATGTCCTACGAGAAGTTCGTCATCGATACCGACATCTGCGCCGCCATGCACAGCTACCTCGCCGGCATGGCCGTGGACGACAACGCGCTCGCCCTCGACGCATTCAAGGAAGTCGGCCCCGGCAACCACTTCTTCGGCTGCGCCCATACGCTCGCCAATTATGAAACCGCCTTCTGGGACACCGAGCTTTCCGACAACGATCCCTTCGAGACATGGGAGGAGAACGGCTCGCTCGACATGGCGGCCCGTGCCAACGCCAGGTGGAAGAAGATGCTCAATGAGTACGTTCCGCCACCCATCGACGAAGCCACGGCGGAAGCGCTCGCCGATTTCGTCGCGCGCAGGAAGGCATCGATGGACGATGCATGGCACTGAAGCAAGAATGGATGGTTCAGCCGCGCCCGCGATAGGACGGCACGCCGGTGTCGGGCACCCATGCATCCTTGGGCGGCGCACCGGTCTGCCAGAAGATGTCGATCGGGATGCCGCCACGCGGATACCAGTAGCCGCCGATGCGCAGCCACAGCGGCCTGGTCACCTCGACGATGCGCTGGCCGATCATCACCGTGCATTCCTCGTGGAAGGCGCCATGGTTACGGAACGAGGTCAGGAACAGCTTCAGCGACTTGGACTCGACCAGCGCTTTGTCCGGCGCGTAATCAATGACGATATGCGCGAAATCCGGCTGTCCCGTCATCGGGCAAAGGGACGTGAATTCCGGACAGGTGAAGCGTACGATGGCTGGCGGGCCTTTGTCGGGCTGCTGGAAGGGCACCGCCTCAAGCACAGCCTCTTCGGGCGTTGCCGGAGCCTCGACCTGCGCGCCCAGAAGTGTAAGCTTTTCCGTGTCCGTCATCTTGCAAGCTCCTTTGCGCCGAAGGGCGAGGCGATAGCATGAATATCAACATACAGTCGACAAAAGACCCACTGCTGCAGCCCTACCAGTTGAAGCACCTGACCCTGCGCAACCGGATCATGTCCACGGCGCACGAACCGTCCTATTCCGAAGACGGCATGCCCAAGGAGCGCTACCGGCTCTATCATGCCGAAAAAGCCAGGGGCGGCATCGCGCTGACCATGACGGCGGGTTCGGCCATCGTCTCGCCTGACAGCCCCGCCGCCTTCGGCAACCTGCACGCCTACAAGGACGAGATCGTTCCGTGGTTGAGAGAACTCGCCGACGAGTGTCATGAGCATGGCGCGGCGGTGATGATCCAGATCACCCACCTTGGCAGGCGGACGAACTGGAACAAGGCCGACTGGCTGCCCGTGCTGGCGCCCTCGCCGGTGCGTGAGCCCGCCCACCGCGCCTTTCCGAAGGAGGCCGAGGAGTGGGACATCGCCCGCATCATCAAGGACTATGCCGCCACCGCCCAGCGCATGCAGGCCGCCGGTCTCGACGGTATCGAGATCGAGGCCTACGGCCACCTGCTCGACGGCTTCTGGTCGCCGGCAACCAACAAACGCAGTGACGACTATGGCGGCGCGCTGGACAACCGCCTGCGCTTCACATGGGACGTGCTCGACGCGATCCGCGAAGCAACCGGGCCGGACTTTATCGTTGGCCTGCGCATGGTCGCGGACGAGGATTGGGACAAGGGGCTGAGCCGCGAGGAAGGCGTCGAGATCGCGCAGCGCCTCGCCTCTTCCGGCAAATGCGACTTTCTCAACATCATCCGCGGCCATATCGATTCAGACGTAGCCCTGTCCAAGGTGATCCCGATCCAGGGCATGCGCGCTTCGCCGCATCTCGATTTCGCCGGCGAAGTCCGCGCGCAGACCAGGTTTCCGGTCTTCCATGCCGCCCGCATTTCCGATGTCGCCACGGCGCGCCACGCGATTGCCGAGGGCAAGCTCGATATGGTCGGCATGACGCGCGCCCACATCGCCGATCCGCATATCGCGCTCAAGGTCATGGAAGGCCGCGAAGCGGATATCCGCCCCTGCGTTGGCGCGACCTACTGCCTCGACCGCATCTATGAAGGCCACGAAGCACTGTGCATCCACAACGCCGCGACGGGCCGTGAGGCGACGATGCCGCATGTCATCCGCCCGAGCGAGGAAGCAAAACACAACATCGCCATCGTCGGCGCGGGCCCCGCCGGTCTTGAAGCCGCACGCGTTGCCGCCGACCGGGGGCACAAGGTTACCGTCTTCGAGGCAGCGCCCCATCCCGGCGGGCAGGTGCGCCTTGCAGCGCAGGACGGGCGGCGCAAGGAACTCATCGGCATCATCGACTGGCGCATGGCGCGTTGCGAGGCCAAGGGCGTGACGTTCCGCTTCAACGCATACGCGGAAGAAAGCGACGTCATGGCGCTTGATCCCGACATCGTGCTGATCGCCACCGGCGGATTGCCGGATGCGGAAGTGCTGGAAGAAGGTAACGACCTCGTGGTTTCGAGCTGGGACATTCTGTCGGGCGACGCCAAGCCCGCATCGAATGTCCTGCTGTTCGATGACAATGGCGCACATCCCGGCATGCAGGCGGCAAGCCTCATCGCGAAAGCCGGAGCGCAGCTCGAGGTGGTCACGCCGGAGCGTTTCTTCGCGCCCGAAATCGGCGGGCTGAACCACGCAGCCTATGCCGAAATCCTCGACCGCGCCGGAGCGCGCGTCACGATCAACTCAAGGCTTGTCGGCGCGCGCCGTTCCGGCAACGGACTGACGGCGCTGGTCGGCTCCGACTACTCCGATGTGGTTCGCGAGCGCGAGGTCGATCAGATCGTCGTGGAACACGGAACGCTGCCGCTGGACGATCTCTATTTCGCGCTCAAGCCCATGTCGAAAAATCTCGGCGAGATGGACTACGCCGCACTTGTCGCGGGCCGCGGCCAGGCCATCGACACCAACCCGGACGCAACGTTCCGCCTGTTTCGCATAGGAGACGCGGTCGCCTCGCGCAACATCCACGCCGCGATCTACGACGCGCTGCGCCTGGTGAAGAACTTCTGATGAGCCGTCCGCAACCTTAAGAAAACTTCATGAAAGCCCGGCTTGCCGCCGCATCCGAACTCCCCATTTGAAAGGACAGGCCCAATCTGGGAGAGACGAGATGACCAATCTTCATCAGGAGTTGCGCAACAAGCTCGACGTGATCGCAGAGCACATCGGCGAAACCAAAGAACATCTGGACAAGCAGGCCTCGGCCGCCGGCAAACACATCGATCTTGCCGAGCGTCTGTCGCAAGAGCACGAAGCCTTGCACAAGGAGCTTCAGAGCGCCGCCGCCAAGGGCGATGTTCTCAACACCTTGCGCTACGAGTTCGCCGTCGATCTGGACCAGTTGCTGACCAGGGTCAGATCCTGGGAAAAAGATCTCTATTCAGATACGTGATGAATCGCACCCGCTGAGCGCACCGGTGCTTCACCGCCCGCAGGAAGTGCGGTTCTGGTAGCCGCCCTGGCTGTATTCGCTGGCAAGCTCGTTCGGGCCTCTGATCCAGCCCCAGAAGACGAAATGCTCGCTGCGGCCCGACGAGAAATTCGCCGTGCCGCCAGCCTGCACGTAAGGCGTGTTTTCGCTCATCCCGCCGATCTGCCATTGCCCCTGCGACCCCCAGCGCTCGTAGATGCCGATCAGCGAGGAGACATGCGTGCCCGCGGCTTCATAGGTGCCATTGGGATAAAGCAGCAGCGTATAGGAGCGTTCGATCCGGTTCTGGGTTCCCGCATCGAAGGAGATGTAACTGCAGGTCCATTGGCCTGAGAAATTCTGCGCATTTGCGCTCCAAACCATGCACGACAGCGCCAAAGCGGTGAAAAGAGACATCATCAATCGCATGAAAGCGGTTTCCTTGTTTTGCCCGGCCTGACGCTCCCCAAATCACCTTGCGGAACAATCGTGGCCCATCTTGGACGGCTTTACCCTCAACGTTCAAGCCGGACCTTTTTTGAAAAAGCTTCAAATCCTTTATTTCTATATTTCTGGAAATACCGTTGACCCGAGGCTTTGCGCGGCGTATATCGGTTTTCATGAGCGATCTCGACACAGCCGCCGCACGCCTCGAAGCCCTGGGGAACCCCACCCGCCTCGCGATCTATCGCACGCTTGTGCGTGCCGGCGATCCGGGTCTGGCGGTGGGTGGCATTCAGGAACGTCTCGGGCTGGCCGGCTCGACCCTGTCTCATCATCTGCATCGGCTTCTGATCGCCGGCCTCGTCAATCAGGAACGCAGCGGCACGACGCTGATCTGCCGCGCCAATTACGCCACCATGCACGAACTTGTCGGCTATCTCGCCGACGAATGCTGCAAGGACGTGGAAGTCTCCGCCCCTAACGCCGCTGCCGGCGGCTGCAAATAGGAACTGTTGCAATGTCGTTCGTTGAAGCCATCCGCGCACGCCGCCTGCCTCGCCCCGACGGCGCTGTCCTGGCCATCGTCTTCGTGCTTGCCGCGCTTGCGGTCATGGCTCCGGCACAGCTTGCGCCAAGCATCGCTTTCGCGCTTTCAGCCTTTGTCGATGTGCTGCCGTTCCTGCTTTTGTCGGTCTTGCTTGCGGCTTACGCGAAGGCGACCGGCGCGGACGCCCTCATCGCCCGCGCTTTCATCGGGCGCGAAGTGCGCATGGTCGCGGTCGCTTCGCTGTTCGGCGCGCTGTCGCCATTCTGCTCCTGCGGTGTCATTCCGATCATCGCGGCGCTTCTCTCCATGGGCGTGCCGCTCGCACCCGTCATGGCGTTCTGGCTCGCCTCACCGCTGATGGACCCGAGCATGTTCGCGCTGACCACCGGTACGCTCGGCCTCGACTTCGCCATCGCCAAGACGATAACGGCCTTCAGCGTCGGTATCCTCGGCGGCTATGCGACTTACATGCTGACCCGTGCGGGCTACCTCGCGGAGCCGCTGCGCGAAGGCGTCGGCAATGGCGGCTGCGGCGCATCCTCGGTCCGCTCCCGCAAGGATATCGTCTGGAAATTCTGGACCGACGGCGAGCGCGTTTCCAAGTTCGCCAACACCTCGGCCGCGACGCTGTTCTTCCTCGGCAAGTGGCTGTTCCTGGCCTATCTGCTGGAATCACTGATGCTCGCCTATGTGCCCGCCGAACTGGTGCAGCGCTTCGTCGGCGACGGCGGCTTCGGAACCATATTCACCGCCAGCCTCGTCGGCGTCCCCGCATACCTCAACGGCTATGCCGCGCTCCCCCTCGTCGGCGGACTGATGGAACAAGGCATGGCGCCCGGTGCGGCAATGGCATTCCTGATCGCAGGCGGCGTCACCTCGATCCCGGCCGCCATTGCGGTCTGGGCGCTGGCGAAGAAACAGGTCTTCGCGCTCTATATCGCCTGCTCTCTGACAGGCGCGCTGCTGGCCGGTTTCGCCTTCCAGCTTTGGGCCGCCTGAAACTGAAAGGGTTTCAATTCCCGTAAAGCTGGCCGATGATGGGCCATGCTGACGCGCCCGCAATCGCAAACGAATACCACATCAGGATTTGCCGAGCCTGTGCGCATAACCGGCATGGCAACCGCGGTTCCCGAAACCAGGGTCCTTCAGACAACCATCGCCGAAGGCGCGCAGGACCTGTTTCCGCAATTCCGGCGTCTCGACCGCCTCTACGCCAACACCGGTATCGAGGCACGCCATATCTGCATGCCGTGGGACTGGTATCTTGAACCCCATAGCTGGCAGGAGCGGACCGACGCTTATCAGGAACACGCGCTAAATCTGATCGAACAGGCGGCAATCAAGGCGCTCGATGATGCCGGGCTGGCCCCCGCCGACATCGACGCCATCGTCACCAACACCGTAACCGGGCTTGCGGTGCCGAGCCTCGAAGCCAAACTCGCAAATCGCATCGCCTTTCGCCCCGACATCGAGCGGCTGCCTATTTTCGGCATAGGCTGCGGAGGCGGCGTCGCCGGCTTGTCGCGCGCGGCCCGTATGGCGATAGGCGGGCGAAAGGTTCTGTTCCTGACCGTCGACCTGTGCAGCCTTGCATTACGCGTCGGGGACCCGTCCATCGAGATGTTTGTCGCCTGCGCCCTGTTCGGGGACGGGGCGGCAGGTGTCGTACTCGAAGCCGGCGGCGAAAATTCCGGCAAGGCGGATTTGATCGCGACGGGCGAACACATGTGGCGCGACACCCAGCGCATCATGGGTTGGGATATCGCGAGCGACGGTTTCGCGGTGGTGCTCAGCCCGGAGCTTCCCGCGCATTTGACCGCATCGCTGGAAGGTCCGCTGACCGCATTTCTTGAGCGCAATTCGATCAGCCGATCCGACCTCGATGGCTACCTCTTCCATCCCGGCGGCAAGCGTGTACTGGATGCCTTGCAGGAGCTTCTGTCGCTTTCCGATGACGATATCGCGCACTCCCGCGACGTTCTGCGTGACCATGGCAACATGTCCTCCGCAACGGCGCTTTTCGTTTTGCAGTCAGCCCTGAACAGCGGCGCAAAGGGAAAGCATCTGCTCGCCGCCTTCGGCCCAGGATTCAGTGCTTATTTCACTCTGCTCGATCTGGGCTGAGCATCACACGCCGGAAAGCCGGGTCCGTTGCGTAAGCCACGTCGCCAACTGGGGAAAGGCGCGCACGGACCTGATTGCGGTTCTGCGCCCGAATCTGCTGCCGAATGTGGCTTCGACCGCCGAGGCCCATCCGAATTGCCCCCGCAAGCGGCGCAAAAAAGCCTGCTGAAATATGCCCGCGGGCTTGCCTGACAATGCGGCTTCGGCGGCATCGATCCCCGACTTCAACGCGATCGACGTACCATCTCCGGCAAGCGGCGGAATGACCGCAAGCTGATCGCCAACCGGGTAAAAACGCGGTTCGATCAGCTCCCGGCGCTTGTAACCGAAAGGCACTGCGGCAATTGCCGCCGGCCTTGCATACATAGGCTTGGAGCCTCGCAGTGCCTCTGAAAGCGGTCCGGATCTCTGCGACAGAAATGCAAGCTGATCCTGCCAACGGCCATCACTGTCACGCATCAGGGCTTCATCCGCCAACCAGCATATGGTCATGCCGCCGCCCTCAACGAGACAGGCACCGGCATAACCGCCGTCGTAGAGAACAAGCTGAACGGCGCCATCGAGCATGCGGCGAGCGTTTTCGTCCGGCTCGAAGGTCATCTTGTAGGCAACCGGCCCACTCTCTTTGCGCGGATAGGCGCGCAGATTGTGCTTGCCGGTGGCCAGCGCTGCGCAAGCTGCGTTGAACCGGCCCTCATCGGTCCTGACATGGACAACGCCGCGCGTAGGCTCGATGGCCCTGACAGTTTGCCCCCGAAAAACATGAACACCCGCTTGTGCGCAGGCCGAAAGCAGCGTTTCGTCGAGCAGCAGGCGGGAAACACCGAGGCCGGAAAACCCGAGCGGAGCATCCACGACACTGTCATTCAGGCCCATACGAAACGTTGTAATGCCGTGACCGCCGAGCCGGTCGGGATCAATCCCGAGCCGTTGCAGCAACACCAGGGCTTCGGCACTGAGAAAGTCACCGCAAACCTTCGGCAGCGCAACGCGCGTACGCTCGATCACGGCGACCTTCCTGCCTGCCCGCGCCATGGTTATGGCGAAGGCGCACCCGGCCAGACCGCCCCCGATCGCAATGGCATCGAAACTGGGAGTCATGACGCTTCGCCAGCCGCACGCCGTCCCGCAAGCGCCTCGTCTTCAAGAATAATCTTGTACCGGATGACCGCGACCCAAACCGCCGTCATGATAACCGAAACAGCGACAGCACCGAACACCAGAGGCAGCAAGGCCGTCTCGGCAATTGTCACGGCGTAGTTGGGATGACGCATGAAACGATATGGCCCGCGCCGTTCAATCGGTGCGCTGTCCAGCGTGTAGATACGATGGGTCCAGTATCGCCCGAGGGTGCCGATCACCCAGTAGCGCACCCCCTGTAACGCCAGATAGGCAACAGCCAGGACAGGCTGCACAGCCGCATCGGCAGGCACCAGGAAGAAGATCGCCGCGATCCATGCAAGATGGCTGACAGCCACGACAGGGTAGTAGGCGGCACCGGCCTCACGCGCGCCCCCGGCCAGCAGACGCCGTGTGTTGCGCGCCGAGTGCAATTCCTCCAGGCCACGCTGAATGAGAACCAGAAGCGCTACAATCTGCGGCCAGCCCAGGAATTCCGGCATGATGCTCCCCCTGCTCCGATGCCCCCTTTACCCTCTCGCCAGCGCGTCGAGGATGATGTTGGCGGTTGCCGGGCTGCAGGCCATCGGCAGATCGTAGACCACGGCCAGCCGTGTCAGCGCTTTCACGTCGACATCGTGCGGCAGCGGCGACAGCGGGTCGGTAAAGAAGATCAGCGCGTCGAGCCTGTCATCCGCGATCATGGCGCCGATCTGCTGATCCCCGCCCAGCGGCCCGCTCTTCATCCGCGTGACCGCCAGGCCGGGATAGGCCTTGAGCAATTCGCCGCCCGTCGTCCCCGTCGCAACGATGCGTGCGCCTTCAAGCACTTCCAGATGCCGCCCGGCCCAGGCCACCATGTCGTCCTTCTTGGCATCATGGGCGATCAGCGCGATCCGCACGCCGCCTTGCGCGTTGGAAAAGTCCTGCTTCATCAGAAAGTCTCTACCCAGGGTCTGACCGCGATCTCCGCCGACCAGGCGGAGCGGTCCTGTTTCACCAGCGCCAGATAGGTTTGCGCGATAGCTTCCGGATCGAGCATCGAATCCGGCTTGTCCGCCGGCTCCTCACGGCCCGGATTCCTGATCCCGCCGTCGATGTTGATCCAGGCGACATGTATGCCCTTGGGATGCAATTCGCGTGACATCGATTGCGCCAGACCGCGCTGGGCGAATTTCCCCATGGCAAAGGGAGCCGATTGCGGATAGCCCTTCACACCGGCGGACGCTCCGGTAAACAGGATCGTACCGCGCACGCCGTTTTCCGGCTCCTGCTCCAGCATGACGCGGGCGGCTTCCTGACCGACCAAAAACGATCCGTAAGCGGTGATCATCAGCGCCTGGCGGACATCTTCGGGATCGAGGTCCGCGATCGCCCCGCGCACCCGCGCGGAAGGGTGCGCGACGGCAACGCGCAAGGGCCCCTGGATCGCGGCGAACAGGTCTTCGACGTCCGACGCGTTGGTGACATCGCAGGCATGCACGGATGCTCCCGTTTCCATCGCCAGCGAAGTGAGCTTGCCGGCATCGCGGGCAGCCAGCACAACCTTGTAGCCCTCGTGCGCGAACATCCGCGCCAAGGACGCCGAAAGCCCCGACCCGGCTCCCGTGATCAATGCAACAGGCTTGGTCATCGCGCTTCCTCCCGAATGAATAAGAGAGTTTTCCCGATCCTGCTCCCGGCTGCAAATGCCGTCACCTGTAAAGCCGCCGCATCAAGGTCGGTGTCAGATACATCGAGATCTGATAGCAGCCGAGAAACAGCAGGATCCGGTCGATCGTCTCGGGCGGCAGGACGGCCAGGAAAAGGCCCATGTTACGGTTTCCCGCAACGATCGCATAGGCAACGCGCGCCGTGCCCGCGTTGCGCAGCGCCGCATATGCGCCAGCCTGCAGGCCGAAATTCATGGCAGCGGAAAGCGCCAGCACACCGGCCAGAACGAGCGGTTTGTTCAACAGCGCCGGCCCGACCGCCGACATCAGCCCGATTACGACCACAGCCATGATGATCGCGGCAAGTCCGTCAAGCGCCCGATAGCTCGCGGGCTCGGGCGACTTCCAGAGGAAGTGCCGGATCGCGAACGCGGCCCCGACCGCAACCACGATGAGCATGAGCAGCCGCAGCGAGACGGTAAACACGAGACTGAGCGAATCCGCGGCCGGCGAAAGCCAGAGAGCGGGGATCACCGTCAGCGGCAGCAGGGCCGTACCGATTATCAGCAGCCGCAAGGCCGGCGCAGGCTCATGCCCGGTCATAATGGTCAGGTTCGGGCTGCTGGACATCGGCGATGCCGCGACCATGAGGATCATGGCCAGCGCCAGCTCACCGGAAAATCCGGCTGCCAGCAACAGGAGCGCCAGCAGGCAGGGGATCGCGAACTGATAGGCAAGCACCAGCGTGAAGCTGGTGCCGATATCCCTCAAGCCTCCGAGAACGGCGCGCGGGCCGATCCTGAGCGCGGAAAGAAACAGCAGGAAGGCGATCATTTCGCCGGCAACAGGCTTGAGCGTGACCGCCAGCCCCGGCAGCAGGACACCGGCAACGAGTCCGAGGATAAGCACGAAGCGCCCGTGTTCGGCCACGCGCGACAAGACTGCCGAAATCCCGCCCATGCAGGCCCCCCGTTCCGGCAATCGCCGCTCAAATCAACCGGCCCAGAATAGGCCGCCAATCAGTTTCCGGCAAAGGCTATCAGCCGCCCGCAAGCAAGCGCGCCGGTCCAGCATATAATCGACAGGACCGCATGAATACGCAAACGGGCCGCACTTGCATGTTGCAGCAGCCGGCCATCTCGCGAATGGAGAATGACTGCGCCGGCCAGACCGGCCGCGATCAGCAGCAGCTTGATCCGGAAAACATCGAGACCGGCATACTCGGATGCGCGCACGCTGAACAACAGGGCGCCTGTGGTTGCAGCGAGAAAAGCGCCCGTCGCGGCAAACGGTACGAGCATGCGCAACGCCCCGTCGCGCGGCACGCTCCGGAACATGCCGAGCAAGCGCGCATCGAGCGGCAGAATGCTGCCGACCAGAAGAGCGACCGCGAACACATGCGTTGCGTTCAGCGCCGCGTAGCCCCAGCGCGACACACGGAAAAAAGAAGCCGCGCCACTTGCCTCAAGCGTGGCGAGTATCGCGTCCAAGTCCCGGCACCACGATCAGTCGATGCGCCCTGGGTAGAGCGGATATTCCTTGTCGCCGATGAAGATCGTCTCCGCCTTCATCAGCCTGTTTTCCGGATCCGACGACGGTTCGCCAACGAAGCGGACTTCAACGCCTTCGGCGAGATCGCCGTCCTTCAGCCCGGCGCGCTCGTTGCGCCATGGCTGGCCGACTTCGACGATCCAGATCTCGCCTTCCGCATCAACGGTGACCACACCGTGCGGATTGCCGAGTTTGACGGTTTTGATGATGCCCGTCAGCTCGATATTGCCGCCGGTTGTCCAGGACCAGCCGTGATGGGCCGCCGCATTGAGCGTTCCGGCAAGCAACCATATCCCTGCAACCAATGCGCTTGAAAATCGTTTCATATCTGCCTCCTGCGGCTTCGCCATGTTTCCTGCCCGGGCGTATCTGATCCGCCGATAACGCCATGCCGTAGACCAATATAGGCCACCGCGGCCGCATTTCAGCGGCTCTGCGTTCCGGACCACAAGGAGTTCATGATGCGAATGCTGCAAGTTGCCCTCGTGATGTTTCTGGCTCTGATGACTGCCGCCGCCCAGCAGCCGACTTTGCCCGAGCAGGATGAGGATGCGGTATGGCAAATCCTGCGCGACGGCGGTGTGGCCCTGATACGCCACGCCCGGGCGCCGGGAACAGGCGACCCCGTTTTCTTCGACATCAACGACTGCTCCACACAGCGCAACCTCTCGCAGGAAGGACGCGATCAGGCGCGCGAACTCGGACAAGCGTTCGAGGCCGCTTCCGTGACCGTGGGCAAGGTATTGCATTCGCGCTGGTGCCGCGCCCGCGACACAGCGGAACTTGCCTTCCCTGGCAAGGTGGAACCGGAGCCGGTGCTGGATTCCTTCTTTGCCGACCGCGCGACCCGCGAAGAGCAAACCGAACAGCTTCGCCGTATCGTTTCGCAATGGAGCGGGCCGGACGCGCTTGTTCTGGTCACGCATCAGGTCAACATCACAGCGCTGACCGATGTCTTCCCGCGCGAAGGCGAAGTGATCGTCCTGAAACCCGGAGATGATGGTTTCGACATCGCCGGCAGGATTGCCCCTGTGCCCGCGAAGTGAATTGTCAGCGCGCCCCTTGCACCGGCTGCGCCGCTCCCCCAATCTCGCTTTACGGCAAATGGCTAAAAGGCGTGTCCCATGACGAGCGTGGCGGAAACAGCATCCATACTCAGCGATCTGGTGGCATTTCCCACCGTATCCTGCGACGGAAATCTGGAGTTGATCGCCTATGCGTCGGAGAAACTGAGCGCGGCCGGCGCACGGGTCTCATGGATGACGGACCCGGATGGCCGCAAGGCAAATCTGTTCGCCACCCTGGGTCCTGAAGGCAATGGCGGCATCGTTCTGTCAGGCCATACCGACGTTGTCCCGGTCGAAGGACAGGACTGGTCCACGGATCCTTTCGTGTTGCACGAGGCCGGCGACCGGCTCTACGGGCGCGGCACCTGCGACATGAAAGGCTTCATAGCCGCCGCTCTCGCCATGGCGCCGCGTTTCGCTGAACTCGACCTTGCCCGGCCTTTGCATTTCGCCTTCACCTACGACGAGGAAACCGGCTGTCTCGGGGGACAGCATCTGGTGCGCGAGCTTGTCGCGCAGGAAATCAGGCCATCGGTCGCAATCGTTGGCGAACCGACCAGCATGCGCATCATCGAAGGCCACAAGG
>JAGRLC010000010.1:0-6745 GCA_020441995.1 Rhodobiaceae bacterium
TCGGCCAAGGTCAGCCAGGTGCAGGACCTTGTTGCGGTCAACACCATGCTGGCGGCGCGCAGCGACCTCGCCCTGCATCTGGGGCTGACCGAGGCCGGCATGGGCTCCAAGGGGATTGCCGCGTCCAGTGCCGCGATGGGCATCCTGCTGCAGCAAGGCATCGGCGATACGATCCGCGTTTCCCTGACCCCCGATCCCGGTGGCGACCGGACGCTTGAAGTGAAGGTCGCGCAGGAAATCCTGCAGACCATGGGCCTGCGCAGTTTCGTTCCCGTCGTCGCCGCCTGCCCGGGGTGTGGGCGTACCACGTCGACGGTGTTTCAGGAGCTTGCCCGCGACATCGAAACCTTCCTGCGCGAGGAAATGCCGGTGTGGCGGGAGAAATATCCAGGTGTGGAGACGCTTAACGTCGCGGTGATGGGCTGCATCGNNCCCGGCGAATCCAAGCATGCCGATATCGGCATTTCGCTGCCCGGTACGGGTGAAGCGCCGACCGCGCCGGTGTTCATCGACGGCAAGAAGGCCATGACGCTGCGCGGTCCGACGCTCGCCGCCGATTTCAAGGCGCTGGTCATCGACTATGTCGAGAAACGCTACGGCTGAGTGCCGCCCAGAATGCTTTCGTAGAGGTCCAGATAGGATTGCCCCATTGCCTTGGGGCCCAAGCGGGCCGCAACCTCTCGGCCTCCGGCGACGATATGCGCGCGCAGCGCGTCATCGTTCAGCACCCTTAGGGCCGCATCCGCTAATCCGGCTGTGTCTCCCGGTTCGATGAGAAGCGCGGATGTACCGTCTATTGCGATTTCCGGGATGCCATCGACCCGGCTCGCCACGATTGGCACTTCAAGATGCATCGCATCGAGAAGCGTGGAGCCCAGTCCTTCTTCATAAGCGGGATGGAGCAGGAGATCGCAGGCGGCGATCCAATCGGCGATGTTTTGCCGGTGCCCGGCAAAGATGACGCCTCCTACGGGTTCCGCCTGCTTGCGAAGCTTTTCCTCATCCACCCCCGAGCCCAGAAGAACGAGCTTCGCACCGGGGAATTGAGACTGGATCTGCGACAGGGCCGCAATCGTATGAGATTGGCCCTTGTGACTGTCGACCAGTGCGCCGACCTGGCCGATGACGGGATCAGCGCCGATTTCCTGCCTGATCCGCCGGACCTGTTCCGGATCAGCGGTCATGTTGCGATGGGCGCTGTATATCAATGATGGATCATGGCCGCCGGCGGCGCGGATAACATCGCAGACAGCGTCCGATATGCCGACCAGCGCGGATGCACGCCGGTAAACCCGGTGGGTCATGCGGTTTTCCGACAATGGATTGGGCGTACGCTTGGTGATCAGGTAAGGCGTTCGCGTCAGCAGTGTCGAAATTGCGGCCCAATAGGCCGCGCGCGCTTCATGGGCATGGTAAAGCCGTGCCGGGATCGGCCGGAATCCATCCAGAAGATGGTGCCTGGCATGCGCAATGCGCACGTTTGGTATCGATGATGCGTATTCATGGACGCCATTGCCTTTGCGGCAGACGATGACTTGCGGAATGTTGTGCTTGGCGATCTCTTCCACCAGCAGCAGCATTTGCCGTTCGCCGCCGCGGATCGGGCCGCGCGCATAGCTGCCGTGAACGATGGGCAAATCCAAACCTCTGTCCGGCCGGTTGATCATCTGCCCCTTCCATGAACACACCGGACTCGGTCAAACCCGGGAGTGTTTGGCAATATTCGCCTGATAGAGAGTTTGAAGACGCAGCATTGTTAACATGACTGCCCGATGGCTCAAGGCCCGGCCATTGTCTCATGCGTTTCGTTCACATGCTTGCGGCAATTGCGCTCCCGCGCGGCTGGGCCGTCGAGGTCAAACGGATTTGCAGGCTTTTTTGATAAACGTCCCCGGACCCTCAGGATAAAGGTACACCAGGTTTTATCTGTGCCCAACACCGCTGAGCTTCAACCCGGCGGCGTCTACGTCCTGTGGCTGGAAGACATTGCGCAGGTCAATCAGTTTGTCGCCACGCATGGCGCCGGCCAGCTTGCCGAGATCCATGCCGCGATAAGCGTTCCACTCGGTCACGATGACAACGGCGTCCGCACCGGTTGCCGCCTCAAGCTCGGTGTCGCAAAACGTCACACGGTCCAGGACCTTTTGCGCGTTCTCCATCGCCTCGGGGTCATGGGCGCGCACGGTCACGCCTGCATCCAGAAGCCGCCCGATGATGGCAAGGCTCGGGGCTTCGCGGATGTCGTCGGTGTTCGGTTTGAATGCGATGCCCAGCACGGCGACCGTGCTATGAGACGGATTGTCCAGGTTTTCCAGCACGCGTTCGGCCATGGCTGTTTTGCGCGCTTCATTGATGTCGATGACCTGCTCGATCAGCGTTTGCCTGGCGCCATAGCGTTTTCCGGTGGCCGCAAAGGCGCGGGTGTCCTTTGGAAAGCACGAGCCGCCAAAGCCGGGACCCGCGTGCAGGAACTTCGGTCCGATGCGCTTGTCGAGGCCGATGGCGCTGGCGACTTCCCGAACATTGCCGCCGGCGGCTTCGCACAGATTGGCGACCTCGTTTATGAAGGTCACTTTCATGGCGAGGAAGGCATTGGCCGCGTATTTGGTGATTTCGGCGTTCTCCAGCGACGTTACGACGAGCGGCGCGTCGCGCAGCGAAAGCGGGCGGTAAAGACGGCGCAAGGCCGTTTCGGCGGCCTCGTCCTCGACGCCGATGACGACGCGGTCGGGGCGCATGAAATCCTCGATTGCCGAACCTTCGCGCAGGAATTCCGGATTGGATGCGACGGAAAACGCAACGCCGGGGCGGTTTTCACGGATGATCTCGGCAACGCGCCGGTTGGTGCCGACAACGACCGTCGACTTGGTGACAACGATTGCGCCCGGCTTCATGACGCGGGCTATGTCGCGCGCGGCGGCATAGACGAATTCAAGATCGGCCTCGCCGTCGCCGCGCCGCGAGGGCGTGCCCACTGCGATGAATATCACATCGGAGTCCGCGACGGTGTTGTCGAAATCCGTGGTGAAGGAAAGCCGCCCGGCTTCGACATTGCGAGCCACGAGATCATCGAGACCCGGCTCGTAGATCGGCATAATGCCGTTATTGAGGCTCTCGATCTTGCTGTTGTCGAGATCGATGCAGGCGACATTGAAGCCGAACTCGGAAAAGCAGGCGCCGGACACGAGACCGACATAGCCGGCTCCGATCATGCAGATACGCATTTTGTGAAAAGCTCCTGATCAAGGCGGACAGGGCGGCAATACACCCTAGACGGCATGATGATGACGGTACCATGACACGAAGCGGGACAATCCTTCGTGCAGGCTGGTTGAAGGGGAAAAGCCGGTTGCCCGCTCCAGGTCGGACGTGTCGGCATGAGTCGCCATCACGTCGCCGGGCTGGACCGGCTTGTTGATCCTGACCGCCTTGCGGCCCAGCAGGCCCTCCAGCGTCGAGATCATGTCGCCGAGATTGACGGGCTCATTGTTGCCGATGTTGTAGATGCGGAACGGCGCGGAACTGATTGCCGGGTCCGGATGAACGGGATCGAATTCCGGCGAGGGTTCGGCGGCAATGGCCGCGATACGCAGAATGCTTTCCACGATGTCGTCGACATAGGTGAAGTCGCGCAGCATGTCACCGCCATTGAACACGTCGATCGGTTCACCGGCGAGGATCCTGCGCGTGAACAGGTAGTAGGCCATGTCCGGGCGGCCCCAGGGGCCGTAGACCGTGAAAAACCGGAGGCCGGTGACGGGCAAGCGGTAGAGATGGGCATAGGAATGCGCCATCAGCTCGTTGGCGCGCTTGGTTGCCGCATACAGGCTGACGGGATGTCCGGTTCCGTCGTGCTCGCTCAAAGGGAAACGCGCGTTGAGGCCATAGACGGAACTGGTGGATGCGTAGACGAGGTGCTTAACGCCATTGTTGCGGCAGGCTTCGAGCACGCTCATGAAGCCCATCAGGTTCGCGTTCGCGTAATCGAAGGGGTGCGTGATCGAGTGCCGCACACCGGCCTGTGCCGCCAGATGGATCACGATGTCGGGCTTTGCCGCGGCAAAGATGTTTTCCACGCCCGCCGCATCGGACACATCCGTTTCATGCGCCGTAAAATCCGGAAAAGCGGAAAGTTCGGCAAGCCGCGCGCGCTTCAGCGACGTGTCGTAATAGTCGGTGACGCAATCGATGCCGATAACCGTGCGGCCTTCGCGCAGCAGGCGCAGCGCGACATGGAAGCCAATGAAACCCGCCGTACCGGTGACAAGCACCGGGGCGGTCTGGCTTGCATTGGCTGGCTGGCCTGTCGGCAACTTCGTAATCTCCAGAGAGAAGAAATCCGGCGTCGGGTTACACCATCGCGATGTGCGTGTCGATTGCCGCCGCCGCACCGGCCAGATGGTAGAGCGAGCTTGCCGGTATATCCGGGCTGAGCGATTTGCCTGAAGTATCGATGCGGTCGATCCAGCCGCCGGGCGGGGCAGGGTCGAGGAAGCCTTCAAGCAGGCGGGCGACCAGAGCGCCGGCATGCGCATCGCCGGGTTTGCCGGCGCGGCGGGCGAGAACAAGTTCGGCGCGCGCGCCTTCGGTATGCGGCCACAAGCGGCGATCCGGCTTGCGTACGCGCCCGCTCAGTTCAAGCTCGTCGACAAGGAAGCCCCGCCGGTCATATCCGTGATTGAGCGCGACGCGATGCAGCCCCGCGATTGCGCCGCTCATGCCGCCGCCCAGAACCTTTTCGCTCCAGTCGAGCAGCCATATCCATTCGTAAAGGTGACCGGGCTCGACCCAGCTGTCCGCACAGGTTGCGCGCGGGTTCCATGCGCTGTCGAACCTTTCCGCCAGCGCGCCCGTCTGCGGGTCGATGAGCCGGGACAGGGCGAGTTGCCGCAGGGTTGCCGCGTGTTTCGCAAAAACATCGTCGCCGCAGCTTTCCGCCAGATCCAGCATGGCTTCCAGCATGTGCATGACCGGGTTCTGGAGCAGCCAGCCGTCAGCCGGAAGGGCCGGCAGATATCCACCTTGCGGATGGGTGAAGACGCGGTCGACCATGTCCAGGGTTTCCAGCGCCATGTCGCGCCAGCGGGCATGGCCATCCATCCGAAAGAGCCGCGACAACGCATAGAGGACGAAGGCATGGGTGTAGAGGTCGGCGCGGATGTCGGTCACCTTGCCGCGCGGATCGGAAGCGAAAGCCCAGCAGCCTTCGCTGCCTTGCCGTTTATAGGTGCTCACCATGGTGCCAGCCGCGCGGAGCGCGATATCGCCTGCGCCATCCATCCAGCCATTGCGCTCGGTGTCGCAAAAAACGGAAACCTGGCGCGCCTGCACCATCAGCCGGTGCGGCAGGCCTTCGACAGGCTTGCAGTCGAAGCCGAGGCGTTCGGCGAATATGTTCAGATCATCATGGAATCCGGCATCCGCCCACAACGGCAGGGCCTCGCCGCGAAACCAGCCGGAAAACCGCTTCAAATCCTGCATATGTGCCGAACTCGCTTCGCATGCGCCAGGCCGGAACGATGGACAAGCGGCCTGTCGCAACGTTATCGCTTTATTTGTTTGCGCGCAGCCGCCACGCCAACCCTGCCTTGGCTTCGCGTTCGATAATTGTCCCGGACTCCAAGTTGGTGGGGTAATGCGGAAAGAACCATGACGCAAGACGAGTGCAGACCCTGCGCGTTTCTGGACCGCGACGGGGTTATCAACGTGGACCACGGATATGTCTGGCGCCCGCAGGACCTGGAGTTCATGCCGGGCGCACCCGAGGCTGTCGCCATGTTGAACGCCGCGGACTATCTGGTTGTTGTTGTCACCAACCAGTCAGGTGTGGCTCGCGGAATGTACAGTGAAATAAATGTAGTTGATTTTCATTCATACATGCACGAAATGTTGAAAATGCATGGCGGGCATGTCGATGCCTTTTACTATTGCCCGTACCATGCCGACGCGATAGTCACCGCGTTCCGTCATCCGGACCACCCCGACCGCAAGCCCAACCCGGGCATGATCGAGAGGGCCATGCGCGACTTGCCGATAAGGCGCGAAGGTTCCTTCCTGATTGGCGACAAGGACAGCGACATGGAAGCCGCCCGCCGCGCCAGCATACCCGGGTACCTGTTTGCGGGCGGACGTCTCGACAGCTTTGCCGCTCAAATCCTGGGCGGCAGCACACAGGTCTGATACCCAATGTCCTCATTGCCCGAGCACCTTCGCCGCCTTGAAGCGGAATCGATCGACATCATGCGCGAGGTCGCAGCCAGCTTCGACAAGCCGGTGATGCTGTATTCGATCGGCAAGGATTCCGCCGTCATGGTGCATCTTGCCCGCAAGGCGTTTTATCCCGCCGTGCCGCCGTTCCCGCTGATGCATGTCGATACGACATGGAAATTCCGCGACATGTACGCCATGCGCGAGAAGACGGCGGAAGACAGCGGCATGGAGCTGATCGTCCACGTCAATCAGGACGGCATCGCGCGCGGCATCAATCCGTTTGCGTCCGGCTCCTCGCTGCACACCCAGGTGATGAAGACCGAAGGGCTGCGGCAGGCGCTCGACATGCACGGCTTCGACGCGGTCTTCGGCGGTGCGCGGCGCGACGAGGAAAAGTCGCGCGCCAAGGAGCGCATCTTCTCCTTCCGCAACGCCTCGCACGGCTGGAACCCCAAGGACCAGCGCCCGGAACTCTGGTCGCTCTACAACACGCGCCTGAACAAGGGTGAATCGATCCGCGTCTTCCCGCTGTCGA
>JAGRLC010000010.1:6766-7332 GCA_020441995.1 Rhodobiaceae bacterium
TCTGGCAGTACCTGCATGCCGAGAACGTTCCGATCGTGCCGCTCTATCTTGCCGCCGAACGCCCAGTGGTCCGGCGCGACGGGCAATTGCTGATGGTCGATGACGACCGTTTTCCGCTGGAACCGGGCGAAGTGCCGGAAATGCGCAAGGTGCGCTTCCGCACGCTTGGCTGCTACCCGCTCACCGCTGCCATCGAATCCGATGCCGACACGCTTGAAGCCGTGATCGAGGAAATGATGCTGTCGCGCACCTCCGAACGCGCCGGCCGTCTCATCGATCATGACGAGGCGGGCTCGATGGAGAAGAAGAAACGCGAGGGCTACTTCTGATGGTTTCCCCCACACCCTCCGCACCGGAGTTATCGCAGCTTCGATTCGTCACCTGCGGCTCCGTCGATGACGGCAAGTCGACCCTGATCGGGCGCATGCTGCACGATGCGCAACTGCTGCTGGAAGACCAGGTCGCGACGCTTGCGCGCGATTCCAAGAAGCACGGCACCACCGGCGATGATATCGACTTCGCGCTGCTCGTTGACGGACTCGAGGCCGAGCGCGAACAGGGCATCA
>JAGRLC010000010.1:7410-19393 GCA_020441995.1 Rhodobiaceae bacterium
CCCGCAACATGGCGACCGGCGCCTCAACGGCGGACGCCGCCGTATTGCTTGTCGACGCACGCAAGGGTCTGCTGGAGCAAACGCACCGGCACGCGCATATCGTCTCGCTGCTCGGCATCCGTCACGTGGTTCTCGCGGTCAACAAGATGGACCTCGTCGACTACAACGAGGAGCGCTTCAAGGAAATCGCCGCGGATTTCGCCGAGATTGCCTCGGTTCTCGGTTTTGCCGATGTGCGCCCGATCCCCGTCTCCGCGCGTCAGGGCGACAACATCATCGACGCCTCCGCCCATATGCCCTGGTATGACGGCCCGACACTGATCGGCCATCTGGAGGCCATCGACCTTTCGGAGAAATCCGAAGGGCCGTTCCGTTTTCCGGTGCAATGGGTCAACCGTCCGAATTCGGATTTCCGCGGGTTTTCCGGCACGCTTGCCGGCGGCGCGGTTTCCCCCGGCGATTCGATCGTGGTCGCAGCCTCGGGCAAGCAGGCGAATATTGCGCGGATCGTGACGTTTGACGGTGATCTCGAGCAGGCCCGCGCCGGCGATGCGGTCACGCTGGTGCTGGACCGCGAAATCGACATTTCGCGCGGCGACATGCTCAGCCCGCCGGATGCGCGCCCGACTGTCACCGACCAGTTCGCCGCCCATATCGTCTGGATGGGCGACGCCGAGCTGCTTCCCTCCCGGCCTTACCTGCTGAAAATCGGCCGCAAGACGGTGAGCGCCACCGTCACCGAGATCAAGCATGCGGTCGATGTGACCACGCGGCAGAAGCTTGCGGCGAAATCGCTGTCGCTCAACGAGATCGCGGTGATCAATATTTCGACCGCCGAACCCATCGCGTTCGATCCATACAGCGAAAACCGCCAGACGGGCTCCTTCATCCTGATCGACCGTTTCACCAACGCCACGGTCGCGGCAGGCATGATCGACTTCCCGCTGCGCCGCGCGCTCAACGTTCACCGGCAGGATTTCTCCATCGATCGCGTGGCGCGCGCCGGCCAGAAGGCCCAGAAGCCGGCGGTGCTTTGGTTCACCGGTCTGTCGGGTGCGGGCAAGTCAACCATTGCCAACATGGTCGAGAAGAAGCTGTTCGCGATGGGCGCGCACACCTATACGCTCGACGGCGACAACGTGCGGCACGGTCTCAACAACGATCTCGGCTTCACCGATGCCGACCGTGTGGAGAACATCCGCCGCGTTGCCGAAGTGGCCAAGCTGATGGCCGATGCGGGTCTCATCGTCATGGTGTCGTTCATCTCGCCGTTCCGTTCCGAACGGCGCATGGCCCGTGACATGATGCCGGAAGGCGAGTTCATCGAGATCCATGTGGCAACGCCGCTGGACGTCGCTGAAAAGCGCGATGTGAAGGGACTCTACGCCAAGGCGCGGGCCGGTCAGCTGAAGAACTTCACCGGCATCGATTCGCCCTATGAGCCGCCGGAAAATGCGGAGCTGGTGCTCGATACAGTGGGGCGGGATGTCGAAGCCCTGGCCGATCAGGTCGTGGAAGAGCTGCGCCGCCGGGGATTCTTTTCAGCCTGAACCTAGCGGTCCCGGGTGGCGATATAGCCGGCGAGATCGGACAGCATGGCCGTATTGCCGGGGAGGCCGCCCAGGACGCCTCTTGCGGATTCGACTGTTTCGCCAAGCCGTTTGCGGGCGCCTTCCACGCCGAGCATGCCGACGAAGGTCGCCTTGCCGGCATGGGCGTCCTTGCCGACCGCCTTGCCGAGTTTCGCCGCATCGCCCTCGGCATCCAGCAGGTCGTCGGCGATCTGGAACGCAAGGCCGATGTGGCTTCCGTATTCGCCCAGCGCGCGGCGCTGGCCGTCGCTTGCGCCCGCCGTTATCGCGCCCATCTCGCAGGCCGCCGTGATCAAAGCGCCGGTTTTCATCGACTGGATGCGCCGGATGACGGTCGCGGTGTCGCCAGCTTCGCCGCCGCCGAACCGGCCTTCGGCGGCAAGGTCGAGCAATTGCCCGCCGACCATGCCGGCGCCGCCGGAGGCGCGCGCCAGGATTGCCGACAGCGGCCCCGTATCCCGGCATGAGGACAGATATTCGAAAGCCAGCGTCAGCAGGCAATCTCCGGCAAGGATCGCGGTTGCCTCGTCGAAGGCGATATGAACCGTCGGCTTGCCGCGCCGCATGGCATCGTCGTCCATGGCGGGCAGGTCGTCATGCACGAGGCTGTAACAGTGCACGCACTCGATGGCGAAGGCGGCCGACCGGGTGTCCTGCCCGGCGGACGTGAACAGCGAAGCGCATTCGTGGACAAGGAAAGGACGAATGCGCTTGCCGCCGGCAAGCGCAGCGTGCCGCACGGCCTCGCCGAGGCGTGGGGGCGCATTTTCCATTTTCTCGTGCAGGGCTGCCTCGAATGCGGTTTCGAATTCAGCGGCAAAACCGGTGAGCCTGCTTGCGCAATCCATTTTCATGCTGCCGTTTCAATACCAACGCGGCTGATTATTCCAGTGCAAAACATTTGGAACGCGGAAAGCGCAATTTACCCTGCACAGCGTTTATGATGCTCAAGGCGCCCGCGATGCTTGCGGCGGCCTTGTTCAACCCTATGATCTTCGCATGATGTGCCAAGTGCGGTTCAGGCGCGTTCGTTCTGCCGCAAGACTGACACAGGCGCGTGCGAACAAGCCGGCGATCCGGGCAGGCGCAATCGCATGCGGTTTGAAATGGCGCTGTTCCGGAGCAAGGGCGCTTGAGGTTTTCCATGGCGGACAAATCGGCGATGACGGCAAACGGCGGAGCGGGCTGGTCCTTGCGGCGGCTGGCGCGCCTTGCGCTGACTGTTCTGGCCGTGCTGGCGGCCATCCCGGCCGTGATCATTCCGCTATACGCATTTGTCGATCCGCCCTTCTCGACCCTGATGCTTCGTGACCGGCTTTCAGGGCATGGCTATGAGCGCCAATGGATCGATCTTGACGAAGTCGCGCCGGTCATGGCGCAGTCGGTCGTCGTTTCGGAAGATTCGCGATTTTGCGCCCATAACGGCGTCGACTGGGATGCGATGCAGATTGCCATCAATCAATGGAAGGCGGGCAAGGAACCGCGCGGAGCCAGCACGATTGCCATGCAGACAGCCAAGAACCTCTTCCTGTGGCCGGCGCGCTCCTATGTCCGCAAAGCCATCGAGCTGCCGCTTGCCTATTACATGGACCTTGTCTGGTCGAAGCGGCGGATGATCGAGATCTATCTCAATTCGGTCGAGTGGGATGCCGGCGTGTACGGTATTCAGGCCGCCAGCCGCCATTATTTCAACCGCCCGGCATCCAAGCTTACACCCCGCCAGGCCGCCCTGCTGGCAACCGCGCTGCCGCTGCCCGACACGCGTAATCCGGCGCGCCCCTCGCGATACCACGCACGTCTGGCGCGGCTGGTTGAACAGCGGACCCGTGGCGCCGGGTCATGGCTGAAATGCCTGGAGAAACCGGCGTGAGGCAGGGCCCGCAATCTCCCTTGCTGCTGGCGATTGGCGGGCTGATCGCGCTTGCCGCAGCCATGGGCATCGGGCGCTTCGTCTACACGCCGATCCTGCCGGACATGATCGCCGGCGGCGTGCTGGACGGCGCGAGCGCGGGCTTCGTCGCGTCGGCGAACTTTCTCGGCTATCTCGCGGGCGCGCTTATTGCAGCCTCACCGCTGCTTTCCGGCCGGCGCACGGCATGGGTCGTGGCCGGGTTGCTGGCCAGTGCGGCCAGCACCGCGGCGATAGCGGCATTCGGCACCGAGGCCGCGTTTGCCGTGCTGCGGTTCATTGGCGGTTTTGCCAGCGCCATCGTTCTGGTCTTTGCCACATCCGTTGTGCTCGACGGCCTTGCCGTCGCCGGGCGCGGCAGCCTTTCTGCCGTGCATTTCGCGGGCGTTGGACTGGGAATCGCGGTTTCGGCCCTGCTTGTGCACATGTTCAAGGGCGAGGCGTTCTGGCCGCAGCAATGGATCGTCTCGGGCGTGGCGACACTCGTTGCGGCGATTGCCGTCGCCTTCATGGTGCGGGAGACGGGACCGTCAGGCGCGCGCAGCGGTTTTACATCGGGCAGCCTTAACCCCGATAGCAGGCTCTCGGCGCTGATGCTGGCCTATGGCCTGTTCGGCTTCGGCTATGTGGTCACGGCAACCTTCATCGTCGCCATTGTCCGCGACGCCCCGGAGCTTGCCCGGCATGAAACCGGCATCTGGCTGGCGGTCGGACTGGCCGCAGCGCCTTCGGTGTGGGTGTGGAGCAAGCTGTCTGCGACGACGGGTATCCTTGCCGCCTTCGCGATTGCCTGTCTTGTCGAGGCTATCGGTGTCGTCGCCAGCGTTGCGTCGAGCCACGTTGCGGGCGTGTTCTTTGCCGCGGCCTGTCTGGGCGGGACTTTCATGGGGCTTACAGCGCTCGGGCTCGTCGCCGCGCGGACACTGCCGGTTGCGGGTGGCGCATCGCGTGATGCCCGGCGTGTTGTCGCGCTGATGACGGCGGCTTTCGGAACCGGCCAGGTGCTGGGCCCGGCGGTCGCCGGTATCCTGTTCGACCGCACGGGTGATTATGTTGCCGCGTCAGTGGCGGCGGCCGCTGCCCTGATACTCGCGGCCATCATCGTCACGTGGATTTTGCTGAGCCTGCGGAAGACGGCGGCCACCGTTCGCGCCTGACCGCTGGACAGGAATTGCGCGAAGGGGTACCCGAGCCGGCAAGGTTCGGTCTGGGGGATGCAATCCAAGATGCTGCTTGTACGCTCGGTGCTTCTGACAACGCTGTTTTTTTTGAACTGGATCGGTTTTGCGGCTCTGGGCACGCCGCTGCTGCTGTTGCCGCGCCGCTACGCCGTTGGCGCACTGAAGGCATGGGGGCGTTCATCCGCCTGGCTGCTGCGGGTCCTGATCGGCACGCGCGTCGAGGTGCGCGGACTTGAGAAGATTCCGGGTGGTCCTTTGCTGGTTGCCTCCAAGCACCAGTCAGCCTTCGAGACCTTCGCGCTCGCCCCGCTGTTCGACGATCCCGTCCTGGTGCTCAAGACGGAGTTGAACCGCATCCCGTTCTTTGGCCTGTGGGTGCGCAAGCTCGAACTGATTTCCGTCAACCGCTCCAAGGGCGCGCGCGCGCTCAAGCAGCTCGCCGAAGACACCCGCAAAGCCTTCGGGCTTGGGCGCCAGCTCATCATTTTTCCCGAAGGCACGCGCCGCACGCCGGGCGCGCCGCCGGACTACAAGATCGGCGCCACCTACATCTACGCCAATGCCGACGTGCCCTGCCTGCCGGTGGCGCTGAATTCAGGGGTATTCTGGCCACGCCGCTCGTTCATCAAATATCCGGGCAAGATTGTCGTCGAGATTCTCGATCCGATCCCCCCCGGCCTCGACCGCAAGACGTTCGATGCGCGGCTGGAGCAGGCGATCGAGGAAGCCAGCGACCGCCTGCTTGCCGAAGCGGCGGCGCAGCCGTATGTGCCGCCTTTGCCGGAGGCAAGCCGGCAGAGGCTGGCCGAGCTTGGCGTTCTGCCGCGTTAAGCAAGACGCGGAACATTCACAGAACATTCATTGACTCAAGGCCTGTGCAAGCCTAGATTTTGGTGAGCGGCGGTCATATGGGCCGCGGAGAAATTTGCAGCCGGGCGCGTGTATTGCGGCTGGCGGGGAGCGCGTTTCATGGATGCCCCCACGGGAAAGAAACTGTCCGGGTCCGATGCGGTCGGGACGTTCGGCGGGCTTGATCTGCCGCGAATTGCCGCAGACATCTGGAATCTCAAGTACCGCCTGAAGGACGCCGATGGTGCGCCCGTGGACGATACGCGGGCGGATACGTTTGCACGCGTCGCGAATGCCGCCGCCGAGGCCGAGCCGGTCCGGATGCGCAAACGCCATGCGCGGGCTTTCCGCGAGATCATGGAAGACGGACGGTTCCTGCCGGCAGGCCGCATCCTCGCCGGCGCTGGCACGGGGCGGCAGGTCACGCTCTTCAACTGTTTCGTAATGGGCACGCTGGACGACAGTCTCACCGGCATCTTCAACAGCGTGCGCGACAGCGCCCTGACCATGCAGCAGGGCGGCGGCATCGGCGTCGATTTCTCAACCCTGAGGCCCAAGGGCGCGCCGGTTGCCTCGATCGGTGCGGATGCGTCGGGGCCCGTCAGCTTCATGGAAGTGTGGGACGCCATGTGCCGCACCATCATGTCGGCGGGCGCGCGGCGCGGCGCGATGATGGCGACGCTGCGCTGCGACCATCCCGACATCGAAGCCTTCATCGATGCCAAGCGGACCGCCGGAAAGCTGACGAATTTCAATCTTTCGGTACTGGTGACCGACCCCTTCATGGCGGCGGTTGACGAGGATGCGCCATGGGACCTCGTTTTCGCCGGCAAGGTCTACCGCACCGTCCAGGCGCGTGAATTGTGGGCGCGCATCCTGCGTGCGACCTATGACCATGCCGAGCCGGGCGTTGTTTTCATCGACCGGATCAACGCGGCCAACAATCTCAATTATTGCGAAACCATCGCGGCCACGAACCCGTGCGGCGAGCAACCGTTGCCGCCGTTCGGCGCCTGCCTGCTCGGATCTCTCAACCTGGCGGCTTTCGTCCGCGATCCCTTTGAAGCGGGTGCTCAACTGGACACCGGCGCGCTTGCCGAAACGGTCGCGCCGGCTGTGCGGATGCTCGACGATGTCATCGATATTTCCAATTATCCGCTTCGCGAACAGCGCGAGGAGGCGATGTCCAAGCGCCGGATCGGCCTTGGCGTCACCGGGCTTGCAGATGCGCTGGTCATGTGCGGCTTGCGCTACGGTTCGCCCGAAGCCGCATCGGCTGCTGGTGAGTGGATGCGCATCATCCAGAGCGCGGCATGGCGGGCAAGCGCGCGGCTCGCGCAGGAGAAGGGCGCTTTCCCGCTCTACAGGCCGGAAGCCTACCGCGATAACGCGATGCTGAAACGGCTCGATGCGGATGTTGCGCCGCTGATCGCCGCGCACGGGCTTCGCAACGGGCTGCTGACATCGATTGCGCCGACGGGAACGATTTCGCTGTTCGCCGGCAATGTCTCTTCCGGGATAGAGCCGGTCTTTGCCGCCGGCTACCGGCGCAAGGTGCTGGCGGCCGATGGCAGCCGCCGGGAAGAAGACGTGGTCGATCATGCCGTGCGGCTTTACCGCGCCATGCATGGCGAGGATGCGGGCCTGCCGGAGCATTTCGTTACCGCGCAGGATCTGGCGCCTGACGATCACATCGCCATGCAGGCCGCCGTTCAGCCCTATGTTGACAGCGCCATTTCCAAGACCATCAACGTGCCCGAGGACATGCGTTTCGAGGCTTTCGGCGATGTCTACATGAAGGCCTGGAAGGCGGGGCTGAAGGGCTGCACCACCTATCGGCCCAACCCGGTCACAGGCTCGGTGCTCTCGGTCGGGGCTGAGAAGGATGCCGGTACAGGGCAAGGCCATGAGCCGATGGCGCGGGCCGAGACCCTGCCCGGCTACACCTACAAGATACGCTGGCCGGATTCCGAGCATGCCATCTACATTACCGTCAACGACACGGTCGAGAACGGAAAACGCAGGCCTTTCGAGATTTTCATCAACTCCAAGGCGATGGAGCATTTCGCCTGGACAGTGGCGCTGACGCGCATGATCAGTGCCGTTTTCAGGCGTGGCGGCGATGTGCGGTTCGTGGTCGAGGAGCTGAAGGCGGTGTTCGATCCGCGCGGCGGACACTGGATGAACGGCCGCTATGTTCCGAGCCTGCTTGCCGCAATCGGCGGGGTGATCGAGGAACACATGCGCGCAATCGGTTTTCTCGAAGACGATGCGCCGCCGGCGGGCATTGGCGGTTCGGCCACCATGTGCCCGCGCTGTTCACAGCAAACCCTCCTGCATCACGAGGGTTGCCTCACCTGCACCAGTTGCGACTATTCGCGCTGCCAGTGAGGCCGCCAGCGTGCGCGATCAAAAACAGTGATTCGCGCCTCTTGCGAACCATTCGCTAACCACCCACCTTAAAAAAGCCATAGGGAACTTATGTTATTTCCCGTGCGTTGACTGATGAGATCTGCTTGTTCTATTTTTGTTCTCATCGGTGGAAGGGTAGCAAAGCGATGATGATGCAGACGAACCACAGTGAGGCGCCGACGCGCGGACGCCATCTTATCGACGACGGTATGCCGGTAGCGCTGGTCGCAACGGGCCTCGATGCATCTTTCCGTTACTGGCGCGGTGTCAGCGGCGCCCGTTTCGTGTTTTCGGTTTCCGCCATAGGCGGGGAGCGTCCGGCGACCAATTCCGCCGTCGTACTTGCCATGGTGGGTAACGATGGCACACGTGAAGCGGTCTGGATCGGTCGTGGCGATGATCCGGAGTTCGCCTTCGCGCGCGCAGCCTCGATTGCTGCCGGCGCGACGGAGATGCATGTTCACGTGACCCAGTCGCCGCTCGGTGCGCAGCGAATCATCCGCGACCTGAAAGCCGCCATTCCGGTCACGCCGCTGAAGATTTCCTTCGTCTGATTTTCGTTCCGCGACCCGTGCCCGCGCCGCGATCAGGCTTGCGTGTCCAGGCGTGCGACCAGCGCGTGCAGCATGGAATCATGGATGCCGAGCTCGTCGAGATGGGTCAGGGTATTGCGGACGTATTCCCCGTTGGGGCCGGATTGGCCGACGCCCTGTCTTACGAAGACGGTTTGCTCGCCGATCGGCAATTTGCCGGCATATTGCTCATGCTTCCGGTCGACCAGATATGCGACAGCAGCAACGCGCCGGCCGTCAGCCAGACGTATGGGGCGGATGGCTTCGCGGTAAACCATGGTGACCTGTTCGCGCGCGCGCAGATATGCGATTGTAGAATCCCAAGCATCCGGTTCGACGCGGAATGCCACGCCGTGGCAGGCGCCTCCCCGGTCGAGACCCAGCACGAGCCCCGGCTTTTCAGGAGTGCCGCGATGGACATGGGAATAGACGCAAAGCCGCCGGTGAGCGCCGGCGAGATGCGCGCCGACACGTTCGGCATAGTCAAAACCCGGCCGCCACATCAGCGATCCGTATCCGAAAACCCAGTTTGTTTCGTGCATTCCACTCTTCCCGCAACGGCCAATTGCCGTAGCAAGGCCGTGTCGTGAACTCAAGCGGACAACCGGAATTCAATGCCGGCGGGAAACCGCCAAGGCTGAAGCGCCGCGGCGGCATACCGCTGGGCGCGATATGGCCGCTTGCGCTCGTTCTCGTTCTTGCGGCGGCCTGGAGCGCCTATTGGTATGCCGGCAGTGCCGGCGCCAAGGAAGGTTTCAGGCGCTGGCAGGCGCGGCAGGCTGAAATGGGGCGCAATTTCACCTGCGGCGAGCGCCGTCACGGAGGATTTCCCTTCCGCTTTGAAATGTATTGTGGCGATCCCCGCTTTGAGATCACCCATGACGGCATGACGACGATCGTCCGCGCCAAGGCCGTGAACACGGTCAGCATGGCCTATCTGCCGAACCAGGTGATCGCGGAGTTTGTCGGGCCGCTCTATATCGAGCGCGATGACGGTGCGGTGATTGAAAGCACGTGGGACACGTCGCGGATGTCGATGCATGTCACGCCGCTTGGCGAGAACGCACGTCCCGAAATTTCGCGCGCCGATCTGGAAACAGCCAACCCGTTGATCAACATCATTCCGCAGCCGGGCCGCACGGCCGCCGCATACCGCGCGGAAAGCTTCCAGATGCATCTCAGGAAGAGCGAAACCGCCGGCTACGAAAACGGTTACGATCTGGCGCTTTCAAGCGTGAAGCCCGAATTGCAATTGGCGGATGGCCGCGTGAACGGGGCCGACAACGTCAGTTTCATCGGCGGTGTTTCGCATGCGCGCGCGCTGTACAGCGGCGACTGGAAACAACGCCTCAGCGACTGGCGCGATGCCGGCGGCATGCTGCGCGTCGATGCGCTGCGCGTTGCTTCCGGTGATGCGCTGGGCGTGCTCGATGGCGCGTTGCGGCTTGATAGAGAGGGGCGGCCCGAGGGCCGCGTCAACCTGACGACAGCCGGTCTCGATGTTTCCAAGGCCGCCGGTGAAGGCGGGATAGGTCTGCCCGGTCTTGCGGCCTTCTCGATCGGCGCGCTCGGTTCACCGGTCGAGATCGAAGGCCGCCAGGCTTCGCGCCTGGGATTGCGGCTTCAGGACGGAACCCTGTTTCTCGGGCCCCTGGGCCTGACCCGGGTGCCTTCACTCACCGGACAATAGCGCGGGACTCAGCCGCCGGACTTCATGTACGCGGCAAGCGCCGCGATGGTGTCCCGGTTCGCCTCTGCGCTGCCGATCGTCATGCGCAGCGCGCCGGGCAGTCCGTAAGCGTCCATGCGGCGCAGGAATATGCCCTGCGACACGAGATGGGTGTCGGCCCCGGCGGCGGTGCGGCCGGTTCCTTCGGGGAAGTGGATTAGAATGAAGTTGCCGACGCTTGGGGTGACTTCAAGCCCGAGACCTTCGAGTTCAACCGTGACCTTCGGCAGCCATTTTTCATTGTGATCGGCGGCCTTCTCGGTCCAGTCGCTATCAGCGATTGCCGCGATGCCGGCGGCGATCGCGGGGCCATTGACGTTGAAGGGGCCGCGGATGCGGTTCAGCACATCGGCGATGTGGGCGGGCGCATAGGCCCAGCCGAGGCGCAGATGCGCCAGACCGTAAATCTTGGAAAACGTCCGCGTCATAATGACATTGCCGCTTTCGGCAACCAGTGAGAGGCCGGATTCGTAATCGTTTCGGCGCACGTATTCCGCATAAGCGGCATCGAGCACCAGCAAAACATGCGGCGGCAGGCCCTTGTGCAGGCGGCGGACCTCCTCGAACGGCAGATAGGTGCCGGTCGGGTTGTTCGGGTTGGCCAGAAACACGATTTTCGTGCGTGGCGTCACACACGAAAGGATTGCGTCGATATCGCTGGTCAGGTTCGTTTCCGGGGCAACGACAGGGGTCCCGCCGGCGGCAAGCGTTGCTATCCGGTACACGAGGAAACCGTGTTGGCTGTAAATCGCCTCGTCGCCGGGCGAGAGATATCCTTGCGCGATCAGGTTCAGCAGTTCGTCGGAGCCGGAGCCGCAAACGATGTGGCCGGGGTTTAGCCCGTATCGCGCCGCGATCGCTTCGCGCAGTTTTGACGCCGCGCCATCGGGATAGTCCGCAAGCTTCGCGGCAGCCGCCGAAAAGGCTTCAACCGCTTTTGGGCTGGGTCCAAGCGGCGTCTCGTTGGACGACAGCTTGTGACGTGTCGCAACGCCGGACGAGCCGCTCTTGCCGGGAATATACGGCGAAATCGACAGGATGCTTTCGCGCGGGCGCGGCAGATTGTCAGGCGGCGTTGAAGACATGGCGTGTTCCTAAAGGCCAACGGGATTTGCGGCGCCGCCGGCGGCGCGCAGCGCAACACCCAGCGAAGCCGCCGTGTTCTGAAAATGCTCCGCCTTGCTGCGATCGATGGCAACCAGTGCCTTCGTGCCCTGCTCGACCGGGCCGATCAGAGTGGTGCAGCCTTCCGTTTCGATCAGGCGCGCGAGCGGACCGGCTTCATCGCTGGATAGCGCCAGAACCGTGCGGGGAAGCGCTTCGACGCTGACGCTGCCCGCCGCGAACACGAGAGCTGGATGAAACACATCGCCTTCGCGTCCGGAAAACTCCGGCAGGACGGCAATGACATGGCTGCCGCGATCGAGCGCCGGCGTCCACCAGTCGGCATCACCGCCAGTGAACACCAGGGCAAGATCGCTGGAGGTCTCGCCAAGCGTCATCAGCGCGCTCTCCCGGTCGGGGCAGGGGACGAGCGGGGTCGAAAACCCGAACTGGTAACGCGCCAGATCGCGCAAGCCCGCATCCTCGCCACCGAGATAGACGCGGTAGGACGCCTGCAACTGCGTGAAAGTGGAGATGATGACGCGCCAGATGTGGGCGATGGTCAGGAATGGCAGTTCGCCTTTGTGGCGGGCTGCCAGCCGCTGCATCATGTGCGCTTCGCGGTCGGGCCGGAA
>JAGRLC010000070.1:0-6521 GCA_020441995.1 Rhodobiaceae bacterium
CCCGGGCGCTTGCGCACCGCGTCGAGCCCCTTGAGGACCTTGATCGAGGATGCGCCGTACTCGTCCGGGGAGCCGGGTTCTGCGGTTTGCGGTGTCGACATACTGACCCGTTTTCTGGCGGTTTGTGCGCGGTCCCTGCATGGAACCATGAATCGCAACTTGGAGACGAAATGAGCGGCTTTCTGAGCCCAACCCTTCCGACGCCAAACCTGTGAGAAGAATCAATCACATAATAGCATCTTTGAGAGTGTTATAGGCAAGCTTTTGGGCGGTTTGCGGGCAGCTTTTACGGGGGCCTGTTCAATCCCAGGGCTGAACACCGCCGCCAGCCACTTCAAAGGGCTGCGCGGCGTCCGAAATGGCGCTGAAAAGCGCCCTGTCGGTGCCGGTCATCCAGGCCTGGCAGTTAAGGTCCAGAAGCCGTTCATACAGGGCTGCGCGGCGCAGGTCGTCGAGATGGGCCGCAATCTCGTCGAGCAGCAGGATCGGTGGCCTGTTGCGGCCTTCCGCGCGCGATACGATATCCGCATGCGCCAGCGTCAGGCCGATCAGCAGCGCTTTCTGCTCGCCCGTGGAAGCAAGCGCTGCCGCGATGTTCTTGCCAAGATGGGTCACGGCGAGATCGCTGCGGTGCGGCCCGCTCAGCGTGCGCCCGGCGGCGCCATCCTGTCGGCGCATTGCGGCGAGCTGCTCCCGGTAATGATCCTCCACCGCCGTTGCGCTGGCGCCTTCAAGGGCTGCTTCCAGTTCACCTTCGATAACGATGCTGAAGGCCGGGAACAGATCGTCGCCGCCGCGCTCCGCCTGCGTTGCTGAAAGCCGCATGACGGTTTCGCGCCGCGCCGCTGAAACCGCAACCGCCGCGCCCGCCATTTCGGTCTCCACCGCATCAAGCCAGCGCGCATCGGGCATGTCATCGTCGAGCAGCTTGTTACGCTGGCGCATGAGCTTTTCAAAGCGCGAGGATTGCGCCGCATGCCCGGGTTCAAGCGCCACCGTAAGCCGGTCGAGAAACCGCCTGCGGTCGGCTGCGGGACCTGTGAAAAGCCCGTCCATGGCGGGCGTCAGCCAGAGGGCTGCAACATGATCGCCGAGCGCGGTTACCGGCGCGGGCTCGCGCTCGATACGTACGCTGCGCGCCGTGCCCGGCTGGCCCGCTTCGATGCCGGTTCCGATGCGAACCTCGCCGAGCAGGCCATCGGCCTCGGCGGCAACGGCCCAGCCGCCGTTTCCATTCGCTCGCGCAAGTGTTTCAAAGGCCGCGCGCCTCAAGCCGCGTCCGGGCACAAGCAGCGATATGGCTTCCAGGAGATTGGTCTTTCCGGCGCCATTGGCGCCGGTCAGCACCACCGGACGCGCGTCCACCTCAAGCGTATGCCGCGCGTAGTTGCGGAAATCGGTCAGCGTCAGCCGCGATACGGAGATCGGTGTTGCGCTCATCCAGCATTGCCCGGCGCGCGCTCAGCGGCCGGTCAGACCCGCATCGGCATCAGCACATAGAGCGCGGAGGCGTCGTCTCCGTCGCGCACCAGCGTCGGAGAGCCGGGATCGGACAATTCGAAACGCGCTTCGGAGGATTCAAGTTGTCCTGCAATATCAAGCAGATAACGCGCATTGAAGCCGATATCTATGGGCTCGGCGTCGTAAGCTGCGGTAATTTCCTCGCTCGCCGTGCCCGAATCCGGATTGTTGACGGTGAGCACCACATGGCCGTCGCCGACGGACAATTTGACCGCACGTCCGCGTTCGCTCGACACGGTCGAGACCAGATCGACGGCGCGCTCGAAGGACCGCGTATCGACCTGCAGGATCTTGTCGTGTCCGCTGGGAATGACGCGGGTGTAATCGGGGAATGTGCCGTCGATCAGCTTCGACGTCAGCACCACCGCGCCGATCGTGAAGCGGATCTTGCTGTCGGACAGCTCAATGCCGAGCGGTGAGTCCGATGTTTCAATCAGCCGGTCGATTTCGGCGACCGCCTTGCGCGGGATGATGATGCCGGGCATGCCGTCGGCGCCATCGGGCGCGGTGATATCGACACGCGCCAGCCGGTGCCCGTCGGTCGCGACCGCGCGCAGAACCTTGGCCCCGTCGTCGCCATCGGTGCAGTGCAGGAAGATGCCGTTGAGATAATAACGGGTCTCTTCGGTCGAGATCGCGAATTGCGTCTTGGCGATGAGCCGCTTGAAGGCGCCGGCCTCGATCGTGAAGCGGTTGTCCATGTCACCGGCGGTGAGGTCCGGAAAATCGGCTTCGGGAAGCGCCTGGAGCGTGAATTTCGCGCGGCCCGCTTCCAGTTGCACGCTGGTGCCGTCGTCCGAACTGCTCAGCGACACCTGCGCGCCTTCCGGCAGCTTGCGGACGATGTCGTAGAGCGTATGCGCCGGAACGGTCGTTGCGCCGGGCTGGGCGACGTCGGCTGCAACCGTCTCGGTGACTTCCAGGTCGAGGTCGGTTGCGCGCAGCCCGAGCGATCCGTTCTCCGCCTTCAGCAGCACGTTCGACAGGATCGGTATCGTATTGCGCCGCTCGACGACGCGGTGCACGTGTGTCAGGCCCTTGACGAGGGCCGATCGCTCGAGAGTGACGCGCATGTTCGTCTCCGAAAGTGTCCGTCTCCGCAGGTCTGGAAATGGCCCGGCAGGTCGAGAAAATCGGTCGCCAAGGCTCCACGGCTGCATTGCAAGTGCGTTACGCGGGCTGCGATTGCGTAGATTCGCTGAAATTCTTCAAGGCGAAAATAACGCCAACCCGCGAGGGGACGCCGAATTTGCCCGTTTGCCCACGTCCATGCAAGCCCCGCCGGATAATCCGGCGGGGCTTGTGCACGAATTACACTGTTTTTGGCAGGAAACCGGCCGGCCTACTCGTCGCGGTCGGCTTCATCCTCGATCCGCCGGCGCAGCGATTCAATCTCGCGGCGCAGCAGTTCGTCTTTTGCGATCAGCGATTCGATCTTGCGGATCGCATGCAGGACAGTCGTGTGATCGCGATTGCCGAAGCGTTTGCCGATATCGGGCAGCGAGCGCGGCGTAATGGTCTTGCAAAGATACATGGCGATCTGGCGCGGGCGCACGACGGCCTGGGTGCGGCGTTCGGATACGAGATCCTGGCGGCTGACCTTGTAGACTTGGCTGACGATCTTCTGGATCCACTCGATCTTCACCGGACGGCTTTCCCGCGCCACCATCAGGTCGCGCATCAGCATTTCGGCCTTTTCCACGGTGATCTTTTCGTTTGAATGCATCGCGTGGTGGCAAAGGCGGTTCAGCGCGCCCTCGATGTCGCGTCCGTTGCTCGACAGATTGCGGGCGATGAACGCCAGCACGTCCTCGTCGAGATGCAGCGCGGCATTGTCGCGCGAGGCGCTTTCGAGGCGTTTTTCGAGGATTGCGCGCCGCAGAACCGCATCGGGCGCGCCGATTTCCAGCGTCAGGCCGCCGGCAAGACGCGACTTGATGCGCTCGTCGAAGCCTTCAAGCCGCGCCGGCGGGCGGTCTGCGACGACGACGATCTGCTTGCCGCTTTCGATCAGGGCGTTGATTGTATAGCCGAATTCCTTGTGCGTGCTCTTGCCCTGCAGGAATTGCAGGTCATCGATCAGCAGGATGTCGCAGGTGCGCAGCATATTCTTGAACGAAACGGTGTCGTTCTCTCGCGCCGCCGAGACGAATTTCAGCATGAAAAGATCGGTCGACAGCAGCCGGACCTTGCGCTGCGGCTGGCGCTTCTGGACTTCCCACGCAATGGCATGGAGCAGGTGCGTTTTGCCGCGGCCAACGCCGCCATGCAGGAACAGCGGATTGTAGCGGGGGGCGGACCCGTTGCCTGTTCCGGCGATTTCACCGGCCGCGGCCCGTGCCAGCGTGTTGGTGGGCGCGGCAACGAAATTGTCGAAGGTCAGGCGCGGGTCGAGAGGAATGCTGTCGCCGGCCTTGCCGCTATCACGCATCGCGCTGACGGCTGCGGCAGCCAGGGGCTGCGGGGCCTTTGCGGTCTCGTCACGGACAAGAACCCGGCTTTCGCCGTCGTTGGCCTTTCCGCCCGGTCGCCGCAGACGCAGATCGATGCTTTCGATCTCCTTGCGTTCCTCGCGCCACATCGCATTGATGCGGGTCTGGTAATTGTCCCGGATCCAGCTGCGCAGGAAAGGTGTCGGCACCGAGAGCACCGCCATGCCCTTTTCGACACCATCGAATTTCAGCCGCGCGAACCAGCTCTGGAACACGTTCTGGCCGAATTCCGCGATCAGCCGCTGCAGAATGCGTTCCCACGCAGCATTGTAATCAGCACCGGAGCCCCCTCCGGCAGCCGCAATCTTGGTCACGTCATGGCCTCCTTCCGTTGTAATGGCCGCCCCGGGCGGGTGTGGCGGGCGCGCAAAAGCCCCCAATTGCTGCGCCACGCTCACGATTGCACCCACGGCAGGCCCGCCGCCTTCCATCCATTGACGCGCCCGCGATGACGTTGCGGGTCGACGTCGCCTTCAAATCCGTCCGATACGTTGATGCAGTTGCCGAAACCGGCCGCCGCCATGGCCTTTGCCGCGGCCAGGCTGCGCGCGCCCGAGCGGCAGATGAAGAAGAGTGTCGTGTCTTGCCCGAGACCGGCCTGTGCCAGCGCGCCGGAAAGGCGTTCGGCAAAGTGCGGATCGGCCGTCATTGCCGGAAACTGCTGCCATTCCGCCAGCACCGGCTGCCGCCCGACGGACGACAGGTCGGGCACACCGACGAAATTCCATTCGGCCTTTGTCCGCACGTCTACGAGCTGTGCCCGCGGATCGGCGGCAAGCGCTTCGAAGGCGTCCGCCGCGGGCATCGCGGAGACCGCGGCTGCGCCAGCAGATATATTGCCGGTTTCCAGTGTCATGAGACACAACTCTCCCGTGTGCGGTCCATGTGTGAACCACAGTAAAAATATGGCTTAAAGGCAACTTTACTCAGTTTACAGTAAGCAAAGCTCCGTATCGCCGCGAAGGGCTACAAATCCAGAGCCTGTACATCACAAGCAAAAACAGTCGGCAGTATAGTTACGGGAGAAACCAATATTGTTGTCATTCGTTAAAACCTCCCCCAACGGCCAAAATCAGCCGCTTAATGCCAAACTTGTCTTTGGAACAACAGTCGGGCGCGCCGACCGTGAAAAGACCATAGCCAAGCGGTTTGCGGGGGGCAACAGGGCTTCGTGAAGATTCCGTTAACGGCTCGCGAGCGCGGAATTCCGCGGCTTCGGGGCGGCTTCGATTAACCGGTTGGAGTCTCATCCAGAATCCGTTTTCAGCCTGTTCGCGAAAGCCTGAATCAAGGGGGTAAAAAAAATATCTGACGGGTCCGAAACGAACCGCTTTCCGCCTCGGCAAAATACCCGAGGCAGACGCTTACCTTGGCTCAAGTAATTGAAATTAAAGGGAAATTTTTGTCACGCCATTGACATGGCGAAAACCGGGCAAACCATGTCCGTATTCACCCTGACAGGCAATTTGGAAACGAAATTTTGCTTCGGACACCGGCCTTGCGTCAAGGCGCAAAAAAGACGGTTCCGCGAGGCATCATGCCATGGCGGACGGCCGGAATACAGATACACCCAGGCGAACCGGGCAGCGATGCCCGGGCCAGGGAGATAGACGGGAAATCGGACAGCTTTAAAGAGCGGCCACACGCTTCGACAGGCGGGAGATCTTCCGGGCTGCCGTGTTGCGGTGAATGATGCCGGTCTGGCCCGCGCGCGCGATGATCGGCTCGGCCGATTTCAGCGCCGTGGAGGCTGCGGTCTTGTCGCCCGAGGAGATTGCCTCCTCGACCCTGCGCACCAGTGTACGCATGCGCGTGCGGCGCGACTTGTTGACTGCCGTGCGGTGCGCGATCTTGCGCACCATTTTCTTGGCCGACTTCGTATTGGCCATGTCCTAATCCTCGATCATCGTCCGGAACAGTCCGGAAAAGGCGTTCCGGCTTGTGCCATAGGACGCGCCCGCGATATGGCGCGTTCAAAGGCAGCCGGCAGTCACCGAATTGAAAAGCAAGCGGCGGCTCTCTTCAAAAGCCGCCGGACTGGGATGAGCGTATAGCGCCAGCGCTTGTGTTCCGTCAACCGGCTTTACGCAGTATCGCGGCCGTGTGCCGCTTATCTGTTGCTGAATTTCGGGCTGCGCTTCTCCGCGAAGGCCGCCATGCCTTCCTTCTGGTCTTCGGTGGCAAACAGCGCATGGAACATGCGCCGCTCGAAGCGCACGCCTTCGGCAAGCGTTGTTTCAAAGGCGCTGTTGACGGCTTCCTTGGCCGCCATGGACGCGGTCATCGACATGCCGGCGATCTTTTCAGCCGTCGCGATCGCCTCATCGACCAGCTTGTCGGCATCGACGATGCGGCTGACGAGACCGGAGCGCTCCGCCTCCTCGGCATCCATCATGCGGCCTGTCAGGCACATTTCCATGGCCTTCGCCTTGCCTACCGCCCGCGTCAGGCGCTGGGTGCCACCGGCGCCGGGAATGACGCCGAGGTTGATTTCCGGCTGGCCGAACT
>JAGRLC010000070.1:6567-15229 GCA_020441995.1 Rhodobiaceae bacterium
AGCCGCCGCCGAGCGCGTAGCCCGCAACCGCGGCAATGACCGGCTTGCGCGCCCGCGTCACCCGCTCCCAGCGGGAGATGAAATTGCCCAGGAAAACGTCGGCAAAGCCCTTGTCCTTCATCTCCTTGATGTCGGCGCCTGCCGCGAAGGCCTTCGCGCTGCCCGTGATCACCATTGCGCCGATGCCATCGTCGGCCTCGAATGCGTCGATCGCCTGGCCAAGCTCCTCGACCAGCGCGCTGTTGAGTGCATTGAGCGCATTGGGCCGGTTAAGCGTGATCAGGCCGACTTTGCCCCGCTTCTCGGCGGTGATGTTCTCATAAGCCATGCCGTTCCCTCTCCATGAAACGCGATTCAAGAATTTGCTGACACCATAAGGCCGCCGCCGGCGAAAAAAAGCCTACAGGTGACAAGGCCGGTTTTCATTTTTGGCAATGCCGGCAATAGAACGTCGAGCGCCCGGACTGCACGATGCGGTGTACGGGCGCGCCGCAGCGCGGCGCCGGGCATGGTTCGCCTTCGCGGTCGTAGACCCGGAACGTGTGCTGGAAATAGCCGAGTGTTCCATCGGTGCGCATGTGATCGCGCAAGGATGAGCCGCCGGCCTCAATCGCCTCGGCGATTACCTCGCGGATGGCGGTTGCCAGCTTTTCCGCGCGCTGTGCCGCGACAGGCCCTTTCCGCGCCAGCGTTCCGGCTTCGCGGGTCGGCGAAAGTCCCGCCCGGTTGAGCGCTTCGCAGACATATATATTGCCGAGCCCCGCGATGATGCGCTGGTCGAGCAGGGCTGCTTTCAGCGGCGCGCGTTTGCCCGCAAAGGCCAGGGCAAGCCATGGTCCGTCGAGCCGGTTGCCGGTCGGCTCCATGCCAAGGTTTTTCAGCAGCGGGTGCGTATCGCGTCCGCCCGCCTCCACCAGCGTCATGAAGCCGAAGCGGCGCGGATCGTTGTAGATTACCCGAGCGGGCGCGTTATCGGCGGTGACAAGATCGAAAATGACATGGTCATGCGCGGCAAGCTTGCCGCGCGCATGATGAAAGGCGTCCTCTCCTGTAATGCCTTCAGATGTCCGGAACGATCCCGACATGCCCAGGTGCATCAGGAGAGTCTCGTCGGAGGACAGTTCCGCCAATAGATACTTCGCCCGCCGCGACAGGGTTTCGATTCGTTGCCCGCTCAGCCGTCCGGCAAAGCGCTCGGGAAAGGGAAACCTCAGGTCCGCCCGGTTGAGAACGGCTTTTTCGATGCGTGCGCCCGCCATGACGGGCTCAAGGCCGCGGCGGACGGTTTCGACTTCCGGCAATTCGGGCAAGGTGCGACCTCGCTTAACCTATTCAATGGACGGTTAGCTGCGATACATAGCGCCGGGCAGCGCCTTGCGCTATCGTCCGCGCCTTCACGGGAAAAGACATGATGACCGCATCACCAGACACGACAGGCAAAGAGCGCACACATTTCGGGTTTCGCGATGTCGATGCCGCCGACAAGGCGCGTCTCGTTGGCGAGGTCTTCGACAAGGTTGCGCGCCGCTACGACCTGATGAACGACCTGATGTCGGGCGGCCTGCACCGCGTCTGGAAAGACATCATGATCGGCTGGCTGAACCCGCCACGCTCCAGGGCAGGGGCGCCGTGGAAAGTTGTCGATGTGGCCGGCGGCACGGGAGATATCGCCTTCCGCATCTCCGATGCGAGCCCGCGCGCCGACATCGACGTCATCGACATCAACGCGGAAATGCTTGGTGTTGGCGCCCGCCGCTGGGACGAGCGCGGCGGCGGTGGACGCGTGCGCTTCACCGCCGGCGACGCCATGGCGCTGCCGCTGCCCGATGCAAGCCGCGACGCCTATACGATCGCTTTCGGAATCCGCAACGTCACCGATGTGCAAAAGGCCATCGACGAGGCCTATCGTGTGCTGCGGCCCGGCGGGCGTTTCCTGTGCCTTGAATTTTCCTCCGTGGACGCGCCGGGTCTCGACCGTATCTACGATCTCTATTCCTTCAATGTGATCCCGGCGATGGGCCGCATGGTCATCGGCGATGCCGAGCCTTACCGCTATCTGGTCGAGAGCATCCGCCGCTTCCCCGATCAGGAAACATTCTCGGGCATGATCTCGCGCGCCGGATTCAAGCGCGTGCAGTACCGCAACCTGACCGGCGGCGTTGCGGCGCTGCATTCGGGCTGGAAGATTTAAGGAACCACCCAGTTGTTCGGCCGCGATCTCCTTTCTCTCAGCTATGCCGGTTTCGTGCTGGCCCGCGAAGGCGCGCTTGCGCCCATCGACACCTCAGGGCTGCCTGCCGCTCCCCGGCTCGGCATCGGTTTGGCGCGGCTGTTCGAAAAGCGTGAAGGCGGCAGGCAGCTTTCGGGCGCCCTGCGGCGGCTCGGCCCCAGCTACATCAAGCTCGGCCAGTTCATGGCGACCCGCCGCGACATCGTTGGCGTTCGCGTGGCGCAGGATCTGGCCAGCCTTCAGGACCGCATGCCGCCGTTTCCCGAAGTCGAAGCGCGCAAGGCGGTCGAGGAAGCGCTTGGCCGCACCATTGACGAGGTCTTCGCCGAATTCGGCCCGCCCGTTGCCGCGGCCTCCATTGCCCAGGTTCATAAAGCCAGGCTGAAGGATGGCCGCGCGGTTGCCGTGAAAGTGCTGCGGCCCGGCATCGAGCGCCGCTTTGCCCGCGATCTGGCAACCTTCGCAACCGCTGCCCGCCTTGGCGAAAGGCTCGATGCGGAAGCCCGCCGCCTGCGCCTCACGGCTGTGGCCGATGAACTGGCGCGTTCCGCGAAGATCGAGATGGACCTGCGCATGGAGGCGGCAGCCATCGCCGAGATGGCGGCCAATGTCGCCGAAGATCCCGGTTTCCGTGTGCCCGATGTGGTCTGGAACGCGTCCGCGAAACGCGTGCTGACGACGGAGTGGATCGACGGGGTGCCGATGTCCGATCTCGAAGCCGTCAAGGCATCGGGGCATGATCTGAAGAAACTGTCCGTCACCGCGATCCAGTCTTTCTTGCGCCACGCCATGCGCGACGGCTTCTTCCACGCCGACATGCATCCGGGAAATCTCTTCGTCGAACCGGACGGCACGCTGGTGGCCGTCGATTTCGGCATCATGGGCCGGCTTGGTCCCAAGGAGCGCCACTTCCTGGCCGAAATTCTCTGGGGCTTCATCAAGCAGGACTACCGGCGCACGGCGGAGGTGCATTTCACGGCGGGCTATGTGCCGCGCACCCACAAGGTCGAGGATTTCGCGCAGGCGCTGCGCGCCATCGGCACGCCGATCCGCGACCAGTCGGCGCAGGACATTTCCATGGCGCGGCTCTTGTCGCAGCTTCTGGAAGTGACCGAGCTTTTTGACATGAAAACACGACCCGAGCTTCTGCTGCTTCAAAAGACAATGGTCGTGGTCGAGGGTGTGTCGCGCAATCTCGATCCCGAGTTCGACATGTGGGCGGCGGCCGAGCCGGTTGTCGGCGAGTGGATCGCGCGCAATCTGGGCCCGGCGGGCCGTCTGGCGGAAGCAGCCGAAAGCGTCGGCGCGCTGGGGCGTGTGGCGGCACAGGCGCCGGGCCTTCTGGAACGCGCCGAACGCATCGCGCAGGATTTCGCCGAAGCGGCGGAACGCGGCGGTCTGGATGGTGGCAATGGCCGCGACGAAACGCGCCGCTCGCTGGCGCTGTGGGTCGGCGCTCTGGCGCTTGTCGTGATCGCTTTGGCGCAGATTTTCTAAAAATCCGCGCTACATGATAGTTTCACAAGGCTGGTAGCCGGGCGGGAAAGGCGAAAACATGCAGGGAAAACGCATTATGCTGATCGTCGGTGGCGGCATTGCCGCATACAAGGCGCTGGAGCTGGTCCGCCTGATCCGTGGCGCGGGCGCTTCGGTGCGCGCGATCCTGACCAGGGCCGGCGCGGAATTCGTCACGCCGCTGTCGCTGTCGAGCCTCACCGGCGATAAGGTTTATACCGATCTTTTCAGCCTCACGGACGAGGCCGAGATGGGCCACATCGAACTCTCCCGCGATGCCGATCTGCTCGTCGTCGCGCCTGCGACCGCCAATCTGATGGCGAAGATGGCATCGGGCATTGCCGACGACCTTGCGACCACGGCGCTGCTGGCAACCGACAAGCCGGTGCTCTGCGCGCCCGCGATGAATGTGCGCATGTGGCAGCACGCCGCGACCCAGCGCAATCTCGCAACCCTGAAAGCCGATGGCGTGTCCTTCGTCGGTCCCGACGAGGGCGAGATGGCCTGCGGCGAATACGGTCCCGGACGCCTTGCCGAGCCCGCCGCGATTCTTGAGGCCATCCGCGAACAGTTCGCATCGGCTTCCAAAACCAGGAGCCTTGCGGGCAAGCGCGTTCTGATCACCGCCGGCCCGACCCATGAGCCGATCGATCCGGTGCGTTACATCGCCAACCGCTCTTCCGGCAAACAGGGCTATGCCATTGCCGCCGCCGCCGCTGCGGCGGGCGCCGAGGTCGTGCTGGTGGCCGGCCCCGTGGCGCTGCCGGATCCGGCAGGCGTTGTGACCATTCATGTGGAATCGGCGCGCGAGATGCTGGCCGCCGTCGAGGAGGCGCTGCCCGCGGATGCCGGTATCTTCACCGCCGCGGTCGCCGACTGGCGTCCGGACAACGAAGGCACGCAGAAGATCAAGAAGGAAAAGGGCAAGCGCCCGCCCGATCTCGCTTTGGCCGAAAACCCCGACATTCTCGCGACGGTTGCCGCAGGCAAGAACCGTCCGGGTCTTGTGGTCGGCTTTGCGGCGGAGACCGAAAAGGTCGTCGAACACGCGACCGCAAAGCGCACGCGCAAGAAGGCGGACTGGATCGTGGCCAATGATGTTTCACCCGCGACGGGTGTGATGGGCGGCGACCGCAACACCGTCCACCTGATCACCGCCGATGGTGTCGACAACTGGCCGACCCTGTCCAAGGCCGAGGTTGCGCAAAGGCTGGTTGAACGCCTTGCGGACGCTCTGGCCGGAAAGAGCGAAAAGAACAGGATCGGCGCGTGAATACACCTGTATCGGTCCGTTTCAAGCGCCTCGTCAGCGGCGAAGGCCTGCCGCTTCCCGCCTACCAGAGTGCCGGCGCGGCTGGCATGGATCTGTGCGCCGCGGTCTCGCAGGATGCGCCCGTGGCGCTCCAGCCGGGCGAGCGCGCCCTGGTGCCGACCGGTTTTGCCGCCGCGATCCCGCAAGGCTACGAGGGCCAGGTGCGGCCGCGTTCCGGCAACGCCCTGAAGCGCGGCCTGACATGCCTGAATACGCCAGGGACGATCGACAGTGATTATCGTGGCGAGATTGGCGTGATCCTTGTCAATCTGGGGCAGGAAACGCAGATCATCAGCCGTGGCGAGCGGATAGCCCAGCTCGTCATTGCGCCGGTTGTAATGGCCGGGATTGCTGAAGCAGATGCCTTGGACGATACGGATCGTGGCAGTGGCGGGTTCGGCTCAACAGGCGCCGGGTGAGGTTTTTGAGGGTCCGGGACCGCATTTTCGCTGCGGTTGCCCTGTTGTAAGCCTTCTCCGCAACAAATATACACTTTGATATGCATTCGTATTTACTGGCCGACAGATAACGTTTGGGAGGACAATGTTTTCGTTGTCGCGCAAATCCATGCTGGCCATGGAAGCTGTGGTGGACATTGCGCACCACGGCCGTAGTCAGCCTGTGCCCAGCCGTGAATTTTCGGAACGTCTGGGAATTTCCCGCCGCCATCTTGAGCCGGTTCTTCAGGCTCTGGTGCGCGAGGGAATTCTCAAAAGCATCCGCGGCCCGCGCGGCGGCTACATTCTGGCGCGCGAAAGACGCCGGATTTCACTTGGTGATATTGTCCGCGCGGCCGGGTCGGCCAGCGATACCGGGCCGGTCGAAGGCAGCCCGCTGTGCAACAAGATTATCAATCCTGTCGTGGCCAATGCGACCGCTGCTGCGGCCGACGCGCTCGATGAGGTCGCGCTCAGCGACATCATGATGGCGGCTGAAGAGCGGGGATTCCTGCCGGACCTGGAACCGGCACAGGATTTCAGTATTTAACATATTTAATTTGTTGAATAATTTATTTTGCAGATCGTGATTGCAAAACATTGACGGGCTATAGTTTCAGCACGACATAGCCGGATAACGGCAAAGCATGGCTCGCAGCCTTTGATTTCAGGAACGCCCAGGGAGTTTCCAATGAACAAGCAGGACGTCACACATCATACGCCCGGCCGTGGCCGGATCTATGACTCGATCACCGCGACCATTGGCGACACTCCGCTTGTGCGGTTGTCGCGTCTGGCCACCAAGCATGGCGTCAAGGCGAACATTCTCGCAAAGCTCGAGTTCTTCAACCCGATCGCCAGCGTCAAGGACCGTATTGGCGTGTCGATGATCAATGCGCTTGAAGCGTCGGGAAAGCTCACCAAGAACACCGTCCTGGTTGAACCGACGTCGGGCAATACCGGTATCGCGCTCGCCTTTGCGGCGGCCGAACGCGGTTACCGCCTGATCCTGGTCATGCCGGAATCGATGTCGATGGAGCGCCGCAAGATGCTGGCGCTGCTCGGCGCCGAGCTTGAACTGACGCCTGCCGAAAAAGGCATGAAGGGCGCGATCGCGCGCGCCGAGGAACTGCTGGAAAGTCTGCCCGACGCGATCATGCCGCAGCAGTTCCAGAACCCGGCCAATCCGGCCATCCATCGTGCCACCACGGCGGAGGAAATCTGGAACGATACCAACGGCAATGTCGACGCGGTGATTTCCGGTGTCGGCACCGGCGGCACGATCACCGGCGTCGGCGAAGTGCTCAAGAGCCGCAACAAGGACGTCAGGATGATCGCCGTTGAGCCGGAAGACAGCCCCGTTCTGTCCGGCGGCCAGCCAGCCCCGCACAAGATTCAGGGCATCGGTGCGGGCTTCGTGCCCGACATTCTCGACCGCAGCGTCATCGACGAGGTCGTCACGGTTGCAAACCAGTCCGCATTCGATCACGCCCGCGAACTGGCCCGGGTCGAGGGCATTCCCGTCGGTATTTCCTCCGGCGCCGCCATTGCCGCGGCGCTCGAGATCGGCGCGCGCCCGGAGATGGCGGGCAAGAACATCGTCGTGATCATTCCGTCCTTTGCCGAGCGCTATCTCTCCACGGCCCTGTTCGACGGGCTTTGATTGCGCGCTGAGAGGAACGGTTGCGCGCTTCTTTTTTACACGCGCAACCGTTAGCTTCCCGTCCATGAGTTTCAGCGACGACGAGCTGGAGCGCTATGCGCGCCACATCGTGCTGCCGGAGATCGGCGGCCCCGGGCAGGTGCGCCTGCGCAAAGCCCGCGTCCTTGTCATCGGTGCCGGCGGCCTTGGCGCGCCGGCGTTGCTCTATCTTGCCGCCGCCGGAGTGGGCGCGCTCGGCATTGTCGATGACGATGAGGTGTCGCTGTCCAACCTGCAGCGTCAGGTCATCCACGACACCGGCGCTGTCGGGACCGCGAAGACGCAAAGCGCCGCCGCCCGTATCGCGGCGGTCAATCCGAATGTCGCGGTTGAGCCTCACAACATCCGGATCACGCCGGAAAACGCGAGCGGCCTGATCACGGACTACGATCTCGTTCTCGACGGCAGCGACAATTTCGAAACGCGTTACTGCGTGTCGGATGGGTGTTTCCATGCGCGAAAGCCGCTGGTGACCGGCGCCGTCGGGCGGTTCGACGGCTCATTGACGGTGCTGATGCCGTTCGAGGCGGGGGCAGGCGGAAAGCCCAATCCGACTTATCGCTGCCTGTTCCCGGAAGCCCCGCCCGCGGGAACCGTGCCGACTTGCGCCGAAGCCGGCATTCTGGGCGCGCTGACCGGTGTGATTGGAACGCTGATGGCGATGGAAGCGATCAAGCTGGTGACGGGCGCGGGCGAGCCGCTGGTTGGCCGCCTGCTGCTCTACGATGCGCTGGCTGCCACGTTCGACACGATCCGATACGCATGGAACCCGGCAAATCCGTTGAATGGAGCCAAAGCATAGCCCCGAAAAGTTGCAGACTTTTCGGATCAGGTTATGCGTCCGAAGAAGAACTATCGTCCTGAAAGGTTTCAGGCTTTCAGACAAGATCGTGCGGTAAAAAAAAGAAAGGTCAGATCTCGCTGCCGTCTTTCCGCACGAACCTGCGTCCGCCCTTGCCGTCGGGAATGACACGCAGATCGATGTCCGGATCGGGATAATGCCCTTCATCCACATCCATGCGCCGTGAGCCGACTTCCAGGATCGTCGCGGTCTCGCCCGAGCGGTTGATGATGGCATGGCCGGTCTCGACGCCGGCCTTGAAGCCGATGCAGTCGCCGGCGGTCAGGGTTTCTTCCTCGTCGCCGATCAGCAGCACGACTTCGCCGGCCAGCACATAGACGAACTCGTCTTCTTCCGTGTGCCAGTGCTTCAGCGCCGACGCGGCACCGGGAGCGAGGTCTGTCAGGTTGACGCCGAACTGGTCGAGCCCGAAGGCAAGCCCGAGCGCCCGTTTGGCGCGGCCATCGGTCACATGGGCGAACTCGCCTGGATAGGTGGTTTTCGTGCGCGCTTCGATCTCGCGCGAACGAATCGAATGCCGTTTGCCTCTCATCTTAGAGCATGGACGGCAGGACGCGGTCCGGCGGACGGTGGCCGTCTGCGAAGGTCTTGATGTTGATGATGA
>JAGRLC010000070.1:15238-24528 GCA_020441995.1 Rhodobiaceae bacterium
CCATGTCGATGCGGCCCTCGATCGTTGCCGACCCCATGTGCGGCACCAGTACGACGCGATCCGATTTCACCAGCTTCGGGTTCACCGCCGGCTCGTGCTCGAACACGTCGAGGCCGGCGCCAGCGATTTCCTCGGCTTCGATCATCCGCGACAATGCGTTTTCGTCGATAACCTCGCCGCGCGCGGTGTTGACGATATAAGTCTCGGGCCGCAGCAGCTTCAGCCTGCGCGCCGACAGCAGGTGATAGGTCGCCGGCGTATGCGGACAGTGGATGGAAATGACATCCATGCGCGCCAGCATCTGGTCGAGGCTTTCCCAATAGGTTGCCTCAAGCTCGTCCTCGACGCCTTGGGGAACGCGGCGGCGGTTGTGATAGTGGATCTGCATGCCGAAGGCTTTTGCGCGGCGTGCAACAGCCTGTCCGATCCGGCCCATACCGATGATGCCGAGGCGTTTTCCGTTGATCCGGTGGCCAAGCATCCATGTTGGCGACCAGCCCTTCCATTCCCCGTTCTCGACGGCGCGAATGCCGTGCAGCAACCGGCGCGGCACGGCAAGGATCAGCGCCATGGTCATGTCGGCTGTATCCTCGGTCAGAACGCCCGGCGTGTTGGTCACGGTGATGCCGCGCTGAGTCGCCGTCCCGACATCGATATTGTCGACACCGTTGCCGTAATTGGCGATCAGCTTCAGCTTCGATCCGGCCTGGCTGAGAATGGATGCGTCGATCCGGTCCGTCACCGTGGGCACGAGTACATCGGCCTGCTGGACCGCCAGCGCCAGTTCGGCCGCTGACATCGGTTTGTCATCGGTGTTGAGGCGCGCATCGAAAAGCTCGCGCATCCGGGTCTCCACGACATCCGGCAGTTTGCGCGTCACGATCACGACTGGTTTGACCTTACCCATGGCACCCGCTTTCGCCCGAATTGTTGTTGTTCCGCCGTCTTGCGCGCATGCGCTTTAAACCGGCGTTTACCCCTGGCCGTCAATCTGGTCCCGAATGGATGCGGAACCGGTTTCGCGCCTGAATATCAGATGGCCGGGGAAAGACAAAGACTCCTCGAATAGACCATTTTTCCAACACGGCGCCCAGCGGCGGAGTGCTGCGGGTAAACATGGGTTGAAGACGTGCAGGCAACACATTCGCGACATGCGGCGGCAAGCCGGCTTTCTCCACGCCTTATGCTGTGGGGACTTGTCGCGGGCGCTGTCATGATTGGCTCGGGGCTAGCGGCAAGCCGCTTTTATACCTCGGCCGACGGCAGCCCCGGATCAACGGGATCTCTCGCGGCGGTTTCTTCGCTGCCCGCCGCGCCGCGCGGGCCAAGCGGCCTGCCATTGCCGCGCTACGTCAGCCTGAAGAGCAGCAAGGTCAATGTCCGCATCGGCCCAAGCCAGGAACATGACGTCGCCTGGGTATTCAACTCGGCGGGGCTGCCGGTCGAGATCATCGCCGAATTCGAAAACTGGCGGCGCATCCGCGACAGCGAAGGCGCCGAGGGCTGGGTCTATCACTCGCTGCTTTCGGGTCGCCGGACGGCGCTCGTCGCGCCGTGGCAGAAAGAGAAGGAAACGCCTCCGGAAACCCTTCACGCCAGCGCGGAGACGGAATCCCATGCCGTTGCCAGGCTCGAGCACGGCGCGAAGGTCGAAGTGAAGGAATGCCGCCACAACTGGTGCGAGGTCAGCGTCGCGGGCGTCACCGGCTATCTGCAACAGAACCTTCTCTGGGGCGTTTATCCCGGCGAGCAGGTGGAATAATACCGCCCCGTTAGGCCGGAAACGACCGTGGCGCCTAGCCGCGCCGGCGCCTGTCCACGGGCCTGAGCCGCACCACCACGTCGATATGCGTCACTTCGTGCCCGTCGGGAATTTCTGGCAGTCCGGCAACCGTGATCGACGAACTGTCGATATCGATGAGCTGACCGTCGCGTTCCAGGAAGAAGTGATGATGATCGCTGGTGTTGGTGTCGAAATGGCTTTTGGAGCCCTCGACGGCCACTTCCCGCAGAAGTCCGGCGCCAACGAACTGGTGCAATGTGTTGTAGACGGTCGCAAGCGAGACCTTTACGCCGGCGGTGCGCGCCTGTTCATGCAGCCATTCCGCGGTCAGGTGCCGGTCGCAGCCGTCGAACATCAATGCGGCAAGGCTCATGCGCTGCCGGGTCGGGCGCAAACCCGAATGCCGCAGTTTTTCCGCGACACTTGCCTCGCAGGCGCAGGCGGACTCCGAACAATCGGGCGAATCGCATGCTGTGATGGTCCGCGCGCGTTCAATCCCAGATAGTTCCGGGCCGGGTCCGCTGGCGAAGTCGGATCTGCTGCTCATTTCGTCCTCTACTCAACAACAACTGTGTCGTTGCCGCCGTGTTGATCGGTTTTGACACGTTCCCGGCGCGACGCCAAGTCGCGTGTCGCATTTGTGACTTAGGATATTTCCCGCTCCGGGCAATGGCAATCCACTGTTGCTGGAAGGGTTTATGCGCCTTTTCAGGGCTTGGTGGGCGCAGTCCGTGTTTTTGTGAAACTTGCCTTCCGGCATCGGAAACCATGTGATACCAAGCCAGCAACGATGAGGTGCCGGATAAGGTTTCCGGTGCCCGGAGAATAACGCGAAAGCGGGGCGGATGAGCGAACGTCAGACCAGTTTCGACTACGAGGAACTTCTCAAGTGCGCGCGCGGGGAATTGTTTGGCCCCGGCAACGCGCAATTGCCAGCACCACCCATGCTGATGTTCGATCGTATCACACAGGTTGAAGAAGAGGGTGGCGAACACGGCAAGGGCATGATTCGCGCCGAATTCGACATCAAGCCGGACCTCTGGTTCTTCCCCTGCCATTTCATCGGCAATCCGGTCATGCCGGGGTGCCTCGGTCTTGATGCGCTCTGGCAGCTGACCGGGTTTTTCCTTGGCTGGCTCGGCCTGCCCGGCAAGGGCATGGCGCTTTCGACCGGCGAAGTGAAATTCAAGGGCATGGTCACGCCGTCGGTCAAACTGGTGGAATACGGCGTCGACTTCAAACGCATCATGAAGGGCCGTCTGGTCCTTGGCATCGCCGATGGCTGGCTGAAAGCCGATGGCGAGACTATTTACCGGGCATCCGATCTGCGCGTCGGTCTTTCGCAGCAGAGCGCAACCTGACGTCCGCCCCGGGCCGGACAATATTTGCCCAAGGAGACGCACATGAGACGAGTTGTCGTCACAGGTATCGGGATCGTTTCTTCGATCGGCAACGACAAGGAAGAGGTCACGGCCTCCCTGCGCGACGCCAAATCCGGCATTTCCTTCTCGCAGGATTTTGCCGATCACGGTTTCCGCTGTCAGGTCTGGGGCGCGCCGACACTCGATCCGGCAGAAGTAGTGGATCGCCGCGCCATGCGCTTCCTGTCCAAGGGCGGCGCCTGGAACCATGTCGCCATGGAGCAGGCAATCGCCGATGCCGGTCTTGAAGAAGCCGAAGTCCAGCACGAGCGCACCGGTATCGTCATGGGCTCCGGTGGTCCGTCGACGCGCACGGTCGTCGAAGCCGCCGACATCACACGCGAAAAAGGCTCGCCCAAGCGCATCGGCCCCTTCGCTGTGCCCAAGGCGATGTCGTCGACGGCTTCCGCGACGCTCGCGACCTGGTTCAAGATTCACGGTGTCAATTATTCGATCTCTTCGGCCTGCTCCACATCGGCCCATTGCGTCGGCAATGCCTACGAACTGATCCAGTGGGGCAAGCAGGACATCGTGTTCGCGGGTGGTCACGAGGATCTCGACTGGACGATGTCGAACCTTTTCGATGCCATGGGAGCGATGTCTTCCAAGCACAACGACACGCCATCGACCGCTTCACGCGCCTATGATGCCACCCGTGACGGCTTCGTCATCGCCGGCGGCGCCGGCGTGCTGATCCTTGAAGAGCTGGAGCACGCCAAGGCGCGCGGCGCCAAGATCTATGCCGAGGTCACCGGCTATGGCGCGACGTCCGACGGCTACGACATGGTGGCGCCGTCGGGCGAGGGCGCGGTGCGCTGCATGAAGCAGGCCATGGCGACAGCTCCCGGCAAGATCGATTACATCAACACTCACGGCACCTCGACGCCGGTTGGCGATACCCAGGAGATCAAGGCGATCCGCGAGGTGTTCGGCAGCGAGATCCCTCACATCGCCTCGACGAAATCCCTGACGGGCCACTCGCTCGGTGCGACCGGTGCGCAGGAAGCGATCTATTCGCTCCTGATGATGCAGGCCGGCTTCATTGGCGAAAGCGCTCACATCACGGAAATCGATCCCGACTTTGCGGATATGCCGATCGTGCGAAGCCGTATCGACAACGCGAAGATCGATACGGTTCTGTCCAACAGTTTCGGTTTCGGCGGCACCAACGCGACACTCGTGTTCAGCCGCTACAACGGCTAGAGCCGTTCATTTTAAACGGCTTTGGGCCGCTGGGAGGAACGACGACAGATGCCGGAAGCGTTGATGAAAGGCCGCAAGGGCCTTGTCATGGGGGTCGCCAACGATCACTCGATCGCCTGGGGCATTGCCAAGACACTTGCCGATCATGGCGCCGAACTCGCCTTCACCTATCAGGGAGACGCGATCGGCAAGCGCGTCATGCCGCTCGCGGAAAGCGTCGGGTCCGATTTCACGATCCCCTGCGATGTGGTCGATCTGGTATCGGTTGATGCCATGTTCGCCGAGGTCGAGAAGCGCTGGGGTGAGCTGGACTTTCTCGTCCATGCCATCGCCTATTCCGACAAGAACGAGCTGCGCGGCAAATATGCCGACACCACCCGCGAGAATTTCATCAACACCATGGTGATCTCGTGCTTTTCCTTCACCGAGCTTGCCAAGCGTGCGGCGGGCCTGATGAAGAATGGCGGCTCGATGCTGACGCTGACCTTCTCCGGTTCGACACAGGTCATGCCGAACTACAACGTCATGGGCGTCGCCAAGGCGGGCCTTGAAGCCGGTGTCCGCTATCTCGCCGCGGACTACGGTCCCGACAACATCCGCGTCAACGCGATTTCGGCAGGTCCCGTGCGCACCCTTGCCGGCGCCGGCATCACCGATGCGCGCTTCATGTACAACTACCAGCGCGACCATGCGCCGCTGCGCCGCCCGATCACAATCGAGGATGTCGGCGGTTCGGCGCTTTATCTGCTGTCGGATCTGTCGAACGGCGTGACCGGCGAAATCCATTTCGTCGATGCCGGCTACAACACGATCTCGATGCCGCACCCCAACGACCTGCGGGACTAGCTCCCTATCCCGCTTTCCTCTTCCGGCTCGTGCCAGACGAGGCCCTTGTAGTCGAAGCCGAAATGGATCGTCGGCTTGATCACGGCGAAATAGGGCGACAGGTCGAAATCGCGCGGCGCGAACAGCGAATGATGCCGGATGTGCAATATCTCCTGGCGTGTGTAATTGCTGCGGTCGCCGCCGGCTTTCTGCTCCACCCTCTCGATCTTTGGCAGGATCGGATAGCGCACATGCTGGAAGGCCTGCGCGATCAGGGTCGAACAGATCGCCCGCGTCGGATCGCCTGATCCCAGCGCGATCATCCGCCTGCGGAAACGCACCGGTATTGGCGGTGTCGGGAACAGGTAGCGCAGCAGGTCGAAAACGTTTTTCAGGTCGTATTTCAGCCCGATGCGCTCGCGCATGTAATTGACGACCGCTTCGCGGTCTTCCTTCGTCAGCCCGACGGGGCGGCAGATGCGGATGTTGTGGCAATCGTACTTGGAAAGAGGCGCGGTGATGCAGCCGGGTCCGATCAGCACCTCGATCAGCCGGTGCGGCTCGCCATCGGCTTCTTCCGCGCCCTCGATCTCGCCGACATACATCGCGGCATGCGACCAGGTCGACATGGTCAGGTACTTGATCGCGGAGGAGACGTATTGATGGCCTTCCACCAGAATGATGTCGCCCGGCTCCAGCACGCCGAGCAGCCGCTCCACCGGGATCGGCGCAAACGGCTCGTAGCCCGGCGACGGCTTGGTCAGAAGCTGCGCCAGAAACCGTCCGGTTTGCTCAAGGATGGTGTAGCCCATGGTCCCGCTATCGCTGCAACATGCTTCGGTGAGAGACTAGGGCGGCGGAGGCGGGTTGCGAACCCGCCTCACGGATTTATCTACCTGATCAACCGCGCAACGTGCCGCCGGTCGCCTTGCTGACCTGCGCGACGATGCTTTCCGCGACCGCGTCGATATCCTTCTCGGTCAGCGTCTTGTCGCGCGGCTGCAGCGTCACTTCGATGGCGACCGACTTCTGCCCTTTAAGCGCTTCGCCCTCGTAGAGGTCGAAAACCCGCACATCGTTGATCAGCGTCTTTTCCGCGCCGCGTGCGGCCCGCACGATCGCCTGCGCCTCGACGTGCTTGTCGACGAGGAAGGCGAAGTCGCGCGTCACCGGCATCAGGTCGGGAAGATCGACGGCGGGTTTCGCCCGCGTCGCCTTGACCTTCGGTGCGGTCAGCGCATCGAGAAAGATCTCGCAGGCAACGACCGGCCCATCCGCATCCATGGCGTCGAGCACGCCCGGGTGCAACTCGCCGAAATGGGCGAGGATCATCTTGGGGCCAAGCTGCAAGGTTCCGGAACGGCCCGGATGATACCAGGCCGGTGCGTTGCGGGTGACCTGCAGGTTGCCGGTCGGCGCGCCGAGGGAATCCAGCACGGCAATGGCGTCGGCCTTGGCGTCGAACGCGTCGGGCGCGCCCGCCGCGCCGCTCCAGTGGCGTCCGCTCTGCTCGATCCTCGCCATGCCCCGGCGGACGGCGGTGGCCATCTCGACCTGGTCTTCCGGTTCGTCGCCGTGATAGGTCGCGCCGATCTCGAACAGCGCCACATCGCTTAATCCCCGGTTGACATTGCCCTGCGCCGCCGCGATCAGGCCGGGCAGCAGGCTCGGGCGCATGTCGGTGAGGTCGGATGAAATCGGGTTCGAAAGCTTCACGGACGCCTTGCCGCCACCGAAGCGCCTGGCATCGTCCTCGCCGATGAACGACCAGGTGACAGCCTCGACGAGGCCGCGCGCCGCCAGTGTGCGGCGCGCGCCGGCTGCGCGCGTCTGCGCCAGCGTCAGCACCGCCTGCGGCACGCCGTCGGGCTTGTCCATTGGGACGGTCGGCACGCGGTCGACACCGACGATGCGGGTCACTTCCTCGACCAGGTCGGCGTTTTCATGCACGTCCGGCCGCCAGCTCGGCACCGCGACCTTGATGTTGTCTTCAGGTCCCGACATCAGGAAGCCGAGATCGCGCAGGATCGCCTTGATCTCGACCGGGTGCAGGTCGAGCCCGGTCAGGCGCTTCACCTGTCCCATGTCGAAGTCGATGACCTTCTCGCTTTCCGGAACGCTGCCGGCAATCTCGAGATTGCTGGCCGTACCGCCGCAGAAATCCATCACCATCTGCGCCGCGAGCTTGGCGCCGGGGATCACGCTTTCAGGGTCGACGGAGCGCTCGAAGCGGTAGCGCGCGTCCGACAGCAAGTCGGCGGCGCGGCCGGTGCGCGCGGTGACCTGCGGGTCGAACAGCGCCGATTCGATCAGCACGTTGACGGTCTCTTCGCTCGAGCCGGAATCCTCGCCGCCCATGATGCCGCCGAGGCCGAGCACGCTGGCATCGTCGGCGATGACGCACATGGTCTCGTCGACCTCGTAGGTCTTGCCGTCGAGCGCTTCGAAGCTCTCGCCCTTTTTGCCCATGCGGGCGCGGATCGTGCCGGTCAGCTTGTCGGCGTCATAGACGTGCAGCGGGCGCCCGCGGTCGTAGGAAACGTAATTGGTGATGTCGACGAGCGCGTTGATGGGACGCAGGCCAATGGCCTTCAGGCGCTGCTGTACCCATGCCGGACTCGGGCCGTTCCTGACGCCCTTCACGTAGACGCCGGCGAAGACCGGGCAGACATGCGCGTTGTCGGCATCGAAGGTGAGTTCGATCTTCACCGGGCTGTCGAACGCGCCATTGAGTTCGGGGACGTTCAACGGCTTCAGCTTGCCCATGCCGGCGGCGGCGAGATCGCGCGCGATGCCGTGCACGCCGAGGCAGTCGCCACGGTTTGGCGTGATGCCGACCTCTATGACCGGATCGTCGAGGCCCAGAACCTGCGCGAAGGGAACGCCGATCTTCGTGTCGTCCGGCAGATCGATAATGCCGTCGTGATCGTCGGACAGGCCCATCTCGCGTTCGGACACGAGCATGCCGTTGGATTCAACGCCGCGGATGACGCCGGGCTTCAGGTCCATGCCGGTGCCGGGGATGTGCGTTCCGGTGGGCGCGAAAACGCCGACCATGCCGGTGCGCGCGTTCGGTGCGCCGCAGACCACCTGATGCTGCGTCGTGCCGTCATCGACGGTGCAGACCCGCAGACGGTCGGCGTTGGGATGCTGCTCGGCCTTGACGACGCGCGCGGTCTTGAACGGCGCGAAGGTCTCCGCCGGGTTCTCGATGGATTCGACCTCGAGCCCGATCAGCGACAGCTTGTCGGCGATTGTCTCGAGCGATTCCTCGGTGTCGAGGTGATCTTTCAGCCAGTTGAGCGTGAACTTCATGACAGTTCCCGTTTGATATCTTTAGCGCGCGTCGGTTGCGATGCGTTTGCCGGCCAGCAGCAGGGCGGCGAGGATGAAGCCGATGCCGGCGGCGCGTTCGAGGGCTGCTTCCCAGCGCCCGCGCACGAAGCGCCCGATGGGCGCAGAGGCAATCGCGTAAGCCGAAAGGAATGCCCCGTCGACAACGATGTAGGTTGCACCCAGCACGAGGAATTGAGTGCTGAGCGGCTGGCCGTGGTCGATGAACTGCGGCAGCAGGGCCGCAAAGAAGATCACCGCCTTGGGGTTTGCCGCCGAGGTGATGAAACCCTGCATGTAGAGTTTCTTCAGGCTTGTGCGCGGCAGCCCGGCCCCGTGCGCATTGTGGTGCACGGCATTGCGGATCTTCATGACGCCGAGCCAGACGAGATAGGCGACACCGGCCCATTTCGCGGCCACGAAGGCGTCCTGCGCAATCACCGTCAGGCTGGCGAGGCCGAAAGCCGCGGCAAGGATCTGCAGCACGTTGGCGCTGAGATCGCCGGCCGCCGTCGCCATCGCCCGCGAAGCGCCATTGGTCACCGAATTGGCCAGCATCAGCAGGTGGCTCGGTCCCGGCGTCACCATGAACACCAGCAGCACCGCGACGTAGGATGCCCAGGTTTCCAGTGTCATCGGCTCAGGCCCCCGGCAAGGCTCGGCAGGTCGAGCGCGGCGAAACCGTAATGCTTCAGCCAGCGCAGGTCCGAGGCGAAGAAGGTGCG
>JAGRLC010000070.1:24575-44832 GCA_020441995.1 Rhodobiaceae bacterium
ATGCCCCAGGCAAAGCCCTGATATTCAGCCGGATCGAGCCCGACATTGCGCAGCACATTGGGATGCACCATGCCGCAGCCCAGAATCTCCAGCCAGCCGTCGCCCTCGCCGATTTTCAGCTCGTTGCCGACGCGGGTGCAGCGGACATCCACCTCCATCGAAGGTTCGGTGAAGGGGAAGTGGCTGGCGCGGAAACGCATCTTGACGTTGGGCACCTCGAAGAATGCCTTGAGGAATTCTTCCAGCACCCATTTCAGGTTGCCGAGATTGGCCTGCTTGTCGATCACGAGGCCCTCGACCTGATGGAACATCGGCGTATGGGTCTGATCGTAGTCGCAGCGGAAGACGCGGCCCGGCGCGATGATGCGGATTGGCGGCTTGCTCTCCAGCATGGTGCGGATCTGCACCGGGCTGGTGTGCGTACGCAAGAGCCGCCGCGAACCGTCCTCGCGCGGATCGAAATAGAACGTGTCCATTTCCTGCCGGGCGGGGTGATCCTCAGGGATGTTCAGCGCGGTGAAATTGTAATTGTCGTTCTCGATATGCGGGCCTTCGGCAATCGAGAAGCCCATGTCGGCGAAGATCGCGATCAGCTCGTCGACCACCTGCGCGACGGGGTGTACGCGGCCCTGGGCAACAGCCGGCTCGCGGACGGGAAGCGTCACATCGACGGTTTCGGTGGCGAGGCGCGCTTCCAGCGCCTGTGCTTTCAGGAGCTCGCGGCGCGCGTTGATCTCGTCGGTGACGCGGGTCTTCAATCCGTTGATCAGCGGCCCGTTGACCTGCCGGTCCTCCGGGCTCATGCCGCCAAGACCGCGCAGCAATTCGCTGACCGCGCCCTTCTTGCCGAGCGCCGATACGCGCACGGCCTCAAGCGCGGCTTCATCGCCCGCGGAGGCGATTTCGCCGGAAATGGCTTTTTCGAGCTGTTCGATGTTGGCCGCGATGGAGGCCATCATGTCGTCTCCGTTGCTTCGCGCATGATCCCGAAAAGTCGCAGGCTTTTCGGACAGGATCATGCGGTCAAATAGAGGGTGAAGCTCGCTTCACCGTTTGATAGCAGCGGGTCCGTAGGGAAGGATATCAGGACCCGGTGCGGTTGAAGCCGCGCCGCGATTTTTATTCTGCGGCACGGCCGTTCGCGTCAGGCCCCGAAAAGGCTGAGTCAATTAGGCGAGGGCAGCTTCTGCCTTGCCGACCAGCGCCTTGAAGGCATCGGGCTGGTGGATGGCAAGATCGGCGAGCACCTTGCGGTCGACCTCGATACCGGCCTTTCCGAGGCCGTCGATAAATCGTGCATAGGTGAGGCCGTGCTCGCGGGTCGCGGCGTTGATGCGCTGGATCCACAGCGAGCGGAACGAACGCTTGCGGACCTTGCGGTCGCGGTAAGCGTACTGCTGCGCCTTTTCGACCGCCTGCTTGGCGGTGCGGATGGTGTTCTTGCGGCGGCCGTAATAGCCCTTGGCTGCCTTCAGGACTTTCTTGTGGCGGGCGTGTCCAGTGACGCCCCGTTTCACGCGTGACATGTGTTTTTCTCCGGATGTCTCAGGGTGTCAGGTTCAGGCGTAAGGCATGAATTTGCGGACGATCTTCGCGTCGGACTCGTCCAGAATGAACGTTCCGCGTGCGTTACGAATAAACTTGTTCGAACGCTTGATCATCATGTGCTGCTTGCCAGCCTGCTTACCCCGGACCTTTCCGGTCGCGGTCAGCTTGAAGCGCTTCTTGGCGCCACTCTTGGTCTTCATCTTGGGCATTTCGCTCTCCTTAAAAGCCAAGCGAAACCCGCTGTTTTTACAGCGCCTTCCGCCCGTACGTGTTCATGAGCAGATCACATGAGAAACCACGGCATGCCCCGCCGGGCCATGTGAGAACGGCGCCTTATAGGGAAAACGGCTTGGCGGCGCAAGCCATTGGGACCCGAATAAGGCGCCTCAAATCAGCGCGGAGCCAGCACCATGATCATCTGGCGGCCTTCGAGCTTGGGCTCGTATTCGACCTTGGCGATCTCGGTCACGTCTTCCTTGACGCGGTGGAGAAGCTGCATGCCGAGTTCCTGGTGCGCCATTTCGCGGCCGCGGAAGCGCAGCGTCACCTTGACCTTGTCGCCTTCGTCGAAGAAGCGGCGCATGTTCTTCATCTTCACGTCGTAGTCGTGAATGTCGATGTTCGGGCGCATCTTGATTTCCTTGACCTCGATGGTCTTTTGCTTCTTGCGCGCCTCGTTGGCCCGCTTCTGGGCCTGGTACTTGTATTTGCCGAAGTCGAGAATCTTGCAGACCGGCGGTGTCGAGTTGGGGGCGATCTCGACAAGGTCGAGACCTGCTTCCTCGGCCAGTGCAATGGCATCGGCAGGGCTCATTTCGCCGAGGTTCTCGCCTTCGGCGCCGATAAGCTGGACTTTCGGCGAATCGATCTCGCCGTTGACGCGCGGACCTTCCTTGACGGTCGGCGCTGCCTTGTGGGGACGACGTGCTATGGCTCGTGCTCCTTCTATCGTTTCAGCAATGGCGGCATGGCAAGCGCTGTGCACCACACCAAACGCATTGTACCGTAAAACGGTTGCCGCCAGCACAAAAAACGCTCAGGCGGCTGTTTCCTGCCACCGAACGCTTGTCTGTTGCTCCTATAAAGTCGTTTACGGGCCTTGCGAAGTCAATCGCCCGTATTCTTAACTGCCATGGAAAATCACCGCGGCCTTGCCGTCCTGTTCATGTCCGGTTGCGGCCGGAAGGAGTCCATATGTCGATTGAACACCTGATCGCGTTCAACATCACGCTGATCGCCGCGATCCTGAGCCCCGGCCCGGCCTTTCTCGTTGCCGTGCAGACGACGCTGCGCGCCGGACGCCGCGCCGGGATCGCGACAGGCTGCGGGCTGGCCCTCATGGCGTCGGTCTGGACATCGGCTGCGCTTCTGGGCCTCGATGCCGTCTTTGCGCTGTTTCCATGGGCCTATGCGGCGGCCAAGGCCTGCGGCGCGGTCTATCTGCTCTACATTGCATGGAACATGTGGAAAGGCGCGCGCGACGGGATCGAGCCCGTGGAAACGCCGGCCCGCAACGCCTTCCTGCGGGGCTTCCTGGTCAACGCCCTCAACCCGAAGTCCATGCTGTTTGCCGCCGCCGTCCTGATCGTCATCTTCCCATCCGACATGTCGTACGGCGAGGATGCCGTCGTGGTCCTGAACCACCTTTGCGTGGAACTGATCTTCTATTCGGCGCTGGCTTTCGGCATGAGCACCAGCCGCGTCAGTCGGGGCTATCTGAAGGCCAAGGTTTATCTCGACCGTGTCGCATCGGTTATCCTCGGCGGTCTTGGCCTGAGGCTGCTGTTCTCCAGATGAGCAATGACCTGACACAGAGCCGTATGAAGATCGAATCGGGCGGTTTCGCCCGCGACATCGCCGTTGCCGACCGTTCGGGGAACGCGCCCGGCGTGTTCTGGATGTCGGGCTTCATGTCCGACATGGCCGGCACCAAGGCGACGAAGGTCGATGAATGGTGCACCGGGCGCGGTCTTGCCTGCACGCGCTTCGACTATTCAGCCCACGGCGCGTCAAGCGGGACGATCGAGGACGGCTCGCTGAGCCGCTGGCTGGAGGAAAGCCTGACCGTCCTTCGTAAGACGGCGGCGGGGCCCAGGATTGTCATCGGCTCCTCCATGGGCGGCTTTCTGGCGACCCTTATGGCGAAGGCCCTGTGCGAAGAAGATCCGCAATGTCCGCTGATCGCCGGTATGATCCTGATCGCGCCGGCCATCGACATGACCGAGCGCCTCATGTGGGATGAGTTTCCCGAAAAGGTGCGCAGCGAGATCATGGAAACCGGCGGCTGGTTCCGCCCATCGCCCTATGACGATGGCGGTTACAGGATCACGAAACGCCTCATCGAGGACGGGCGCAACCACCTGCTGTTCGACGGCCCGTTGCTCACCTTCCCGTTCCCGGTGACGATCCTTCAGGGGCGGCTGGACGAGGATGTGCCGCTCGACGTCGCGCTCGATCTCGTCGCGCTGCTTGATGCCGATGTCAGCATGACCGTAGTGCCGGACGGCGATCACCGGCTGTCGCGGGATCAGGACATCGAGCTGCTGCTGAACACCATCGAACGGATGGCGGCTCAGTCCGCCGATTGATCCGCCTCGACCAGCGCCCGGATGCCTTCGCGGTATGTCGGATACTTCAAGCGGTAGGGCAGCATGCGTTGCGCTTTCTGACCCGAAACGCGTTTGTTCTCGGCATAGAAGCTGCGCGCCATCGGGCTCAGCTCGGCATCCTCGAAAGCGACTTCAGGCGGCGGTTCGAGGCCCATCAGGTGGGCGGCGAACTCGATCACGTCCTGCGGCGGCGCCGGTTCATTGTCGCAGATGTTGAAGACGCCGCTGCGCGGCCGCGTTATGCCGGCATGGGCCGCGCGCACGATGTCGGCGACATGGATGCGGTTGAACACCTGCCCCGGTTTGACGATGCGCTGCGACTTGCCGCTTTTCAGTTTTTCCAGCGGCCCGCGCCCCGGCCCGTAAATGCCGGGCAGGCGGAAAATCATCACCGGAATGTCGTGCAGGACGCCGAATGCGGTCCACGCGCTTTCGGCCTTTGCCCGCGCGATGGCGCGGTCGCTCTGCGGATTGATCGGCGTCTCCTCGTCGATCCAGTCGCCGTCATGGTTGCCGTAGACGCCGACGGTGGAGAGATAGACGATGGCTTTCGGCTTCGCCGCCGCAATGTCGGCGGCATGATGGGCGAGCGCGGGATCGCCGTTTTTGTCTGGCGAAATCGAGATCAGCAACGCGTCGCTTTGTTTCAGCAGCGCGGGAACATCCGGACCCGGCGATATGCCGTCGAAGACAGCCGCCTTGATGCCGTCCGCACCCAATGTCGCGGCTTTTTCTTCCGAGCGCACCGTGCCCGCGACACTGCCGCCGTTGAAACGGATGAGTTTTGCAAGCGCCAGCGCGGAATACCCAAGACCGAAACAGAAGAGTTTTGTCATGCCTGCCGTTCTCGCGTTTGCAGCGCGGCATGCCATTCCGCGCGGACGTGCTTGTCGGTTTCGTGCTCAAGATGTTTCCTGGCTTCCCCGGCAAGTGCTCCGGTCTCGCCAAGCTGCTTCAGCGCCCAGACCGCCATCGCCCGCACCAGCGGCGACGCATCGTCAAGCAGAGCCTTTGCGCTTTTTGCCAGTTTCCTGTCGCCGGAATTGCCGATGGCGATCAGCGCATTGCGCACAAAACGGTCGCGCCCGGTACGCTTCACCGGGGATTTGCGGAACAGGGTGCGGAACGACGCGTCATCCAGCGCGGCGAGATCGGCCAGCGCCGGCAAGTTCAGTTCCTCGCGCGCGATCAGCCGGGATTCACGGGCAGCTATCGCGTATTTGTTCCACGGGCAGGCGGCGAGGCAATCGTCGCAGCCATAAATGCGGTTGCCCATTGCAGCGCGGAATTCTTCCGCAATATGTCCCTTGTGCTCGATGGTGAGGTAGGAAATGCAGCGCCGTGCATCGAGCCGGTAGGGCGCCGGGAAGGCGTCCGTCGGGCAAATGTCGAGGCAGGCGCGGCAGGAGCCGCAATGGTCGGTTTCGGCTTCATCCGCAGGCAGATCTGCATCGGTGAACATCGCGCCGAGGAAGAACCAGGAGCCAAGCTCCCGCGACACCAGATTGGTGTGTTTGCCCTGCCAGCCGAGGCCGGCGGCCTCTCCCAGCGGTTTTTCCATAACCGGCGCGGTATCGACGAAAACCTTCACATCGGCGCCTGCTTCATGCGCAAACCATTGCGCGATCTGCTTCAGCTTTCCCTTGATCAGATCGTGATAGTCGTCGGCGCGGGCATAGACCGAAATATTGCCGCGGGCCTTTTTCGCGAGGTTGCCGAGCGGGTCGTGCCCAGGCCCGTAGGTCATGGCGAACATGACGATCGAGCGCGCCTGCGGCCATAGGGCCTGTGGATTGCCGCGCCACGCGCGCTTTTCCTCAAGCCAGTCCATGCCGCCGTGATGGCCGGCGTCGAGAAATTGCTGAAGGCGGCCGGGCGCCTGCGGGATCGCGCCGGGCCTCGTGATCCGCACGGCATCGAAGCCATGCGCGCGCGCCCGGTCTCGCAGCGCGTCCGCCAGCGTATCAGAAATCGAGATCGACATAGCTGGGCGCCGGCCTCACGCCAGGCACCTGATCGACGAGGAGAGGGCGGAAGGAGGGGCGTGATTTGACCCGCGCGTACCAGTGCTTGGCATGCTCGAAATCCTCCCACGGCACGTCGCCGAGGTAGTCGAGACAGGACAGATGCGCGGCTGCGGTCAGGTCGGCGTAGGACAGCGTTTCGCCGGCAAGCCAGTTCCGCCGCACGGCCAGATGGCTGATATAGGCGAGATGGGTGCGCAGGTTCTTGGATCCGGCAAGGATCAGCCGCGTATCCGGCGCGCCACCGCCATGTTCGGCTTTCATGAAGCGTTTGTAGATTTTCTCCGTCACCAGATAGCTGGTGACTTCATTGTTCATGTTGCCATCGAACCAGTCCAGCAGACGGCGCACTTCGGCCCGGTCGTAGGGGTCGGCCGGCATCAGGCGGCGCGGGCCGAGACTCGCGCCCTTGGTTTCGTCGAGAAACTCAAGGATCGGTCGCACGCCGACCACTTTGCCAGCCTGCCCGACCAGCAAAACAGGCAAATTGTTGGCCGGATTGATTTCGAGGAATTCCCGCCGGCGTTCCCATGTGCGCTCCTCGATGAACTCCGCGCCGATGCCGTATTCGCCCATGGCGATGCGGATGGTGCGCGAGAACGGGCAGAAAGGGTGATGGTGAAGCGTGAACATGGCCGGGGGGATCGGGCCTCGTGATGTTTTGGACATTGCTGGCGCGAAGCTGATTTGCTCAAGGCAGCGCATCCGGTATAGAGCCGCGTTAGCGGGTGAACAACCCGAATCGGTTGCGCGAGAAGGGAGCCTCGATGGATCTGCTCAGCCTGCTGGAGGCCGCGTTTCTCGGCCTGATCGAGGGATTGACCGAATTCATTCCCGTTTCTTCAACCGCCCATCTCCTGCTCGCCGGTCATTTTCTCGGCTTCGAGAGCACCGGAAAGACCTTCGAGGTCCTGATCCAGCTCGGCGCCGTTCTGGCGATCCTGTCGGTTTATTTCGCAAGGCTGTGGAACATCGCCGTTGCCCTGCCGTCGAGCCCTTCTGCGCGCCGTTTCGTTTTCGGCGTGCTGCTGGCCTTCATTCCGGCAGCCATCGCCGGCGTGCTGCTGCATGGTTTCATCAAGAACGTGCTGTTCGAAACGCCGATGCTCATCTGCGTAACGCTGATCGTCGGCGGCATCATTCTGCTGTGGATCGACCGTCAGCAGATCGAGGTGCGCCATACCGAGGCAACCGCCTATCCGCTGTCGCTGTGCATCAAGATCGGCCTGTGCCAGTGCCTGGCTCTGATCCCCGGCATGTCGCGTTCCGGCGCGACAATCGGCGGCGCTTTGCTGCTTGGGTGCGACAAGCGTTCGGCGGCGGAGTTTTCCTTCTTCCTTGCCATGCCGACCATGGCCGGCGCTTTCGCCTACGACCTGATGAAGAACATCGACCGGCTGTCGATGGACGATGCCGCGCTGATCGGTGTCGGCTTTGTCGCCGCTTTCATTTCCGGCGTTTTCGTGGTGCGTGGATTGCTCGATTTCGTCACGCGCCACGGTTTCGCGCCTTTTGCATGGTGGCGCATCGCGGTCGGCAGTCTCGGGATTGCCGGTCTGCTGATCTTCGGTTGAGAGATCAGCAGCTTAAACCGGGTGGATGTTGTATTCGCCTGTGCGCCGGAACCGCCTCAGATAGCTCGGCAGGATAGCGGCCATGCCATGCGGCGTGATGCCAAGGCCTGGAAGCGTGCGGTTCTCGGTCTTGGCCTTTTCGCTGACCACATTGTCGCTTTCCAGAAGCTTGACCTGATCGACGGTCAGGAGCGGCTTGGGCAGAAGCCCGAGGATCGTGGCCATGGCTTTCGCCACGCCCCAGGGAAGCGGCACGAGAAAGCGCTTGCGCTCGATCACCTTGAGCATGCGCTGCATCAGCGATTCGAAGGTCGCCACGTCCGGTCCGCCAAGCTCATAGGTGACGCCCGGCGCGGCATCGCCGTCGATGGCGCGCGCAATGGCCTCGGCCACATCGCCGACATAGACCGGCTGGAACTTCGTCTGCCCGCCGCCGATCAGCGGCAATGCGGGTGAAAACCGGGCCATCGCGGCAAACCGGTTGAAGAACTCATCCTCCGGCCCGAACACGATGGACGGGCGCACGATCACGGCGTCGGGGAAGGCCGCCTTGACGGCGGCTTCGCCCGCGGCTTTCGAGCGGCCATACTCGGAGTCCGAGTTTGCGTCCGCGCCGATGGCGGACATCTGTACCAGCGTGCCGATCCCTGCGGCCTTCGCCGCCTTGGCAATCACGCCCGGCGCCTTGCCTTGCACAACATCGAAGCTTTGCCGGCCGGTTTCATGCAAAATGCCGACAAGGTTGACGACGGCATCGGCGCCGGCGATGGCGGCCTCGACCGAATAGGGGACGCGCACATTCGCCTGAACGGCGTGAATCTGCCCGACGGCGCCCAGCGGCTGAAGATGTCCGGCAAGATCGGGCCTGCGTACCGCGACGCGCACCCTGTATCCGCGCTTTGCAAGTGCTCGCACGACATTGCGGCCAACAAAGCCCGAGCCGCCGAAAACCGTGACGAGTTTGCCGGATGAACCCTGTGTGGACATGTTTTCTCAGCGCCCCTTTAGCCGATGAAATGCCGTCATGCCGCGGCACCCGCGATCATTTTATGCGGTGATAGCGAACAAGCGCGATGGTGTACAGGGTTTCAGGTGCCATTCCGCGCGCACGTCGATTGACAATCGCCGCGCGCGAAAGTATCGCTTCCCACCCGACACCGCCGGACGATAGTTCGCCCGGTCCGATGCCCAGGTGGCGGAATTGGTAGACGCGCTAGCTTCAGGTGCTAGTTTCCGTACGGAAGTGGAAGTTCGAGTCTTCTCCTGGGCACCATTTTTTTCTTTGCGCCTTGCCGCCCGCCAACCCGGGGCGCGGTGGTTCCGGTTCAAGGTTTCGCCTTTCACCCGCGCCGTTTCTTGTCTCTTTACGCCGTTGCGCTCATCGAGCGTAGCGTCCGGAGAAGGCGGCCGGTCGCGCCGTTGCGCTACGCGCTGATATTTCTTTCCGATTTGCCGCAGCCTCTCAAATCGTATTAATGGGGCCAAACCCCTGATGCGCGAGGTGCGATCCCGAAATGACCATCCACGTTCACAAAGGCGATCTGCCCGAAGGCCTCTCCTTCGGCGCTTCGATTGCGGTCGATACCGAAACGCTGGGCCTGCACCTGAACCGCGACCCGCTGTGCCTGGTGCAGATTTCCGCCGGCGATGGCGATGCGCATCTCGTGCAGCTCGACCGCAGCAATTACAACGCGCCGCGCCTGAAAGCCCTTCTGGGCGATCAGAAGACGGAGAAACTGTTTCACTTTGCCCGCTTCGACCTGGCGATGCTGCGCAAGTGGCTCGGTGTTGCGGCCATGCCGGTCTATTGCACCAAGATCGCTTCGCGCCTGACGCGGACCTACACCGACCGGCACGGGTTGAAAGACCTGTGCCGCGAGCTCATCGGTGTCGATCTGTCGAAACAGCAGCAGAGTTCCGACTGGGGCGCCGCCGAACTCACCGACGCGCAGAAGGAATACGCCGCCTCCGACGTGCTCTATCTGCACCGGTTGCAGGCTGTGTTGAACGAGCGTCTGGAGCGCGAGGGACGGACACCGCTGGCGCGCGCCTGTTTTGCCTTTCTCCCCGTCCGCGCCGAACTCGATCTTGCCGGCTGGGCGGACGAGGACATTTTCGCCCACTCCTGATTTCGCTGGCCATGAGCGCCTGCCACCATGTTGGCGGAATTGTCTGCTTCCTGTGTAATACGAGAAAGCGCCCGCGTGCGATTCAGCGGTGCGGCGGGGACTGACAGGACATGAGCGCGACCGGCACGATACAACTGGACCCGCAGCAGCAGGCGGCTTTCGAGCGCCGGCGGATGCAGGCGTTCAAGGCCGCGCGCCGCCACACCGCGCTGGTGTGGGGTTTGCGCATCCTGCTGCCAGCGGTTTGCGTGCTGACGATCGCGGCGCTGTCGTTTACCGGTTTCTCCTTTCAGGTTCCCGGCGGACAGTTTGACGTGAAAAGCGTCGGGCTGGATGGTTCGACCGTAGTGATGGATAGCCCCAAGCTCAGTGGCTACCGTGCGGGCAGGGGCACGTACCTGATCCAGGCCAAGAAGGCCGAGCAGGACGTGACGGCGACGAATATCGTCAATCTGACCGGGCTTGACGGCAAGCTGACCCAGGAGGACGGGCGCTGGGCCTCGATCAACGCGGGTTCCGGAAGAATGGACACCGAAACGCAGTCGCTGGTTCTCGATGACCGCATCATCGTGCGTGCCGATGGCGGTTATCGCGCGGTTCTCGATGATGCTTCCGTCGATATGCGCGCCGGCAGCGTGACAACGGATAAACCGGTCAAGGTCGATATGTTCAACGGCAGCCTCGCCGCCGACCGCATGACGATCACCGAAAGCGGGCGGACAATGGCGTTCGAGGGCGGCGTGAAGCTGAAGGTGATCCTCGGTGTTCCCTCGGGCGCGCTGCCCGGCAACGACGATCCCGCGCCAGCGGCCGGCCAGACGCAGTAAACGGGTGATGGAATGAACGGTTTTTTTCGCGCGTGCATGGCGGCCATCGTGTTGATGGCCATGCCGTCGATGGCGGCTCATGCCCAGACCGAAATGCAGCCGAACCTCGGGCAGCTTGGCATCGATAGCGGCCAGCCGGTCAAGATCAACGCCGACCGCTTCGAGGTTTTCGACGACCGCAAGCAGGCGATCTTCTCGGGCAATGTGATTCTCGAGCAGGGCCCGGTGCGCATGCAGACCCAGAAGCTTGTGGTGACCTATACCGGCGGCACCGAGCAGAGACAGGGCAACATCAAGCGGCTGGAAGCTTCGGGAAAGGTCATCGTCAACTCCAAGGAGCAGACGGCCACCGGCGACAGGGCGATCTATGAGGTCAGCACACGCCAGATCAGGCTGACAGGCAATGTCGTTCTGACTCAGAAAGATAACGTCATCCGGGGAACCGACCTCATCGTGGATCTGACGACCGGGACGTCGAAACTGGTCTCCACGAACTCCGGATCAGGACGCGTGCAGGGCGTCTTTCAGCCCGGCGCCATGCAAAATCCTGGCCAAAATTAGGATTGATTGGCCAAAGTCCTCGACTTTTTTTACAAGTGACGAAAGATTAGGCACAAGGATTCGCAAATACCATGCGTATCCAGTGGCTGGCGCGCGCATGCCGGCCCGGGTCTGGGGCACCGAGGAGTCATCTTGCGGGATCAGTTGAACGCTTCGCGCGACAAGCTCGCCCGTGCCGCCCGCACGGTTGCGGGACGGCTGCAGAACCTCAATGTCGAGGCCGCGCTGACGGACGCGATCGTCCGGCTGCGCGATGCCCTGCCCAAACGTGCGCCTTCGCGGGACCGGCTGCCGTATCACGTCAATGATTCGGTGCGCGCGCCTTCGCCGATTCATACGGGTCAAAGACCCGCGCCACCGCCTCGCCCCGGCAGGTCCCGGCGGGATTTTTCCCGTTTCCTGGGTTGGTTTTCCGCTCTGCGGGCGAAATTGCCGGATATCCGGATTCCGAAACCCGGTTCGCGCCCGGCGCTTTCAAACCGGCGTCCGGCGTCCGCCCCGCGCCCGGCGCCCCCTGTTTCGTCGCCGCAGGCTTCCGCCCCGCAAGTGGAGATGCGCACCGAATGGCTTGCCGCGCATGGCCTTGAGAAATCTTTTGGCGGCCGCAAGGTGGTCAATGGCGTCACCCTTGGTCTGCGGCGCGGCGAGGTGGTCGGTTTGCTGGGCCCCAACGGCGCCGGCAAGACCACGACTTTTTACATGATCACCGGGCTGATCGCCGCCGATGCCGGCGCGATCGAGCTTGACGGTTTCGATGTGACGCATCTGCCGATGTACCGCCGGGCCCGTCTTGGTGTCGGCTATTTGCCGCAGGAGCCCTCGATCTTTCGCGGCATGACGGTCGAGGAAAACATCATGGCCGTGCTGGAACTGGTGGAGCCGAACAAACAGCGCCGCGCCATGCAGCTTGATTCGCTGCTTCAGGAGTTTTCGATCGCGAAGGTGCGCAAATCACCCGCAATCGCGCTGTCCGGCGGCGAGCGCCGCCGCGTCGAAATTGCCCGCGCGCTGGCATCGCGGCCCGTCTTCATGCTGCTGGACGAACCCTTTGCCGGTATCGACCCGATCGCGGTCAACGATATCCGCATCCTCGTGCGCCATCTCACCAAGCGCGGTATCGGCGTGCTGATCACCGATCACAACGTCCGCGAAACGCTGGGACTGATCGACCGCGCCTACATCATTCATGACGGGCAGGTGCTGATGGAGGGCACGCCGCAGGCGGTCGTCGCCAATGACGCGGTACGCAAGCACTATCTCGGGGAAGATTTCACGCTATGAGTGCTCGCGGCGGCAGCGGCGGGTTTTCAATGGGGCCCCGGCTGGAACTGCGGCAGAGCCAGTCTCTGGTGATGACGCCGCAGCTGATGCAGGCCATCAAGCTGCTGCAACTCTCCAACATGGACCTTGTCGCCTATGTCGAGGGCGAACTGGAACGCAATCCGCTGCTGGAACGCGACAATGAGGACGGCGATCCGCGCGAAGGGCCCGCGGAGACCGAAACCGGGAACGATGGCGGTGACGATGCTCCGGAATCCTCCGACAGCATGCCGGTTTCCGCTGACGGCGATCCCGGCGATCTCGTTTCTGCCAGTTCAGCCGACATCTCCAGCCTGACGCCCTCGGTTGACGCCGATCTGGGAGAGACTCTCGACGAAACCTCCACATGGTCCGCGCCGGGCGCGCAGGGCGGTGCCGGCGCCGGTTCGATGGTGTCCGCCGATGATTACAATCTAGAGGACTTCATCGCCTCGCAGGAGACGCTCCACGATCATCTGATGAATCAGCTCTCGCAGGAACCGCTCGAGCCTGTCGTCCGCGCTGTTTGCGAGCAACTGGTCGGCAATGTCGATGCGAACGGCTATCTTGCTGTTGACCTGGATGCCTTTGCCGGACAGCTCGGGATAACCGCAGGCATGGCCCGGGCCGCTCTGGGCATTGTTCAGGGGTTCGAGCCGACGGGCGTCGGCGCCCGGAACCTCGCCGAATGCCTCGCGCTGCAGCTACGCGAGAAAGACCGCTACGATCCCGCGATGCAGGCGCTGGTTGAGAACCTTCAGTTGCTTGCAAAACGCGATTTTCCCGCACTGCGGCGCATTTGCGGGGTGGATCAGGAAGACCTCGTCGATATGGTCGGCGAAATCCGCGCGCTCGACCCCAAGCCCGGAAGCGGCTTCGATAACGGGCCTGTTCAGCCGGTCGTGCCGGATGTCTTCGTGCGCATGCGTTCCGATGGCGGCTGGGCCATCGATCTCAATACCGACACCCTGCCCAGGGTGCTGGTGAACCGCGGCTATTATTCCTCGGTGATCGGTTCCGTGGACGGCTCCGAGGACAAGATGTGGCTCAACAACTGCCTCCAGGAAGCCAACTGGCTGGTCAAGAGCCTCGACCAGCGCGCCCGTACGGTGCTCAAGGTGGCGACCGAAATCGTGCGCCAGCAGGATTCGTTCCTGATCCACGGCATTACCCATCTCAAGCCGCTGAACCTGAAGCAGGTGGCGGATTCGATCTCGATGCACGAATCGACAATCAGCCGCGTGACCGCAAACAAATACATGGCGACGCCGCGCGGTCTTTATGAACTGAAGTTCTTCTTCCCGACGGCGATTTCGGCTATGGACGGCGGCGACGCGCATTCCGGTGAATCGGTGCGTCACCGCATTCGCGAAATGATCGCGGCGGAGGGCAAGGCCGTCCTTTCAGACGACCAGATCGTCAGGGCTTTGCAGGAAGACGGCATTGATATTGCCCGCCGCACTGTTGCCAAATACCGGGAATCATTGGGAATTCCATCATCCGTTCAACGCCGGCGGGAAAGCCGCGCGATGACTTGATCCCCAACCCGGGACGATCTGCTGCGATGCACAACAGGTCCATTGACTTGTCATGCGGCCAACCTTAGGGTCCGCGCCTCATTGGGCACGCTATTGCAGGTCAGGCCGGAGAGGCTTGTGGCAAGGGTGCCGGGGGCTGGCCGTGCGGGCATGCCGCGGGTTACTGTTCCGCATAAGACGAACCGCACACAATCGGAATTAGGTGATTGCAAAGATGACGCTGCGCGTGATCGGCAAAAATATCGATGTAGGCGACAGCCTGCGCGAACGGGCTAACGAGCGCCTCTCTGAAATGCTCGGCAAATACTTCACTCATGGATATTCCGGGCACGTCTCGATCGAGAAGGTGCGCCAGACGTTCCGTTCGGAGTTTGCCATTCATCTCGATTCGGGCATGGACCTGCAGGCCGTCGGCGAAGGTGAGGATGCCTATCGCAGCCTTGAGGCCGCGGCCGAGCGCCTGGAAAAGCGCCTGAGGCGCTACAAGCGCCGGCTCAAGGATCATCACAACGCCAAGCATGCTGAAGAGCCCCTTATCGCGCCAAGCTTCGTGCTGGCGGATATCGACGATGAAGAAGAAACGGAAGCTTCGGCCGACGCTTCGTCACTGGTCGTGGCGGAGCAGGCTACCAGCATCCGCACCCAGACCGTAGGCATGGCCGCCATGGCGCTCGATCTGTCCGAGGCCCCGGTGATTGTCTTTCGCAATGCCGCCAATGGCAGGATGAACATCGTTTACCGCCGCACTGACGGAAATATCGGCTGGATCGATCCGCCGGTGCTGGAAAACAACTGAAACTGCGTACAGCGCGGCAATCGCGCTGTGACGTAACCCATTCACCAGGCAGGCCGGTATCGACGGCCGCCCAAAAGATGTGATCGGGACACGGGATTAATGAGCTTGAACGATCTGATCGCACAGGACGCGGTCATCGCGTCGCTGAAGGCGAGCAGCAAGAAGCAGGTGATTCAGGAAATGTCGGAGAAGGCCGCGGAACTGACCGGCCTGCCCGCGCGCACCATTTTCGAACAGCTGCTGCAGCGTGAGCGCCTCGGTTCAACGGGAATTGGCCACGGAATTGCGATTCCCCATTCCCGCGTGCCTGGCATAGGCAAGATCGTCGGCGTCTTCGCGCGCCTCGACCGCGCGATTGAATTCGATGCGGTCGATGACGAGCCCGTCGATCTCATTTTCATGCTGCTGGCGCCGGAAGGCGAAGGCGCCGACCACCTCAAGGCACTGGCGCGAATCGCCCGCGTGCTGCGCGACAGCAACAACACGTCCAAGATTCGCGCCTCCCGCGATGCCGCCGCGATCTACGGCGTTCTCAACGAACCGGCGGCTTCGAACGCCGCCTGACGCGGTTTAGTGCAGGCTGACGGGCGTCAGTTCGTGCTCCTGTGCGCCCGCGACGGCCAGTTCGCGCGTCGTCGTCAGCAGGATCGGATCGCCGTCAGCGCCATACAGCGCATAGAGCATGGTTGCCGGCGGCAGTTCGCGCGCCTGCGGAACCGTTTCGGCGATATCGCCTGCCTTCACGGGCCGGATATAGGCAATGGTTCCCGCGCCGAGGGCGGCGAGGAAATCCGTATCGGTATGTTCGGGCCGGTCGATGGCCGCAGTCGTCTTGTCGCTGGTCATTACGCTACTCCTTTCACGGTCCGGCTACGCATCGCCTCTAACGCTGTCACTCCTGCGAATTGATCTTGATGCGCCGTGCCTCGCGTTGCGGCTGCGGGCGGGTCAGCGTGATCGCCAGCAGGCCGTTCTCGAGTTCGGCGCCGGTCACCTCCATTCCGTCAGCCAGCACGAAACTACGCTGGAACTGGCGGGCGGCGATGCCCTGATGCAGATAGTCTCGGCGTCCCGGTTCGCCCTGCCTGCCGCGAATCGTCAGCTGCGAAGCCTCGACGGTGACCTCGAGGTCGTCGGCGGCAAAACCGGCGACGGCAAGTACGATCCGCAAGGATTCAGGGCGCTCCGCGTTGGCGGCAATCCGTTCGATATTGTAGGGTGGATAGCCGTTTGACGGGCTGCGGCTGATGCGCTCAAGCAGGCGCTCGATATCATCGAAGCCAAGCAGATACGGGCTGTTAAGACCGGAAATCCGTGACACGTGCGTTTAGACCGTTCGTCCTCATTGCCCGCTGGAAACAGCAGGCGATCAAGCAACGGACCGCGAAGACCCTTAATGGTAAGCAGTCTGCCGGCCCGCCGGTGTCGGTTAACACCGGCACTGAATTATATGGGGACGAATGCCGGTGCCATCAAGCTGCGCAGGCTTAATCGGCCTGTCTGGGGCCTGCTTGGCGGATTTTCGGAGGTTTCAGGGTCGTCAGGACGGCTGTGCGGGTGGTGGAGCCAGGCGGAATCGAACCGCCGACCTCTTGAATGCCATTCAAGCGCTCTCCCAACTGAGCTATGGCCCCGTCCATCCGATCGTTCAGCGGACATATCCGCCAATCAGGGACTGGGCAACCCGCGTGAGGTGTGGCGCCGTCCTGCCGCAGTGTCGCGGCGCGTGGGGGTTTAGGCCATTCTCATCGCCATGGCAACAGCATTTGCGCTGTGCCCTGACGCGATGGCCTGCTCCTCACGAATCGTCGTCGTCCCTGTCTCCTTCGATAAGGCCGGAGACATCGTCGTCTTCGTCCTCGTCATCATCCAGGAACGTATCGTCGTCCTCGTCGTCGTCATCCAGATCATCGTCGTCGCCGAGATCGGGAATCACGTCTTCGTCTTCGTCCTCGTCGTCATCGGTGGGCGCGGCGCCTACCCGGCGGCCGGTATCCTCTTCCTCGTCGTCGAGGTCCTCGAGTGCGACTTCCGCCTCGTCGATCTCGTCCTCTTCCTCGTCGTCGGTCACGTCTTCGTCGGCCTCGGTTTCCGGCTTGGCCTTCGGTGCCGGCGCCGGCTGCGGTTTGACGCGGGTCACCGGCGTCTCCACATCGAAGGGCGTCCCGCATTTCGGGCAGATGATCGGGTCTTTGTTGAGGTCGTAGAAACGCGCCTCGCATTCAAGGCAGGTACGTTTGGTTCCAAGATCCGGTTTGGCCACGTCCAATGTCTCCTCGCCGCGCCGGCGGACGAGGCGGTTGCCCGCTGCCTGCCGGTTTGTCGCTGAATTATTTCCGAAACAGAGTCGGGCTCCGATAGACCGGGCGCGGCGCGCTTGTCAAAACGAAATTTCAGCTTTGCGGCATATGTTGCATTGATGCACAGGTGCGGATCGCCAAAGCGGCCTGTACGTATGCGCGGAGCTTATGCTAGAGCCGGTGGCTCACAGCGCGCATTCCGGGAACCGCGATTTGTCCAGTCACAGCCAACAAAGACCCATGCGGGCACGCCGTTCATCGGCTCTTTCCGGTAGCGTCCGGGTGCCTGGCGACAAGTCGATTTCGCACCGTTCGCTGCTGCTTGGCGGCCTTGCGGCCGGTGAAACCCGCGTTGAAGGGCTTCTGGAAGGAGAGGACGTGCTGCGCACGGCGGACGCGATGCGCGCGCTCGGCGCCGATGTCCGCCGTCTGGATGACGGAACCTGGGTCGCCCGCGGCAATGGCGTTGGCGGATTGCTCGAACCCGGGGGGGCGCTCGATTTCGGCAATGCAGGCACCGGCGTGCGGCTGATGATGGGTTTGGCCGCGGGTCATGGCCTGACCGTGACCTATGATGGCGATGCCTCGCTGCGCAAACGTCCCATGGGCCGCATCCTCACACCGCTGAAGCTGATGGGCGCCCGCGTGATCGACTGTATGGAAGGTGAGCGCCTGCCGCTGACGCTTGCGGGGCCTGCCGATACGATTCCGGTTGAATACCGCTTGCCCGTGGCTTCGGCGCAGGTGAAGTCGGCCGTCCTGCTGGCGGGCCTCGATTGCGCCGGTGAGACAACCGTCATCGAGCCGGAGGAAACCCGCGACCACACCGAGCGGATGCTGATCCATTTCGGTGCCGATATTCACGTGGAGCAAGGCGAGGACGGCAAGCGGATCACCCTCAAGGGCCGCCCTGATCTCAAGGGGAGCGATGTCGTGGTGCCCGCCGATCCCAGTTCCGCCGCCTTCCCGCTCGTTGCGGCATTGCTGGTGCCGGGTTCGGAAATCCGCCTGGAAAGCGTCATGGTCAATCCGACACGCGCCGGCCTGCTGACGACGCTGGAAGAGATGGGCGCCAATGTCACCCGCGATAATTCACGCGTTTTGGGCGGCGAGCCGGTTTGCGACCTTATCGTGAAGGCAAGTGCGCTCAAGGGCGTTGAGGTGCCGCCGGAACGCGCGCCTTCGATGATCGACGAATATCCCGTTCTGGCCGTTGCCGCGTCCTTTGCCGAGGGCGACACGATCATGCGCGGCCTGTCGGAACTGCGCGTCAAGGAAAGCGACCGGCTCGCAGCTGTTGCCGCGGGTCTTGCCGCCAATGGTGTGCGCCATACCATCGAGGGCGACGACCTGATCGTTCACGGGGCGGGCGAAGTCGCCGGCGGCGGCACCGTCGAAACACACCTCGATCACCGCATCGCCATGGCGTTTCTGGTCATGGGACTGGCGGCGCAAGAGCCGGTCACAGTCGATGACGGTACGATGATCGCCACCTCTTTTCCGGCCTTTGCGGGCCTGATGACAGGGGTTGGCGCACGGATAGAAGAGGCTGGCGCGTGATCATCGCGGTGGATGGTCCGGCCGCTGCCGGCAAGGGCACGCTGACCCGCGCGCTTGCCGAACATTATGGTCTGCCGCGTCTTGATACCGGCGTGCTTTACCGCGCGGTGGCGGCAACATTGCTGGCCGACTGTCTCGATCCGGCGGATACCGAGGTTTGCGCCCGCGTGGCCGGCACCCTCGACCTGTCGCGTTTCGCGGACGCCGATCTGCGCACCTCCGAGGTCTCGCAGCTCGCATCCGTGGTCTCCTCCCAGCCGGATGTGCGCAAGGCGCTGCTGATGTTCCAGCGCGCCTTCGCCGCGCGTCCGCCGGGTGCCGTGCTCGATGGCCGCGACATCGGCACCGTGGTCTGTCCCGACGCCGACGTGAAACTGTTCGTAACCGCCAGCACCGAGGCGCGCGCGCGCCGCCGCTGGCTCGAATTGCGGCAGGCGGGAACCGACATCGATCTGCAATCGGTTTTCGAAAATATCCGCGATCGTGATGAGCGCGATTCATCGCGCGGCACCTCGCCGATGCGCTGCGCCGACGATGCTCACTTGCTCGATACGACTGAAATGGATATAGAAGCCGCGTTTCGCGCTGCCGTGTCGATCATCGATGCGGTGTGGCCCGGTACCGGTGGATAATCCGGTGCCCGGCGATGAATATCGCCAAACGGGCCTGAAAAGAGGCTTTTAAGCCCTTTTACCGCGATCAGCCGGACGGACGGCGGCTTTTTGAAAGCTCCGTTTGCATGAAAGGGCGCCGTTTCCGCGGTGCCCTCGAAGTGCTTTCCGTGCGGTTTGAGGCGGTGTGAAACGAATGCGAGGCCCGCGCTTCGCGCTTCAAGGTCAGGTAATCCGCATGCGGCGGGTTGTCGGGAGGCCGCAAGGGGAAGCGTGAATACGGGTGTCCGGATGGCCCGAAAGCCGTTGCACGGGATGCACGCGAGGGGCCGGATGGATGCTGGCGTGGTGTCTGCAGCGGATGTCAGGAGATCCAATCCATCGTGGCTACAGCTCAATCCAATCCGTCCCGCGACGATTTCGCGGCAATGCTCGAAGAGAGCCTCAACACCAATTCCCTCGCCGAAGGCTCGGTCGTCAACGGCCGTGTCATTTCGATCGAGAAGGACCTCGCCGTCATCGACGTTGGCCTGAAGACCGAAGGCCGCGTGCCGCTGCGCGAGTTCGGCGCCAAGGGCGTCGACGGCGCCCTGAAGCCTGGCGATGAGGTCGAAGTTTACCTCGAGCGCGTCGAGAACGCGCTCGGCGAAGCCGTCCTGTCGCGCGAAAAGGCCCGCCGCGAGCATTCGTGGGTGCGTCTGGAGCAGGCCTTCGAGGCCAACGAGAAGGTCGAAGGCACCATCTTCAACCAGGTCAAGGGCGGCTACACCGTCGACCTCGACGGCGCCGTTGCCTTCCTGCCGCGCAGCCAGGTGGATATCCGCCCGGTCCGCGACATCGGCCCGCTCATGGGCACCCCGCAGCCGTTCCAGATCCTCAAG
>JAGRLC010000071.1 GCA_020441995.1 Rhodobiaceae bacterium
GCCGCCCACATCTGGTGCTGGCCGACTTCCGTGGTGATGTAGGTGTCGTGCGGCTTGCAGGCTTCATACAGCCGCTCGATGGCAAACTGCGGCATGATCACCTTGTCGGACTTGCGGTAACTGAGCGACTTCTTGCCGCGCCAGCCGTCGATCTCGCCCCACCAGCTCTTCAGTGCGGCGCCGTCGGGTTTGGCCTTGGAAGCCCGAACCAGCCGCAGCATGTCGTCGAGCACATTGCCGCAATCGCCGAGGATCGGGACATCGACCTTGACGTTCTTGTTCAGCGACGAAGGGTCGATGTCGACATGGATCTTACGCGAACCCGGCGAGAACGCATCCAGACGCCCGGTGATGCGGTCGTCGAACCGTGCGCCGATATTGATCATCAGGTCGCAGTCGTGCATCGCCATATTGGCTTCGTAAGTGCCATGCATGCCCAGCATGCCGAGCCATTGCGGGTCGGCCGCCGGATAGGAGCCCAAGCCCATCAGGGTCGAGGTGATCGGGAAGCCGGTCAGCTTGACCAGTTCACGCAGCAGGCGGCTGGCTTCCGGACCGGAATTGATGACGCCGCCGCCGGTGTAGAACACAGGCTTCTTCGCGCTCATCATCAGCGAGACCGCCGCCTCGATCTTGGCCTCGTCGCCCTTCACCTTCGGGTGATAGGTCTGATGCGAAATGTTCTCCGGCCCGACATAGTCACCGGTGGCGAACTGGACATCCTTCGGAATATCGACAACGACCGGACCGGGACGGCCCGTGGTCGCGACCTGAAAGGCTTCGTGCAGCACGCGCGGCAGGTCGGCGATATCCTTCACCAGGTAGTTGTGCTTGGTGCACGAGCGGGTGATGCCGACCGTGTCGCATTCCTGGAAGGCATCGGAGCCGATCAGATGCGTGGGAACCTGGCCGGTAAGACAGACCAGCGGAATGGAATCCATCAACGCGTCGGTCAGGCCCGTGACGGCGTTTGTCGCGCCGGGCCCCGACGTGACCAGAACGACACCGGGTTTGCCGGTCGAACGCGCATAGCCTTCCGCGGCGTGGGTCGCACCCTGCTCGTGACGCACGAGAATGTGCTTTACCTTGTCCTGCATGAAGAGCTCGTCATAGATCGGAAGCACCGCTCCGCCCGGATATCCGAAGATGTGAGTGACACCCTGATCCGCGAGCGCCGTAACCACCATTTCCGCGCCCGTCATCTGCTCGGCCATCTTTCCAACTCCTCATGCGGCCTGCCGCCGCTCATCTTTGCCGGTATTTACCGGCCTTTCTGCGTTACACCGCGCCTTTCAGCAACGAAAATCGCGGCAATAAAAAAGGCCCCGGTGGGGGCCTGAAACGCGCGTTACCGTTCGTTGCGACCCTCAGGCCGCCCCGGCAACGCGCCATCCTACAAGAATTTCCGTGTGGTAGATCATCATATCAGTCCGAAAAGACGTTTCCGTCCGAAATCGTAACAGTCCGCCCCGGCTCTTACCGAAGCGGGCCGGACGTTAACCGCGCACGCTCCAACGGTCAAGCCGCTTGTTCATGACCGCAAGCGGCGCCACAGGCCAGCGGTTATTTCTCCAAGGCGCCATTCGCCTTGTTGGCGGGGAATGTGTTCGGCTCCACATCGCCAATGGCTCCGCCGGAGGCGGGCATCCCGCCGCCGTCGGCGACAGGTGGATTGCCACCCGCAGGCGCGCCGCCGGCGCCGCTGTTCTCATCCAGTATCGCCACCTCGACGAAGTCGTTGTAGACGGTGACCTGGATCAGCGGCGTGTCATTCACGATCGCATCGTACACCCAGCCCGGCGTCTTTCCCTTGCGGAGCATCTTCTCAAGCAGCGCGCGATTACCCTTGTTTGAAAAGAACCCATCGGATTCATCCTCGGGATCGCGAATGCCGAACTTGTGGAAATTGGCCCGGTCCTGCCGGATGATGGCCGCGACATTATCGAGCCGCACGCCCTTGGAGTTGTAATGATCGTCAACCGACAACCGCGCCACATAACCGTCTATGGGCGTGTCTTGCGCGGGCGCGGGATCGATCAGGAAAGCAAGAACGGTTGCAATCGCAGCAACCAGCACGGCCACAGCCGCCGGCTTTGCAAGACGTGACATGTTTTGTCCCTCCCTCTTTCCCGCGACAGCATCATCCCGCAGCGCATGGGGTGTTGAGATGTCTCAAACAGGAGGCATTGAGGAACAAAGGCGCGGCGGCGTCAATCGCCGAGCACCGCTTCTATTACGTCAATCTGACCCGCGAGATCGAAATCGATGGCTGAAAGCACCTCGATGTCCTTGTCCTCGCCGAAGCCGTCCGGGTCTTTTTCCCGCGCCTTGGCGAGAACCCTGTCGCGCTCCTTGAGCGCCCATTCGATCTGCGGCCGGTACAGCCTCAGCGCCGCCATCAGCCAGCGGCTGGTCAGGGCATGCGCCTCATTGTCGACCTTGAAGCGGTCGAGCAGGCCAATCACATCGCTTGCGGAATACATCCACTCATCAGCAACCCAGCGGTTGGTGGTGAAAATCTTGGTCGGCGCTCCGGACATGTCGAAGGACACGGCCACGAGATGGCACAGCCCACCCTTCTTCTCGTCGCGCTCCTTCGGCAGGGAAATTGCCACAGCGTCCTCGCCGAGCTTCTCGGTGTAGACGAACAGATGGAAATGCCCGTGCTCGTCCCATGGACGGCTTTCGCCTTCGTCGCGCGCATGGGCATGGTAAAACCAGATCGCGCCATTGGCCTTGTCGTGAACGTCGCCGGGGGGATAGTGCTCCCACTCGGTGAAGGTGCCGTCATCCGCGGCGTTCAGTACATCGACAAGGATATGCTGGCCGCTGCCGGCCGCTTCCTGCAGCACCTCGATCATGTCATCGGCGGCCGCGCGCATATCCGCGAGGCGTTCGCGCGGCAGGCTTGAAAGATCGACATCTGGCGGAGCATAGCGGCTGTGAGCGGTCATGGCGTCCTCCGGTAGCGGCCTAACGTATCACGAAACCATGCGCAGACGGCCCGGCTTAATGCCGGACCGCCGCGCAATGGAGGTCTTGCAACGATTACTGCTTGGCGGCGCAGGGGTTGCACTTGGCCGCGCAAGGATTGCAGGCCTTCGCGGCGCACGGGTTGCAGCCCTTGGCGGCGCAAGGATTGCAGGCGGACGCACATGCGCCGCACTTCTTCTTCGCTGCGCAAGCGCTGCAAGCGGAAGCGGTACAGCTTGCATGCGCTGGCGTCACGACGGCGGGGGCAGCGGCCATCAGGCCGCCACTAACGAGCATGAGGGCAAGGGCCTTTTTCGATTTCGTCTGCATAGTCTCTCTCCTATGGGGATCGTTCAGGCCGGGCAACCACCGGCATGAGGCGAGCATAGACACGGATTGCGCGTAAGCGTTTTCACTATGCGGCCACGGCGCTTCAACTCGGTTCACGCGCGCTTGAGCGATCCGTTAGCGATCCGTGTGCGTATGAATGCCAGTGAAAACCGCAACGGGACGCATCTCAGCAGCCATGCCCGCAGACGCTCGCGACGAAATCCGGGACCTCATCTCCCGCGTTGCCCTGTCAGACAGGGCCGCCTTCGCATTGCTGTATGACCGCACATCCGCGAAACTTTTCGGCGTGACATTACGTCTGTTAGGTAACCGTCACGATGCGGAGGACGCCGTGCAGGAGATTTACGTCAAGGTTTGGCAGCGTGCCGCCAGTTATGGCACCACGGGAGCGAGCCCGATGAGCTGGCTGATTGCGATTGCCCGCAATCACGCCATCGACCGGCTGCGCTCCCGGCGCGCGCCCCATGACGACATCGCGGACAACGAAACCATTGCCGACGGCGATCCCACGCCGGAAGCGCAAGCCATCGCCACGGATGAACGCGCCCGCATCGATCATTGCCTTGGCGAACTGCCCGAGGACCGCTCGAAAGCCGTGCAGGCGGCCTATCTCGACGGAGACTCATATCAGGAACTCGCCGAGCGCTTCTCCGTCCCGCTCAACACCATGCGCACATGGTTGCGCCGCAGCCTGATCCGACTCCGGGAGTGCCTTGAAGCATGACTGAATCCGGTGCCTCATTCGAAGACGACAGCGTGCTGGCCGCCGAATACGTGCTCGGCGTGCTGGATGCGCAAGAACGCATCGCCACGGAAGCGCGCATCGCCCGCGATCCGCAATTCGCCCGCCATGTCGAGAGCTGGGAAAACCATCTCGCCGGCCTGAATGGCGCCTTCGAATCCGTCGATCCTCCCGCATACCTGAAGGATGCGCTGGAACACCGCCTGTTCGGCGGCACGGCTACGGCATCGCAAACCGGCCTTGCGCGCATCTGGAACAGCGCCCGCTTCTGGCGTCTTGGCACATTCGCGGCAACAGCCGGGTTGATCCTGCTGGCCGCCATCACCCTGCGCGAACCGCCGCCGCTGCCCGTAACGGGTGAAACCCTGCTGGCCTCGCTGGTCACCGAAGAGGGCGATACCCGCTTCGTCGTGCTTTATGATTCATCGGCGAACGTTTTGCGCGCGAGCCTCGTTGAAGGCACCGCCCCCGCCGAACGCGATTACGAACTGTGGTTCGTGCCACCCGGCAACAGCGGCGCGCCGGTCTCGCTGGGCATCGTCGGTGGAGAAGGCGACAAGGCGCCTCATGTTCCGGCAACGCTTCTCGGCGACTTCACCGATGGCACGACCATCGCGGTCAGCCTTGAGCCGGCCGGCGGGTCCCCCACGGGCCAGGCCACTGGCCCGGTTGTTGCGGTCGCTCCCGCAAAAAAAATCTGAAACGCGGTGAAACTTTCTCCCGGCAGCTTCCGTCTCTTCTGACGTCCCCCACTCAAGGCGGGAAAGCAAATCCAGGGAGAACCATGATGTTGAACCGTATTCGCACCCTCGCCCTTTCCACCGCTCTTGTCGCCGCGGGCGCGGTGACGGCAATCGCGGCCAACCCGATGGTCGGCGGCGCACCGATGTATGCCAACAAGAATATCGTCGAGAACGCCGTCAACTCGAAGGACCACACCACGCTGGTCGCAGCCGTGAAGGCCGCAGGCCTCGTCGAGACATTGCAGGGCGAAGGCCCGTTCACGGTATTCGCACCGACCAACGAAGCCTTTGCGCAATTGCCGGACGGCACGGTTGAAACCCTGCTGAAACCGGAGAACAAGGATCAGCTTACCAAGATCCTGACCTGCCACGTCGTATCTGCGAAGGCGATGTCCGACGCGATCAGCAAGATGATTGCCGACGATGGCGGCAAGCATCCCGTCAAGACCGTCGGCGGCTGTGAGTTCACCGCCATGCAGAAGGACGGCAAGATCATGATCGAGGACGGCAAGGGCAATGTCGCCACCGTCACGATCGCCGATGTCGAGCAGTCCAATGGCGTGATCCACGTCATCGACACGGTTCTGATTCCGGCCTCGTAAGTCTGCACCGCTCTCCTGTCACGAGGCTAGCGCGCGAAGTCCCCCTTGGTCTTCGCGCGCTTTTTTCTGCCCCTCTCCTGCATCTCACGGGATCGTGTCGCCGGCGCGATGGCTTGTTACGCCACTTGATCGGCGTTTCTGGCACATATGGTGTCACGGAATGACCCGGCCCCGCAGGAGGTGGAACCATGACCACGAATGCCCAGACCGCGCTTACGCGCATTGCCCGGCTGCTCGCAGCACTGCCGCTGGCAGCAGCCCTGATGTTCGGAGCTATTGCCGCAGTGCAGGCAGAGGCCATGAACATCGACAAATCGACCGGCCTCGCCATCGAAGGCTATGACCCGGTCGCCTATTTCATCGACGACAAGCCGGTGAAGGGCGATCCGATGTACACCGCCGAACACAATGGCGCGGTCTATCGCTTCGCCAGCGCCGAACATCGCGACATGTTCAACGAAAATCCGGACAAATACGCCCCGCAATACGGCGGCTACTGCGCCTATGGCGTCGCCAAGGGCGTCAAGGCGGCCATCGAGCCGGAGCAGTTTACCGTCGTCGATGGCAAGCTCTACCTGAACTACAACGCCTCGGTGCAGAAAACCTGGCGCAAGGACATCCCCGGCTATCTGGCGCAGGCCGAGGAAAAATGGCCGATGCTCGGCGAAAACTAATCTCGGGTTTGACCCAGTCAGGCTGCAAGGCCCGCGAGCCAGCGCTCGCGGGCTTTTTCGCCCCTGGGATCAAGCATATCCCAGCCTGTCATCTGGTGACGGAACCAGGTCTTCTGCCGCTTGGCGTAATGGCGGGTGTCCGCCTGCCCGCATGAAATCGCATCCTCCAGGGACATTTCTCCCCTGAGGTGGGCCGCCAGGTGCGGCACCCCATGCGCACGCATCGCAGGCAGCGAGGTGTCATCAATCCGGGCAACCAGCGCCCGCACCTCCTCCAGCGCACCCTGCTCGATCATCGCCTCGAACCGCCGGTCGATACGCTCATAGAGCCAATCGCGGTCCGGATCGAGAAACAGCCGCACCGTGCGCGATGCATCGATCAGCGGCGTACCGGGCTCCTCCTGCCATGAACTCAACGGCCGGCCGGTCTCCCGATAGACGGCCAAAGCGCGTATCAGCCGCTGCGCATCGAGCGCGGGATGACGCGCGGCAAGCTCCGGGTCGGCTTTCACCAGTTCATTCCGCAGGGCTTCTATCCCGGCCGTTTCCAATCGCGCCTGAACCTGCGCGCGCACCTCGTCGGGAACCTGCGGGATCGGCGACAGGCCTTCCAGCAGCGCCTTGAAGTAGAGCCCGGTGCCCCCGGTAAAAACCGGGACCAGACCATCCTTCCCGCAACGCTCCATCGCCCCGGCCGCATCCTCAAGGTAACGTCCCACCGAATAGCGTTGCGACGGATCCACATGCCCGTAGAGGAGATGGCGCGCGCACGCTGTCTCCTCGGCATCGGGCCGCGCCGTCAGCACGTGAAGGCCGGAATAGACCTGCATGGAATCGGCATTGATCACTGCGCCGCCAAGCCGTACGGCAACGTCCAGTGCAAGCGCCGACTTGCCGCTTGCCGTCGGCCCGGCTATCAGGACCGCGGCCGGTCTTTCGATTTTGCCGGTTGTCTCTTCCATGCCCGCAGCAACAACCGCAAACGGTCAGCCGATGCAAGCATCCCGTCTTCCCAATGTCGCAACGCTCGTGGTTCCGGGCCGCGAAACTTCGGCCCTGAGCGAAGCGCAGGCAATCCTGTCAGTCTTGCTGCCCGGTGCTGGAGACGCGGAAAGCCTGGCTGCTTGCGCAGTGGATATCCCCTTCGCTGACGGCGATCTGCCGGTCATCCGCAAAGCCGCGCAGGACGCGATCCGCAACCTGCCGGCCGATATCATCGTCCAGCCCGCCGCCATCCGCCGCAAGGAGCTTCTGATCGCGGACATGGATTCCACCATCATCGGTCAAGAATGCATCGATGAACTCGCCGACATCGTCGGCATCCGCGCCGAGATTTCGGCGATCACCGAACGTGCCATGCGCGGCGAGATCGCCTTTGAACCGGCCCTGCGCGAGCGCGTTCGCCTGCTGAAGGGCGTAACGATGGCAAGTGTGCGCAAACTTCTTGACGAGGTGATCACATTGAACCCCGGCGCCCGGGCGCTCGCCACTACGATGGCTGCGAACGGTGCGCATACCGCCCTCGTCTCCGGTGGCTTCACGCTGTTCACATCCGTGGTCGCGCAACGAGCCGGCTTCGCGGAGAACCGCGCCAATATTCTTGAACAATCGGGCGATGAACTGACCGGCGCGGTGCGCGAACCGATCCTCGGGCGCGAAGCCAAGCGGCAGGCGCTGGAGGGCATGGCGTCACAACGCGCAATCCCGCTCGACCTGACGCTTGCCGTCGGCGACGGAGCCAATGACCTGGCCATGATCGAACGCGCCGGGCTTGGCGCCGCCTACCGCGCCAAGCCCGTGGTCGCGGCCGCGGCGGATGCGGCCATCGACCATGCGGATTTGACGGCCCTGCTCTACGCGCAGGGCTATCGCGAGGCGGAGATCAGCGGCTAAAGCAAATCCAGGAAAAGTGGTCGCCGGTTTTCCGTCCGGATTTGCGCAAACAAAGAAGCAACTGGCCCGCTGCCTCTAGTCCTCGAGCGGCAGCACGATGAAGCGGCCATCGCCCTTGCCGTTGCCGACGAAGACGAGAGCCGATTTCGAGCCGCGGTCACGCATGGACGAGATCTGTCCCAGCACATCCTCGGGCGTGAAGACCTGCTCCTGACCGACCCGCATGATCACATCGCCTTCCTTGATCTGGCGCTCGGCTGCCGGGCTGTCCTCTTCCACGGCCATCACGACAACACCCTCGACATCGGCTTCAATGCCATATTTCTCGCGTGCCTCGTCGGTGATCTCGCCCAGCTCAAGACCGAAGGCGCTTGCCGTCGGCGCGGCTGCCGGCTCCTGGGTGTCCCCGTCGCCGTCATCGGCCGGCTGGGTCCCGGAATTGGTTTCCTCAAGCCGGCCAAGCGTGATTTTCAGGGTCTGCTTCTCGCCATCACGCAGGATCACGACTTCGGATTCCGAACCCACAAGCGTATCGGCAACAACGCGCGAGAGATCGCGGTATTCGCCGATTTCCTGGCCATCGAACTCCAGAATGATGTCGCCGGTTTCGATACCGGCGGCTTCCGCCGGACCGTCCGGGCTGACGCCGGCAACCAGCGCGCCCGCCGCCTTGTCCATTCCAAGGCTATCGGCGATCTCCTCGGTGACCGCCTGGATGCGCACGCCGATATAGCCGCGTCGCGTCTCGCCGAACTCGACCAGCTGGTCGATAACCCGCTTGGCGACTTTGGAGGGAATCGAGAAACCGATACCGATGGAACCGCCGGACGGCGAGATGATTGCCGTGTTGATGCCGACGACTTCGCCATCCATGTTGAAAAGCGGCCCGCCCGAGTTGCCCCGGTTGATGGCCGCATCGGTCTGGATGAAGCTGTCATAGGGACCGGCGTTGATATTGCGGTTCATCGCCGAGACGATACCGGTCGTCACGGACCCGCCCAGCCCGAACGGGTTGCCGATCGCCAGCACCCAGTCGCCGATGCGCAGTGTTTCGGAATCGCCGAACTTCACGAACGGCAGATCCTTGTCCGCCTTGACCTGAAGCACCGCAAGGTCGGTCTTTGTGTCGCGGCCGACCAGCTCGGCCTCAAGTTTCGAACCGTCACTGAAGTTGACGAGAATTTCGTCGGCATCGGCAATCACGTGGTTGTTGGTGACGATGATGCCGCTCTTGTCGATGACGAAACCGGAACCGAGCGAATTGACCTTGCGCGGACGCCCCTTGTCCTGATTCTTGTCGAAGAATTCCTTGAAGAACTCCTCGAAAGGCGAACCCGGCGGCAGGTCGGGCATCGGCACATTGCCGGTGCCCTGCACCGTCTGCGAGGTGGAAATGTTGACCACAGCGTCAAGCAGGCCTTCCGCGACATCGGCAACCGATTCAGGGCCGCGCGCCTGGGCAGTCTGCGGCAGGGCGGCGATGGCGCCAAGCGACACGGCCGCGGCAAGGGTCACGCCACGCAGGGCGGAAAGGCTCGGAAATCTTGACATCATGCTCAAGTAGCTCCAGCGGCGGTTACCCGCGTTGCTTGTTCAATTCCACAGATACCGCGTCAGGCGCCGCGGACAATCCAGACTATGATCACACCGATAATGGCAGCCGCAAGGCCGCCGGCGCGCAAAGCGCCATCCGAAAGCATCGGCAATTGTTCGGCCATGCGCCGCACAATTCCCGGCGCGAGCGCATAGAGCATGCCCTCGATGCACAAGACCAGCCCGACCGCGACAAGGAAATCACTCATGGGGGGACAAGGAAAAGGCCGTCCGCGAATGCGGACGGCCTGTCACTTTACTGTTGCGCCGGAGCGGCTGGCGCACCGTCAGCAGGCGCAGCCGGCGTATCCTGCGGCGGCAACCAGCCTTTGCCGGACGAATTGCCGAAATAGCGGAAGAACTCGCTCTTCGGGGTCAGCACCATCCGCGTATCGCCGGACGCGATACCGCTCTCATAGGCCAGCATGGACCGGTAGAAGCTGAAGAACTCCTGATCCTTGCCATAGGCCTCGGCGAAGATGCTGGCGCGCGCCGCATCGCCGTCACCGCGAAGCTCTTCCGATTCCCGGTTGGCTTCGGCGATGATCACCGTCGCGGTGCGGTCGGCGCGCGAACGGATGCGGCGTGCCGCTTCCTCACCCTCGGCGCGGATCTCGGCCGCTTCACGCTGACGCGCGGTCTGCATGCGCGAGTAGATCGCCTGGGAGTTGGCTTCCGGCAGATCGGCGCGGCGGATACGCACATCGACGATGTCGATGCCGAACTTCTCCGCCTCATCGTCCATCTGCTGGCGGATGCGCCGCATCAGCTCGGGGCGGTCGTCCCGCACCACCGCTGTGAAGCTCGCCTCGCCGAGCACGCGGCGAACCGCGGAGTTCAGCAATGTCGCAAGCCGCGAATTGGCGATGCCGACCGTGCCCACGGACTGATAGAACCTGAGCGCATTCTCGATGCGGTAACGCGCGAAGGCATCGACCACCAGCCGCTTCTGGTCCGACGCGATGACTTCCTGCGCCGGCGAATCCAGATCGAGGATGCGGCGGTCGAAGAAGACAACGTTCTGAACGAACGGAATCTTCCACGCCAGACCCGGCTCGGAAATCTGCCCCTTGGTTTCACCGAACTGGAGAACCAGCGCCTGCTGGGTCTGATGAACGGTGAAAAGCGCGTTGTAGAGGATGAAGACACCCGCTGCTACGATCAGCAGGAGCCCGCCAAGAAACGACTTGCTCATTGCTTGTTTCCTCCACGGGTCAATTCATTGAGCGGCAGGTAGGGCACGACACCGTTACCCCCGCCGGCGCTCTCGTCGATAATGATCTTGTCGGTGCCGCCGAAGATGCGCTCCATGGTTTCAAGGAACATGCGCTCGCGCGTCACTTCCGGCGCCTTGCGGTACTCCTCGTAAACCTTGGAGAAGCGGTCGGCCTGACCGCGCGCTTCCGCAACCGTACGGTCACGGTAGGCATTGGCGGCCTCGAGAATACGCGCGGCTTCACCGCGCGCTTCCGGCACGACCCGGTTGGCATAGGTCTGCGCTTCGTTCTGCAAGCGCTCCTGGTCGGCGCGGGCCGCCTGAACGTCACGGAACGCGTCGATGACCTGGCTGGGCGGATCGACCGACTGCATCTGCACCTGTGTGATCGAGATACCGGCCTTGTACTCGTCGAGCGTCGCCTGCATCAGTTCCTGAACGGCAACCTCCGTCGTCCGGCGATCGGTCAGGATCGGAGCGAGGTTGTTCTTGCCGATCACCTCGCGCATGGCGCTTTCGGCCACCGCCTTCACGGTCGATTCCGGATTCTGAATATTGAACAGGAAATCGCCGGCGTTGTTGATCACCCAGAAAACGGTGAAGTCGACATCGACGATGTTTTCATCACCCGTCAGCATCAGGCTTTCTTCCGGCACGTCCTGAACGCGAGAAGAGCGGGCGCTCTGCTCGAAGCCGCGCATGCCAACCTCGATGCGGTTGACGCGCGTCACCTTCGGCGTCAGCGCCGTTTCGACCGGCCACGGCAGGTGATAGTTCAGACCCGGCTGCGTCTGCTCGACATATTTGCCGAACCGCAGCACGACGCCCTGCTCATCGGGCTGAACCCGGTAGAAGCCGGTCAGCAGCCAGACCACGACAAGCAGCAGGATCAGCAGGATGTAGCCCTTGCCGCCAACGCTGCCGCCACCGGGCATCACGTTCTTGATGCGCTCCTGGCTCTTGCGCAAAATCTCTTCAAGATCGGGCGGCTGTCCACCGCCGCCACCTGATCCTCCCGGAGGCGGGCTGCCCCATGGGCCACCATTGTTGCCCTTCCAGCCTCCACCCTGATTACTCCAAGGCATATGTTTTCCTCTTGTTAGGGGAATACAGGGCCCATGCGGAGCCCTGGTCTTTCAAACGTTTGCGCGGGTTATAGGCTACGTATCGAACCCTTTCAACGCACGCTCAGCGCATATGGATTGCTGTTCCCGACTTGGTGTACCAAGTCTTGCCTGTCAACGCCGCATCCACGTTATTGACGAAAATGCCGCATCGTCCCTCTCGCCCCTGGCGAAATCCTCGCGCGCGGCGACTGTCCATTGTGCCGGATCAAGCGGCGGGAAAAAGGCATCTCCATCGGGTTCCATATCGATTTCATTGATATGGAGAACGTCCGCAACGCCGAGCGTCTGACGGAAAATCTCCTCTCCGCCGATCACCATCACCGCATCCGCCCCGCGTTCACGGGCAAGATCGCGGGCAACGTTCAGCCCTTCTTCAACGGAAGAGGCAACATGCACGCCTTCATGAGAAAAGCTTTTGTCGCGGGTGATGACGACATTGTCGCGCCCATCGAGGGGCTTGCCGATAGACTGAAACGTCTTGCGCCCCATCAGCACAGGCTTGCCCATGGTCAGCTTGCGGAACTGCTTGAGGTCGCCGGGGATGCGCCACGGCAAACCGCCATCTTTGCCGATGACACCGTTCTTCGCCACGGCAACCGCGAACTCGATTGAAACCTTCTTCTCCGTCACACGGAGACCTCGGCCCGGATATGCGGGTGCGGATCGTAGCCTGTCAGCGCGAAGTCATCATACCTAAAGGAGAAAATGTCCTTCACGTCTGGATTGATTTCCATCTTCGGCAAAGCCCGCGGCTTGCGCGAAAGCTGTTCGCGCGCCTGCTCGAAATGGTTCTTGTAAAGATGCACATCGCCAAAACTGTGGACGAAATCGCCCGGTTTCAGGCCCGTCACCTGCGCCATCATCATCGTCAGCAGCGCATAGGACGCAATGTTGAACGGCACGCCGAGCAGCACGTCGGCAGAACGCTGGTAGAGCTGGCAGGAGAGCTTGCCGTCAGCGACGTAGAACTGGAACAGACAATGGCACGGGCTAAGCGCCATGGCCGGCAAATCCGCCGGATTCCAGGCCGTGACGATCAACCGGCGCGAATCCGGATTGGTGCGGATATCGCTGATAACGTCCGAAATCTGATCGATCGTCCGACCGTCCGGCGTCGCCCAGGAGCGCCATTGCTTGCCGTAAACGGGGCCGAGGTTACCGTTCTCGTCGGCCCATTCGTCCCAGATGCGCACGCCGTGTTCCTTCAGATAGGCGATATTGGTGTCGCCCGCGAGAAACCACAGCAATTCGTGGATGATCGACTTCAGGTGCAGCTTCTTCGTCGTGATCAGCGGGAAACCTTCAGACAGATCGAAGCGCATCTGATGGCCGAAAACAGACCGCGTGCCGGTGCCCGTCCGGTCGGAACGGTCGGTGCCCTCGGTCAGGATACGGTCGAGCAGATCGAGATAGTTCTGCATTCACGGCCTCGGTGGAATCAGGTTTTCAACGGCGTAGTTTAACGCATTCAACAGCACGATGTGGAACGAAAACGGCCCGCGCCAAGGGCGAGGGCCGTTAATATTTCAGCGCCCGGAGACGTTCAGAGCGCGCGGCTTTAGTCGATAACCGCCGTGACCTCGATCTCCACCTTCCAGGCCGGCTCCATCAGCGGAGCGATCACAACCGTCGAAGCCGGCTTGTGCGGCACGTATTTGTCCCGGATCGCGCGGAACACGGGCGTGCTATCCTGGCTGTCGATGAAGGCGTTCATCCGCGCGATGGAGTGCAGCCCGCCGCCCTGGCTCTTCAGGATGCGTTCCACATTGGCCCATGCCAGGTGGCACTGCTCGGCAAAATCCGATGGCATCGTGCCGTCGGGAGCGACGCCCACCTGACCCGACACCAGTACGATACGGCCGCCGGTAATCACCGCGCCGTGGCTGTAATTGGCCGCGGGCGGCGGCGTTCCCTCCGGATTGAACACTGTGAAAGGCATATCCACATCTCCCGATTTACGAGTGGCAGGCCAAGAACACGTCTTTTCGTGGCCCCAATTGCACACTATATTGATTTTTGCCGGCTTCGGTCGGCTATGGCGATACAGGATAGTCGAAATAAACCTATCGGACCCGGGGGCGGTACCC
>JAGRLC010000072.1:0-931 GCA_020441995.1 Rhodobiaceae bacterium
TCGACCAGAATTCCTACAAGGTGTCCGGCGGTCTGCACGGGGTCGGCGTGTCCGTCGTCAACGCGCTTTCAAGCCAGCTCGACCTCGTCATCTGGCGTGGCGGCAAGGAACACCGCATGCGGTTTCATGACGGCGTTGCCGCAGCGCCGCTGGAAGAAACCGGCGAGGCACAGGGACGCAAGGGCACCCAGGTGACCTTCAAACCGAGCACGGCCACCTTCACCAAGACGGAGTTTGACTGGAGCACGCTGGAACACCGCCTGCGCGAACTCGCCTTCCTCAATTCCGGCGTGACGATCGACCTGATCGACAAGCGTGGCGTCGAGGAACGCCGCGAGACCATGCTCTACGAGGGCGGGCTTGAGGCCTATGTGCGCTATCTCGACCGCAACCGGCATCCGCTGCTTGAAAACCCGGTGACGATGATGAGCGAGCGCGACGGTGTCACGGTCGAGGTGGCTCTGTGGTGGAACGACGGCTACCACGAGAACGTGCTCTGCTTCACCAACAACATCCCGCAGCGCGACGGCGGCACCCATCTTGCCGGTTTCCGCGGCGCGCTGACGCGGCAGGTGACGGGTTATGCGGAATCCTCCGGCATCACGAAAAAGGAAAAAGTGTCGCTGAGCGGCGACGACTGCCGCGAGGGGCTGACCTGCGTGCTGTCGGTCAAGGTCCCCGATCCGAAGTTCTCCAGCCAGACAAAGGACAAGCTGGTGTCCTCCGAGGTCCGGCCCGTTGTCGAAAGCGTCGTCAACGAAGGCCTGAACCGCTGGTTCGAGGAACACCCGGCGGAGGCCAAGCAGATCGTCGGCAAGGTGGCGGAGGCCGCTGCGGCGCGCGAGGCCGCACGCAAGGCGCGCGAGCTGACCCGGCGCAAGGGTGCGCTCGACGTCGCCAACCTGCCCGGCAAGCTCGCCGACTGCCAGGA
>JAGRLC010000072.1:966-32631 GCA_020441995.1 Rhodobiaceae bacterium
CGGCCGGCGGCTCCGCCAAGCAGGGGCGCAACCGCGCCAACCAGGCCGTGCTGCCGCTGCGCGGCAAGATCCTCAACGTGGAGCGCGCGCGCTTCGACAAGATGCTGTCGTCAAACGAGATCGGTACGCTGATCACCGCACTTGGCACCGGCATCGGGCGCGACGACTTCAATATCGAGAAGCTGCGCTATCACAAGATCATCATCATGACCGACGCCGACGTCGACGGCAGCCACATCCGCACGCTGCTGCTGACGTTCTTCTTCCGGCAGATGCCGGAGCTGATCGAACGCGGGCACCTCTATATCGCCCAGCCGCCTCTCTACAAGGTGCGGCGCGGGCAGTCGGAGCAGTACATCAAGGACGAGACGGGCCTCGTCAATTACCTGATCGAAACCGGGCTTGAGGACGCGAGCCTGACGCTTAACAGCGGCGAGACGCGCACCGGCGCCGACCTCCGGCAAGTAATCGACGTGTCCCGCGATGTCTCCAACACGCTGGACGGCCTGCACAGCCGCTACAACCGCACCGTCGTCGAGCAGGCCGCGATCGCCGGCATTCTCAACCCGGAAGCGGTCAGCACCATCGAGGAACGCGAGGCGGCCGCCTCCTATATCGCGCAGCGGCTCGACCGCCTGTCCGACACCTATGAGCGCGGCTGGGTTGGACGGCCGACCGAGGACGGCGGGTTCGTCTTCGAGCGTACGCTGCGCGGCGTCAAGGAAGCCGCAATCGTTGATGCCGCCCTGCTTGGCTCGTCGGACGCGCGCAAACTCGACCGCCATGCGGCTGTTCTTCAGGAGGTGTTCGTCAAGATGGCGACCTTCCGACGCAAGGACTCCGAAACCGAAATCCGCGGACCGTCGGAACTGTTCAAGGCGGTCATGGCCGTCGGACAGAAGGGGTTGTCGCTGCAGCGCTACAAGGGCCTGGGCGAAATGAACCCCAACCAGCTGTGGGAAACGACGCTCGATCCCGATATCCGCTCGCTGCTGCGTGTGCGCGAGGCGGAAGAGGCGGACGAGATCTTCACCCAGCTGATGGGCGATGTTGTCGAACCGCGCCGCGACTTCATTCAGGCCAACGCGCTTTACGCCACGGTTGACGCTTAATCGGAGCGGCTACGCTCACCGGATCGCCGGGCGCATGAAGTGTGCCTCAATGACACACTCACCGATCAATTTTTCCGTCAACCCGGCGTTAGCCTTAACCCGCCCTTAAATCGCCTGCATTACGTTCACAACTCGCGGGCGCCTGGCGCCGGTGTTTTGGTGTCGGGAGCGACCGGCCGCCGATACCGGACACCGCCGGGCAGATGACCGGGCCGGGTAAGGTTTCGCGTACCGGCCGGACGCCCGACATCCGCAGCTGTATGCTTCGGAAATGCGGGTTTCCGGTCTTGAACCACAGGACCTGTTTCGCCATCCCCGTAAACGGGACCCGCGAGAGCTTTTGAAGCAATGAATTCAGATTTCCGTCTCTATCCCGAAGACCGTGTCAGCGTCTCGCAGGAGCCACGCCGCGAGCAGCGCAAGCAGAATGCGCCCCTGCCCCGCAAACCCTCGGGGCAAGGACCGGTTCCGCCCGGCAGGGGTGGAGGTGGCGGCAAACGCGGCGGCAGGCCCGGAAAGCGGCGCGCCAAGAAGCGCGGTGCGCTCTGGCTTGTCGGCAAGCTGGTCAAGTTCGGCTTCGTAATGGCGTTCCTGGGCGGCCTCGCGGTCGCCGGCATCCTCGGCTACTACGCAACGAAGCTGCCGCCGCCGAGCGAAATGGCGATCCCCGAACGTCCCGCCAACGTCAAGATCGTCGCGATGGACGGCACCGTCATCGGCAACCGGGGACCGACTGGCGGCGAGGCCGTGCGCCTGTTTGAACTCCCCGCCTATCTGCCGCAGGCGGTGATGGCGATCGAGGACCGGCGCTTCTACAGCCACTACGGCATCGATGTGCTCGGCCTTGCCCGCGCCATGGCCGTCAACCTGCGGGCCGGCGGCGTCGTGCAGGGCGGCTCGACCCTGACCCAGCAGCTTGCCAAGAACCTGTTCCTGGAACACGAGCGCACGATGGAGCGCAAGATCCAGGAACTGCTCATCGCGATGTGGCTGGAGTGGACCTACACCAAGGACGAAATTCTGGAGATGTACCTCAACCGGGTCTATCTCGGGGACGGCGCCACCGGTGTCGAGGCCGCCGCGCGCACCTATTACAACAAGTCCGCCCGCGAACTGACGCTTGCGGAATCGGCCACCATCGCCGGCCTGCTTAAAGCGCCGTCGCGCTATGCCCCGACAAAGAACCCCGACCTTGCCGAGGAGCGCATGCGCACGGTGCTCTTCGCGATGCGCGATTCCGGCTTCATCACCGAGGAAGACGCCAAGCGCGCGATGATGCAAACGGCGGAAGTGAAGGGCACCGCACGGCGTGCGCCGGGCAATTATGTCGCCGACTGGGTGATGGAAGAAACCACCCGCCTGATCGGCGAAGTGAAGACCGACGTCATTGTCGAGACAACGATCAATCCGCGCCTGCAGAAACTGGCCGAAACCGCCTTGTCGAAAACCCTCAACAAGGAGGGCAAGGAGAAGGGTGCCAGCCAGGGCGCGATCATCACCATCGACACATCCGGCGGCGTGCGCGCGCTGGTCGGCGGGCGTGACTACGGACAGAGCCAGTACAACCGCGCCATCAAGGCCAAGCGCCAGCCCGGTTCGGCCTTCAAGCCGTTCGTCTACGCCGCGGCCATGGAATACGGCATGTCGCCGGACACGCTGCGCAACGATGCGCCGGTTCAATACGGCGACTGGTCGCCAAGCAATTATGACAACAAGTTCCGCGGGCCGATGCCGCTGGCCGAGGCGCTGGCGAAATCGATCAACACCATTTCCGTGCGCCTGACCGACGAGGTCGGACCCGACCTGGTGATCGAGACCGCGCACAGGATGGGCATCGATTCCGAACTCCAGCGCAACCTGTCGCTGGCGCTCGGCACTTCCGAAGTCAGCCTCTACGAGTTGACCCGCGCCTATGTGCCGTTCGCCAATGGCGGGTACGAGGTGCTGCCGCATGTGATCACGCGCATCCGCAGCGTCAGCGGCGACATCCTGTTCCAGCGCGACGTGCCGCCCCTCGGACAGGTTCTCTCGGATCAGACCGTCGGCATGATGAACTACATGATGCAGATGACGGTGTCGGACGGAACCGCGCGGCGCGCGATCCTGCCCAACGAGCGTCCCGCCGCCGGCAAGACCGGCACGACGCAGGACTTCCGCGACGCCTGGTTCGTCGGCTACACCGCCGATCTCGTCACCGGCGTCTGGATCGGCAATGACGACCGCTCGCCGATGAAGCATGTTACCGGCGGCAATCTGCCCGCCTCGATCTGGCATGATTTCATGGCCAGCGCCCATGACGGTTTCCCTGTCGCCATGCTGCCCGGCACCTACGAGCCGCAATCGGGCACTGCGCTTGCCGTCGACCAGAACCTGCCCTGGCTGCAGGACGGACAGATGGCGCCCGGCGCGCGGGCGAACGATCCGTCAGCGATCATCGTGGACGGACCGCCGCGCAATGTGGGCCAGTCCCGGCGCAACAATGGCGGCGGCATAGGCGGCTTTTTCCGGGGTATTTTCGGCGGTTAGAGCAATTCCAGGAAAAGCGTTACGCGGTTTTCCGTCCGGAATTGCGTTTAACTAAAAAGCCTTAAAGCCGGCGCAGTCCGCGGGTGAGCAGATGCGCGGCCAGCGCGGTGCAGCCCATGACAGCCAGCGCCACGGCGAGGCTGCGCGCGGTGCCGCCAAGATTGGCGGCAACCACGATACCGACGATCGCGGCAAAGCTCATCTGCATGAAGCCGAGCAACGAGGAGGCCGCTCCCGCACGGTCGGGGAACGGCGTCATGGCGCCGGCCATGGACTGTGGCAGCACGATGCCCACGCCGAGGAAATAGACCGCCGCCGGCAGGAGCACCCGCCAGAGACCCGATCCCGGCGCCGCGGTTTCGGTCAGCAGCAGGCAGAGCAGCCCGCCGCCCGCCAGAACCAGTGTACCGGTACCGATGGCCGCATCAATGCCGAGCTTTCCCGTCAGACGCCTGCCGGCGAGCGTGCCCAGCATGAACCCCGCCACAGCACAGGCGAAGGCGAGGCCGAACTGAAGCTCCGTCAGACCGTATATGTCCTGCAGGATGTAGGACGAGACGGAAATGAAGCTGAACAAACCGCTATAGGCGCAGCAGGCGAAGACCAGATAGACCCGGTAGACCGGGTGCGCGATGAGCGCGCCAAAGTCGCGCAAAATACTGCCGGCCGTCGATGGCCGGACATACTCGGGTTTCAGCGTTTCCGGCAGGCTGGCGCGAATCCAGAGCGCGCCGGCCAGACCCATGAGCGCGGCGACAACAAAATTCGCCCGCCAGCCGAACAGCTCATGCAGCACCGCGCCAAGTCCCGGCGCCAATAGCGGGACGACACCCATGATGGTGCCCATCAGCGCCAGTTCCTGGCCGGCCCGGCTGGCGGTGTAGAGATCGCGCACGATGGTGCGTGCGATCACGACGCCGCCGGCGGCCCCCAGCGCCTGCAGGAACCGTGCGCCGATCAGCGTCTCGATACGCCCGGCAAAAGCGCAGACGAGGCTTGCCAGCGCGAATAGACCAAGAGCCACAACAAGAACGGACCTGCGCCCGAGCCGGTCCGAAACGGGACCGAAAACGATCTGGCTCAACGCAAACCCGACGAGAAAAACACTTAAAGTCAGCTGGGTTTTCGCGACCGAGGCATCGAACAATTCGGCGATGTAGGGCAGCGACGGCAGATACATGTCGGTCGACAGCGGACCGAGCGCGGTCAGCAGGCCGAGCGTTGCCGTCATTGCAAATGTATCGGGTTTAAGACGCATCCCGCCTTGTTGCCCGGAAGACGTCCGGGCGCAAGCGGTCTGTGCGCATGGCAGGCAGCTTGCTTAACCGTTGGCGCGCCCGTAGCGGTGCAGATCGCGGCCATGACGCTTGAGCCAGGCTTCGGCGCGGTCGGTTTCTGGAAACAGCCGCTTGGTCAGCGCCCAGAAGCGGGAAGAATGGTTCATGTGCTCCAGATGAGCGACTTCATGGGCTGCCACATAATCGAGCACGAATGGCGGAGCCAGAACAAGCCGCCAGGAAAACGACAGCCCGCCCTTTGCCGAGCACGAGCCCCAGCGCGATGTTGTGTCGCGCACCGTGATACGCCCCGGCTTCATGCCGATCTTCGCGGCGTGCCCGTTGGCGCACCTTGAAAGATCCGTACGCGCCTCTTCCTTGAGCCAGTCGGTGAGACGGCGCCCCAGGTGTTCCGGCAGGCCGGGCACTTCGAGAACGTTTCCATCCTCACCCTCCAGCCGCCGGACCGCACCGCGAACGCGGCCCGTCGCGACAATACGGTGCGTTTCGCCGCGCAGCGGAAACTGCGCCCCATCCTCGAAGGGAACGAAATCCCCCCGCCGGCTCAGCCTGCTGGCGAGCCATTTCTCCTGACGGGTCAGAAAATCGATGGCGCGGTCGTAGTCCCCGCTTGCGGGAACCGTGAGCACGACTTCGCCGGTGCCATTGGCGATCCTGAGGCCATAGCGGCTGGCGCGCGCCGACCGGCGCACAAGCACGGGCACGCTGTCACCGGCGATATCGAGATGGACGCAAGCCTCCTCGATGATGGCGGGTTTGGGAGATGCCGATTTTCTCAGGAACCGAATCATGGGTGCAGTTTGCCATCGGGACCGGGCAATTCAGACAAGAAAATGCCGCCGGCTCTGGAGGAGCACAGCGGCAGTGGGGGTCTTGGATGAAATCGGGGTTGAAGGTCAGGCCGGCTGGGCGGCGCCTTCATCGGGGCTGCTGCCGTCAGCGGGTTTGCCCGCGCGGCGGCTTGCCATGAAACGATCGAACTCTTCCTTGTCCTTGGCGGAGCGAAGCTCGCGCAGGAAGTGCTGGAATTCCTCGGCCTCGCGGTCGAGGCCGCGGCGCTCTTCCTCTAGCCGCTCAAGCTCACTGCGGCGGTACTCGTCGAAGGCCGTGTTGCCGCTCTTGCGCGAGTGCCAATGCACCTCGGCGTCCTGAACGCGGTCAACCATCTTGTTGCCCCAGATAATCCAGGCCAGCATGGCGAGCCCCAATGGCCAGAAGACCATGAAGCCGAGCACCATCAGAACCACGTTAAGCGGGGTCCAGGCCGGGCGTATGGGGAACTTCTTCACTTAAGCATCTCCTGCGAATTCCATGTTGCAGAAGACGTGGGTGTTCGCGGACACAACCGCAAGGGGCGGATGATCCGAAATCGGTTATCGCCCTGAATCCACAGCCGGATTCAATACCGTTATTGCGCAGTCATGCGGAATTCGCGGCCGCTTTCACGCGGGTGCCTGCGCCCGCTCCGGTAGCGTTGAGCGCTTTTTTGGCGCTTTTCGGCTTCCCGCCACGCTCGTTCGACTGGATGAAGTCGGAAATGCGCGGCGCGATCTCGGCACGGAAACGCGACCCGTTGAAGACGCCGTAGTGGCCGACTTTCGGCTGCAGGTAATGAACGCGCTTTTCTTCCGGCAGATTGGAACACAGCTTGTGGGCGGCCTTTGTCTGGCCGACACCGGAAATGTCATCACGTTCGCCTTCCACCGTCATCAGCGCGCAATTCGTGATCTTGCTGCAATCAACAGGTACGCCGCGATGGCTCATGGTGCCCTTCGGCAGCGCATGCTCGATGAAAACGGTCTCGACGGTCTGAAGATAGAACTCCGCCGTCAGGTCCATCACCGCCATATACTCGTCGTAGAATTCGCGGTGCTTGTCGGCGCTGTCGCCGTCGCCCTCGACGAGATGCTGGAACATTTCGTTGTGGGCATCGATGTGGCGGTCGAGGTTCATGCTCATGAAGCCGGAGAGCTGCAGGAAGCCCGGATAGACATCGCGCATGCAGCCGGGATGCGGAAACGGCACCTTCATGATGACGTTGCGCTCGAACCAGCCGATGTCGCGGGTTTCGGCCAGCCTGTTGACGGCGGTGGGATTCTCGCGCGTGTCGATCGGCCCGCCCATCAGCGTCATCGACAGCGGCACGTAAGGATCCTCGCGCGATTCCATCACCGCAACGGCGGCGAGAACCGGAACCGACGGCTGGCAGACGGCCATGACATGGGTGTCGCCACCAAGCCTGTGCAGCATCGAGATTATATAGTCGATGTAGTCGTCGAGATCGAAGAGGCCATCGGCCAGCGGCACCATGCGCGCATCGATCCAGTCGGTGATGTAAACGTCGTGGTTGGGCAGCATGTCCTCGACCGTACCGCGCAGGAGTGTGGCGTAATGGCCGGACATGGGCGCCACCAGCAGCAATTTCGGACCGGGATGCCGGTCGCCGCCGTGGCCCTTCGAGAAGTGAATCAGGCGGCAGAAGGGACGCTGCCAGACGATTTCCTCGCGAACAGGCACCCGGCTGCCGCCGACCGAGACCGATTCGATGCCGAATTCAGGCTTGCCGTAGCGCCGCGTCACGCGCTCGAAAACCTCCGCCATCGCCGCCATGGAGCGACCGAATTGCGTGTGGGCGAGGGGATTGACTGGGTTCTTGTAGTAGAGGCGTGTCGCATCCGCCATGGCGCGAGCCGGGCTCAGCGCTGCATGGGTCATCTCGTACCACTGATAGAACATATGGAGGCTCCTGTTGGGTCATGAGAAGCTCATGACCTGATCCCGGAGCGTTCCCGCAAGGCCGGAATCGGATAAATCCGCGCGCTCCATGGCCTGCATCTGCCGGCCAGGAAGGACGGCACTCCGGATGATGCTTGGGAGAACATTAACGAACGCTTAATGTATGCGCAATTCGACCATTCACCGAGACGCACAGATAATCCCGGTAAATCATTGGTTATTCTCCCATTTGCAGCAAGGCGCCGGCACGGCGAGAGGCATCGAAGAGCCGCCGGAACGCATAGGCCGAAAGCGCGAAATAGGCCGCATTCAGCGCCAAAGCCCGGATCATAAGATCGCCGCGGAAGACATTTTCCAAAAGCAGCGCGCGCATGCCCTCGAAAACATAGGTGGGAGCGAGGCTGAGCGAGACGATCTGAAGCCAGCCGGGAAGCGTTTCGAGCGGGTAATAGACGCAGCAAAGGGGCAACAGCAGGAAGCTGAGCGACCAGGCGAGACTTTCCGCGCCAAGCCCGTAGCGCAGCACGAGACCGGATACGAACAGCCCGATCGACCAACTCGTCAAATAGAGATTGGCGAAGAACGCCACCAGCGCGAGGCCCATTCCCCACAGATTGAAGCCGAAGAACCACAACGCCAGGATCGTTACAGGCACGAAACCGATCGCCACGCGGGTCACGCTCATAACCATCAGCGAGGCGACGAATTCCGACGGGCGCAGCGGCGTCATCATCAGGTGACCAAGGTTGCGGGCCCACATTTCCTCAAGAAAGGTGATCGAAAATCCGAGCTGCCCCCGGAACAGCACGTCCCACAGAAGCACGCCGCCGATGAATACGCCCGCGGCAGTCGCAACCGTGTCCGTCTTGCCCGCGAGCCAGACCTGCAGGAAGCCCCACATCAGCATCTGAACGGTCGGCCAGTAGATCAGCTCCAGCGTACGCGGCCAGGAATGGCGCAGCAGATACCAGTGGCGCAGGACCATGGCCCCGACCCGGTTCATCCGCGCTGAAAGACCGGTATCGGTCCCGGCCATGCTCATGCCACAGGCTCCGTCTGGCTTGCACGGACCACGGGTGAACGGGCGATGTCGAGGAAAACCTCTTCCAGGTTCTGCCGGCCATAACGCGCAAGAAGCCCGGAAGGCGTGTCGTCATCGACGATCTTTCCCGCTTTCATCATCAGGACACGGCTCGCCATGCGTTCGACCTCGCCCATATTGTGGGACGCAAGCAGAACGGTTGCGCCGCGTTCGGCGCAATAGCGTTCGATGTGGCTGCGCACCCAGTCGGCGGTATCGGGATCAAGCGAGGCGGTCGGCTCGTCGAGAAGCAGCAGATCCGGCTCGTTGACCAGCGACTTCGCCAGGCTGACGCGCGTTTTCTGGCCCGCCGACAGCTTGCCGACCGGCCGGCCAAGGAATTCCGAGAGTTCGAGTTCGCGGGCCAGAGCATCGATGCGGGCGGCCAAACCGGCGACGCCGTAGAGCCTGCCGAACACGGTGAGATTCTGGCGTACCGTCAACCGCAGCGGCATCTCGACATACGGGCTTTCGAAATTCATCCGCGCCAGCACCCGGTAGCGCGATGTCAGCATGTCGTGGCCAAGCACCTCGATTGATCCGCTGGTCGGCAGCAGCAGGCCCATGATCATCGCAATGGTGGTGGTTTTGCCGGCGCCGTTACCGCCGAGCAGCGCCGTGACCGAGCCCGGCGCAATATCGAGGTCGAGCCCGTCCACGGCCGTGACGCTGCCATAACGCTTGACCAGATTGCGGATGCGAATCGCAGGCGCGGCTGAGGTTTTCTGCATGTACGGTGATCTATGCCTATCCTCGGCAAAAGACCAGCAACACGCGCGCATGGCAGGTCAAATATGGCGGCCCACATGCGGCGCATGGTACGAAGCGGCATGAACAAGCCCGTCATTTCTCCGGCATCCCAGACGATGCGTACACGGGGTCTGCGCCTGCAAACGCTGATGCGTTTGAGGTGGCTTGCCATCATCGGCCAGTCGCTGACCCTGATCACGGTTTCGGGCGTGCTGGATTTCTCCTTGCCGGTTGCGGAATCCTTCGCGCTCGTGTCGCTCGCGGTCGTGCTGAACCTGTACCTGATGCGGCGCTATCCCAACGACACGCAGCTTCCCGATCACGTGGCCACGATCCTGCTCGGGTTCGACATCGTGCAGCTTGCCGGCCTGCTGGCGCTGAATGGCGGACTGGAGAACCCCTTTGCCGTGCTGATAGCGGTTCCCGTCGTCGTCGGCGCCAGCCTGTTACCGCCCAGGCCGACAATCATGCTGGGTGTGCTGGCCTGCGTGCTGGCAAGCCTGCTGGCCTATTGGCATCTGCCGCTGCCGTGGATCGGCGACCAGCCGATCGATCTGCCGCAACTCTATGTCGCCGGTATCTGGCTGGCGATCCTGTGCACGGTGGCCTTCACGGCCATTTATGTCTGGCGCGTGGCGGAAGAAGCGCAAACGCTCAGTGACGCGCTAACGGCAACGGAACTGGTTCTGGCGCGCGAGACCCACCTGTCCGACATCGACGGACTGGCCGCGGCGGCCGCGCACGAACTGGGCACGCCGCTTTCGACCATTGCGCTTGTGGTCAAGGAAATGCAGCGGGATGCAGCGCAGGCAAGCGACCCTGACGACATCAAACTGCTTGCCGAGCAGGTGACGCGCTGCCGCGAGATTCTGCGCAAGATCGGGTCGCTGGGCGATGACGGCGGAGCCCCTTTCGCGCATCAGTCGCTCGGTGAACTGATCGAGGAAGCGGCAAGTCCGCACAGGAACTTCGGTGTCGACATTCGTGTCGACAAGCAAGGCGACGACAGCCAGGAGCCGGCCTGGAGGCGCAGCCCCGGCCTGCTCTACGGCCTTGGAAACATCATCGAGAACGCCGTCGACTTTGCCAAAAGCCGGGTCGACATCATCGCCAGATGGGATGGGGAAACGGTCTCGATCACCATTCGCGATGACGGGCGCGGCATCCCGATCGACATCCTGCCACGGCTTGGTCAGCCCTACCTCAGCATACGCAGCGGCCGTGGCGGTCCCGCCCGCGCGCTGGACCGCAAGGGGCTGGGTCTTGGCATATTCATCGCCAAGACCCTGCTTGAACGTTCCGGCGCTGTCATCAGCATCCGCAACGCCCCGGAGGCCGATACCGGCGCGGTGATCACCATCACCTGGCCACGCAGCGTACTTGAGGAAGCCGTCGTTAATTGAACCACGATCAACAGGTGGACGTATCCCCTACAGTTTGCATATACGGTCATGGGAATGTAACGACATGTGCCAAAATATATGGCGGATATTGTTTGATGACTGCTGATGACATGATCCCGGACACGGTTACCGATCGTAGTCTGCTTATTGCCGATGATGACCGGCCATTTCTGGAGCGTCTTGCGCGCGCCATGGAAAAGCGCGGCTTCGATGTGAGCCAGGCCGATACGGTCGCGGGCGCCATCGCCGCGATCAACGGACACCCGCCGGCGTTTGCCGTTGTGGACATGCGGCTTGGCGACGGCAACGGCCTCGACATCATCGCGCATCTCAACACCAAGCGTCCCGATTCGCGCACCATCGTTCTGACCGGCTACGGCAACATCGCAACCGCCGTGAATGCGGTTAAGCTGGGCGCCGTCGACTATCTGGCCAAGCCAGCCGACGCCGACGAAGTCTGCGACGCGCTGCTGGCGCCCTCGGGCGAAAAAGCGGAGCCGCCAGAAAATCCGATGTCGGCGGACCGGGTCCGCTGGGAGCATATTCAGCGTGTCTACGAGCTATGCGACCGGAATGTTTCAGAGACCGCACGGCGGCTGAACATGCACCGGCGCACACTTCAGCGCATTCTGGCAAAGCGCGCGCCGCGCTAATTCCTTTACGCAATTCCGGACGGAAAACCGGTCCCCACTTTTCCTGAAATTGCTTTGTCACCGGCGCACGCTTCAGCGCATTCCGGCCAAGCGCGCGCCGCGTTAAACCTGCAAGCTGTCAGAACCCCGCGTCCGGATCAGCCAGCGCATGCAGTGCGTTGGCGGCTGCGCGCGCAAACAGCAGGGTCACCGCCTTTCGGCGCGCGGCAGCCAGCGGCGCGGACGCGCAATCGCGCAAGGCTTCCGCCCCATAGGCATCGGCGATAATCAGCCCGGCGCTTTCAGGAAATATCTCCACCGGCACGTCGGCCAGGGTCGCGAAGAAAAAACGGTCGCAGAAATCGGTATATTCCGGCCATTTCTCATCTGCGCGGAAATCCGCAACGCTCGACTTGATCTCGACAATCCAGACCTCGCCATTCGGGGCAAGGGCCATCACATCCGCACGGCGTCCCGTCTTCAGCGTCACTTCGCAAATGCTGGAAAACCCTTGCGTGCGCAGCCAACGGCGCACGCCGCGCTGAATCTCGAGCGCGCGCCCGGATTGACGCCCGTCAGAGGGCGCGTCGTTCGTGGCAAAAACGGATCGCGCGCCAATCATGCGTCCGGTTCGTGGTCTAAAGGGTTTTCAGATACGCGATGAAATCGCCGATCTGTCCGGATTCGAATTCGAACTCCGGCATTTTCAGGTTGTCGTGGCTGGTCACGATGCCTTCGGCCAACGCTTCCTCGAGATTTTCGACCGGGTACATGTCTTTCAGGGCGCGGAAGGGCGGAGAATCCGGATTGGGACTTTCTCCGTCTGCGCCAACAGCGTGGCATCCGGCGCAATTGGCCTGCGCGATTTCCCTGCCGCGTTCGACGGACTCGGCGGAATCAGCGGCTGAATTCGTGGCGTGCAGAAAGCCGCCTATGCCGAGATAGACGGCTATTGCGACAGCCAGTGCCGCAAGGGCGAGGCCGGCGAAAACCGCCTTGCCCGGAACCGGCCTGGAAGGATGACCCGTCATAGCGGCCTCCCTTTTTGTTCTGGTGTGATTCTCTCACGCCGGACTGTAACCGATTTGCCGGGTTCGTGCTGTTAATAGCCTGAACGCAAAACGCCGGCGGCGATGCGGATCGCCACCGGCGCTAAAATTGGCCGCAAGCCTCGGTCTTGAAACCGGGGCTACGGTATTTCGCAGTCAGCGGATAACGGTAACCGTTACCGGCGCGGTGCCGGACGCAACCAGGCCAAGCCGGCTTGCGGCGGCCTTGGAAACGTCGAGAATGCGGCCACCGGAATAGGGCCCGCGATCGTTGATGCGCACGACAACGGAACGGCCGTTGCGCTTGTTGGTCACGCGCACCTTCGTGCCGAAGGGCAGCGAACGGTGAGCGGCGGTCATGGCGTTCATGTTGAAGCGTTCGCCGCTGGCGGTTTTGCGGCCGTGAAAGCCTGGTCCGTACCAGGATGCACGGCCCTGATATGAGGCCGCATCGGCCGTGGTCACGCTACCTGCAACACCCGTGAGGAGGGCAAAACCAATCCCTGCCGCCACGAGGGCAGCCCTGATGAAAACTGTCATGTGTAACTCTCTCCTGGCCCGCGCCGCTGGCGGCGGGCACCCCGTTTGAAGTGGGGCGCAGATTGCCGGGAAATGTGTTCAAAATGCGATTCCGGCCATGCATTGCTGCATTGCGGTAAGAGTATGAATTTCAAATGATATTTCATGGTTCGTTACAAAAATAAATATGCCGCAACGTCAGACTTGAGTCGGGCTGCGCAATTGCCGTTACGTCACACCGGGTGTACGAATATCAAACGCTGAAACGCGCCTTCCGGTTCCCTTGAGATTGGACACCCAGCCATGACAACCACCGCTGAATCCCTGGGCCTGCCTGTTTCCAATACGCTTGAGCGTCTTCAGACGATGCATAACGGGGAGAAGGCCACGCCGGCCTTCAGCGATGCCGAGATGCAACGGCGGCTGGATGGATTGCGCGCCATCATTGCCGGGCATGATCTCGATGCGGCGGTGCTGACCAGCTACCACAACATCAATTACCACTCCGGTTTCCTGTACTGCTATTTCGGGCGGCGCTACGCCTTCGTCGTCACCCCCGAAAAGGCGACTTCGATATCGGCGGGTATCGACGCAGGCCAGCCGTGGCGGCGCACCTTCGGCGACAACATCACCTATACCGACTGGCGCAGGGACAATTACTTCCACGCGCTGCAAACATTGCTGCCGAAGGCGAAGCGCATCGGCATCGAATTCGATCACATCAGCCTGGATGCGCGCTCGCTTCTGGAAGACGCGTTTCCCGGCGTCACCTTCGTCGACATCGCCAAGGCGACGATGTGGAAGCGCACGGTGAAATCAGCCGAAGAGATCGAGCTGATCCGCAACGGAGCGCGGATTGCCGACCTCGGCGGCGAAGCGGTGCGCGATGCCATATCCGCCGGCGCGCGCGAACACGAGGTGGCGCTTGCCGGCACGCAGGCGATGGTGCGGGAAATCGCGCGCACCTATCCCCACGCCGAACTGATGGACACCTGGGTGTGGTTCCAGTCCGGCATCAACACCGACGGCGCGCATAACCCGGTCACTTCAAGGGCGATCGAGCCCGGCGACATCCTGTCGCTCAACTGCTTCCCGATGATCTTCGGCTATTACACCGCTTTGGAGCGCACGCTGTTCTGCGGGCATGCCTCCGACGCGCATCTGAAAATCTGGGAGATCAATTGCGACGTACACCGGCGCGGGCTCGATCTGATCAGGCCCGGTGCGCGCTGCTGTGACATCGCCAGGGAACTGAACGAGATTTACCGCGCGCACGGGCTGCTGGGCTACCGTTCCTTCGGCTACGGCCACTCCTTCGGCGTGCTGTCGCATTATTACGGGCGCGAAGCCGGGGTCGAATTGCGCGAGGACATCGAGACCGTGCTGGAGCCCGGCATGGTTGTTTCGATGGAACCGATGCTGACAATCCCCGAGGGGCTGCCCGGCGCGGGCGGCTATCGCGAGCACGACATTCTCGTGGTCGGAGAGACGGGCGCTGAAAACATCACCGGCTTCCCGTTCGGGCCGGAGCACAACATCGTCTAGCCCAGGGCTAGCCGAGCTTGCCCAGAGCGCGGGCGGCGGCGTGCAGGGCGATACCCGTTGCCGTTGCGGCATTGAGCGAATCGAAGCCCGGCGCCATCGGGATGCGGAAGCCTTGCGCGCCATCGATCGCGGCGTCAGGCAGGCCGTGACCTTCCGAACCGACCAGCAGCGCGATGCCCGGCTGCCCAGCCGCAATCCGGCCGATATCCGCTTCGCCCTTTAGCGACAGGGCAACCGGTTCGAGCGAAGTGGACTGAAGCGCCCGCATCAAGGCGGCATCGCTTTGCGCACGCGCAAACGGGCAGATCAGGCTCGCGCCGACCGAAACACGGATCGCCTTGCGGTAAAGCGGGTCGCAGCAGGCGGGATCGAGCAGGACGCCATCGGCGCCAAAGGCAACCGCGTTGCGGAAGATGCCGCCGAGGTTGTCGTGATTGGAAATCCCGAACGCGGCGACGACCAGCGCGCGCCCGGGCAATCCCGCCAGCAAGGAAGCGGGATCATCGCCCGTGCCGCGCTCCCCGTGAGCCAGCACGCCGCGATGGATGTGAAATCCGGCTATCGCGCTCATCACATCGGGCGGCGCGACATAGACCGGTGTTTCTTCCGACAACCGCGCGAGAATACCCTCAAGGCCGGCAAGCCTGGGCTCCGCAACCATCAGCGATTGGAACCGATGGCGGCTTCGCCCGATGGCATTGCCCAATACGGTGACGCCTTCGGCCATGAAGCCGTCGCGCCCGCGCAAATCGCGATCCTGAACGTCCCTGTAGGGTTCAAGGCGAGGATCGCCGGGATCGCTAACTGGAATAATGTGCGGCATGGCCGCTGAATTACTGCCGCAGGGCGTTGTCGCGCAAGGTGCGCAGCGGCTTCAGCAGGTAGCTGAGGATCGAACGGCGCCCGGTCAGGATATCGACATCGGCGAGCATGCCGGGCACAACGGGCCGGTCGGTTCCGAAGGCGCCGGCATCGGCTTCCAGCCTGACGCGGAAATAGGAATTGCCCTTCTCGTCCTGAATTGCGTCGGGAGAAATCTCGATGATCTTGCCTTTCAGCCCGCCATAGACGGAGTAATCGTAAGCTGAAATCTTCACCACGGCCGGCAGGCCGGGCCAGACTTCGGCGCGGTCGGACGGCGACAGCCGCGCCTCGACCGCGATGGAACCGCCATCGGGAACAAGCTGCACCAGTTCATCGCCGGATTTGACCACGCCGCCGACGGTGGTGACGAAGACGCGGTTGACGATGCCCGAAATCGGCGCGACCACATCGGAGCGCTTGTTGCGGTCCTGCATGGCGCCGCCGATCTCCCGCAGCTTGGCAAGCTGCAGCTCGGTTTCACCGCGTTCCTTCTCAACGTCGGCAAGAAGATTGAGCTCCGCTTCGCGGCGTCGGCCGTTCACTTCCTTCAAGGCCGATTCAGTGCGCGGGATGTCGTGGGTCAGATCGGACATTCTCGCCTCGATCTGCTGGAGCCCGCGTTCGGCCTCGAGCAGATCGTTGCGCGACACAGCGCCCTTGTCCTGCAGACGGCGCAAGTTCTGGACCCGCTCGACCTCGAGCGTGCGCTCGCGCGAGGTGCTTGCCCAGCGCGATTTCAGTTCCGACAATTCCAGCTCCTTCTGCCGGATCTGATCGTCGAAAATGGCAAGCTGGGCCTGCATCTGTTCACGCCGATTGGCGAACATCACCTGCTCGCGGCTGACGATCTCGGGAACATCGCGCAGCAGATCCTCGGCGAATTCCGGAGCTTCGGCCTGCGATGTCAGCGCCTGCATGCGCGCGATCTTGGCGCGGGCTGCTTTCATCTCCAGGCGCACCCGCGATAGTTCGGCCTCGGAGAAACTGTTCTCGATACGCAGCAGCGGCTCGCCCTTTTCGACGTGATCGCCGTTGCGTACGAAGATGTCGGAGACGATGCCGCCTTCGAGATGCTGGATGATCTGGTTGTTGGACTGCGGCACCACCTTGCCGGCGCCGCGCGTGACCTGATCGACCTGCGTCAGCCCGGCCCACAGGCCAAACAGCAGAACGCCGCCGCTCATCGTGTAGAGAAACGTGCCGTGAACGCGCTGCGCAATCCCGTCGCAACGGCGGTGAAAACGGCCGTCTCCGGCGGGCGCATCGGCGTCCGGTTTTGTCACAGTCTCGATTATCTTGGCGAACATGCGCTGCATTCCGCGGCCTTTGCTCTGTTACCAGGCCCCATCAGCATCTGACCGCATGCGGGTTTACGAACAATTAAGCATGACGGGCCGATTTTGAGAGGAACGTGCCGGCGCCGGATCAACCGGCGCTTCCCGCATTCGCGCGTGCGCTTGTGACGCGGGGACATTCCGGCGGCAGAAAGGGCAGTCATGAACCGCTTGCGCAGTCTTCTGGGCAAAGGCGCGAGCCGCGCGCAGGCCGACGGGCCTGACCGCGAGCAGATCGCCGCGCGCATCGGCAGGCGCCCGCAAGCCCGGCAGACACAGCAAGACGAACAGTCCGCGCAGCCCCGTGTTCCAGGCCAGGCACCCGGACAGCACCTGCTTTCGGGAATAGACAAGGCGTCACGGCAGTGGCGCGATCAGCCGACGCCCCCCGGCGGGCCGGACCGGATGGTCGAAGCCGACCCTTCCTCGCCCGAGACCCTCGCCGCAGCCGTCGAGCATCTGGATGCCCAGGTCTCCTATGTTTCGGCGCGGCTTGAAGACCTTGAATCCCAGGACTTTCCCTGCATCGCGCTTCTTAACGACGGGTCGAGCCTGCTGCTTACCGCGCGTGCGCCCGGCGGCTATGTCGTTGACGGCGAGAGCGGCGAACGGGTGATGCATGCCGACGCCCTCGAAGCGCGGCAATCCGGCACCGTTTTCTTCGTGCGCCCGCGCAGCCTGACCCATGACAAGGCCAGCGAAGACGCGCCCTTCCAGAAGGTGGAAAGCGGGACCGCGGTGTTCCGCGATGTGGTCATGCACATCTGGGAGACGCGGCGGCGGCTGCTGATGCAGCTCGTGCTGGCCTCCGCCCTGTCATATGCCTTCCTGCTGGCGCTGCCGCTGTTCACCATGGCCGTCTACGACCGCGTCGTGCCGCATCAGGCGATGGAAACCCTGTGGGCGCTGTCGCTCGGCGTGTTGCTGGCGCTGGGACTGGATTTCCAGCTCCGCTTCGTGCGCATGAAGCTGGTCGACGCGATCGGCGCCTCCGCCTATCTGACCCTTCAGGCACGGTTCTTCCGCCGCATCCTGAATGCCGAGTTGAAATCCGCGCCGCGCGTCGCGGGCCCGGTGGCCCATCAGGTGCGCGAGATCGAGCAGGTCTGCAACCTTGCACCGAACCTGATGGCTGCGGCGTTGGTCGATGTGCCGTTCTTCTTTCTGCTGATGGGCGTTCTCTACACGATTGGCGGGCTTGTCGTGATCGCGCCTCTCGCCGGCGTCTTCGCCCTTGCCGGCCTGCATGCGCTGGGCCATGCCCGTACGGGCAGCGCCGTCCAGAAGTCCTCCGAGATCAACCAGAAACAGTCCAACCAGGTTTTCGAAACCGTTGCCGCGCTGGAATCGGTCAAGGCCGCCACGGCGCAATCTCACCTGCTGCGGCGCTGGGAACGCATCAGCGACGAAGCCGGTTACTTCGGGCACAGGGCGCGGCTTTGGTCGGGCTTCGCCAGCCAGTCAACCATGATCGTGGTGCAGGCCGTCATCGTGCTTGTCCTGATCATCGGCGTCTATCAGATCGGCAACGGCGCCATGAGCGTCGGCGCGCTGGCGGCATCCTCGCTGCTGGTCGGGCGGATGGTGGCCCCGGTCGGAAACCTGATTGCGCAGGCCGACAAGGCCATTCAGCTGAGCCGCTCGCTGGGCGGACTGGCGCAGATCCTGTCAACGCCGCAGGAATCGGCGGGCGATGCGGCACGCAGCACCGCGCGCATCCGTGGCGCCGTATCGATGAGCGGCGTCAGCTTCGCCTATCCCGGTTCCGGCACAAAGGCTGTGAACGACATTCACCTGTCGATCCAGCCCGGAGAGCATGTCGGCATCATCGGGCGGGTCGGTTGCGGCAAGAGCACGCTTCTGCGGCTGGCGCTGAGGCTGCATCAGCCCGACGAAGGATCGGTCCTGATCGACGGGCAGGACATCCGGCAATTGCCGCCACACATTCTGCGGCGCGCCTGCGGGTTCATGCGCCAGGACGCTCTGCTGTTCGACGACACGCTCTACAACAATATCTGTTTCGGGCTCGATCACGTCGGCGACGCCGACTTCGATTTCGCAGCCGAGATCTCCGGCGTCGCGCAAATGGCCGCAAGCCTGCCGAACGGCTACTCAACGCCTGTCGGGGTGCGCGGCGAAGCGCTTTCGGGCGGCGAGCGGCAGATGGTTGCGCTGGCGCGCGCGCTGGTGACCCGGCCCAATATGCTGCTGCTCGACGAGCCGTCCGCCGCCATGGACAATGCGCTTGAGCAGGCAATCATCAAGCGGCTGAAACCAGCATTGGTGAGCAAGACGCTGATCGTCGCGACGCACCGCGTCCCGATGCTGGAACTCGTCGACCGGCTCATCGTCATGGAGCGCGGCCATATCGTCGCCGACGGACCCAAGCAGCAGGTTCTTGCCAAGCTGAACGGTATGAGCGCGGCCTGAGCAACGCGCGGTTAACCAATCCCAAACCGCAATCGCGCTAACTTTGGCCATATGCCGGCAAAACCGCCGGCCACAGCCATTTGCGGTGACCTGCGATGTCCGCCGAGGACGAGAGCGAAACAAACTACTGGCCGGGCTATGTCGACGCCCTGACCACCATGACGATGGTTCTGACTTTCGTCATGATGATCCTTGCCATCGGCGTCTACCTGTTGAGCGAGAGCCTTTCCAAGTCGCTGCTGGCAACGCTGCTGCGGCAGGCGGATGTCGAAGTCTCGGACGACGCAAGCCCACAGGAAATCCAGGACAAACTTGTCGACACCCTTGCAAAGGCCAACCAGACGGCCGTGATGCCGGAGCTGCGCGAAAGCAATGACGACAACGCGAAGGAAGTCTTGGCCGAAAAGGATAAACGGGCCCCGAAAGAACCCGGCAAGGTCGAAACAAGCCGAAACGGCTCCCTTCTTCGGGTGTCCTACGAAGATGCGGAAACACGGCTGAACGAACGCAGCCGTGCCGAAATCGGCGCCTTCCTGAAAGAATCGCCCGCCATCCGCAATGCGCGGTTCATTGTTATCAAGGCACACGCCTCGCCCGAAGCCGGCGGCGCCAGCCAGGCGCGCAGGCTCGCCTATTACCGCGCCATGATTTTGAGAAACGAGCTTATCTCTCTCGGCTTTGAACCGCACCGGCTACGCATCGAAGTTGACGAGACGGAAAATGTCACCGCCGGCCAGACAGCCGAAATTTTCGCCAAGTAACATAAATAAGAACGGCGATTCCGCCTTGTTGCCCTCGGCTTTACCAGTTGTTGACCTTAATCGGCGATGAATAGAAAGCCATGCGTTTCAGGCCGCGCAGGCTGTCTGTTCGTATGTCCTTAAGGTGTTGAGTACGGAAGTTCCGCCCACCGATGCGCAAGCAGATTAACATCCAGCTCTACCGCATGCTGATCGTGCTTGGCGCCATCGCTGTGCTGGCGGCATGGAATCATGACTTCGTCCGCATCGGCATTGAATCCAACGCCTATCTGAACCTGACAATCATCGCTGTTTTCATTTACGGCGTGTCGCTTGCTTTCCGCGCGGTCTTCTCGCTGCGTAACGAGGAAAACGCCTTTAACTCGCTGAAAGAGGCCTATGACGACATTCAACAGGATGGTGAGCGCGGCGCGACGGATCCCTACTGGCGCCATCACCGCTGCCTGACACCGGCTATCGTCGTCGACCGGCCGCGCGTTCTCGGGCACATCTACGATCTCGTCTACGAGGAGCTGATGCGCACCCGCCGGCTGCAGATTTCCGTCGGCACCATGCAGCAATTGATCAGTGGCATCAGCACACGCCTGTCCGATGACAGGTCTTTGCTGCAATACGTCACCGGACTGCTCGTTTTCCTCGGCCTGATCGGCACATTCATCGGCCTGATGAGCATGGTCGGATCGGTTGGAGGCATCATCGGCAACCTTGCCTCAAACAACGCGGCGGGAGCCGTCGACTTCAACACGCTGATCGCCGACCTGAAAGCGCCGCTGGTGGGCATGGCGACCGGCTTCTCGTCATCGCTGTTCGGCCTGTTCACATCTCTGGTGCTGGGCTTGCTGGCGCGCTTTTCCAGCAATGCCTCCAACACGCTCAAGGTGCATTTCGAATCCTGGCTTGCCAGCGTCTCCCAGATCGAGACCGGCGACGACGGCGACGCGCTGATCGGCAAGGACGGCAAACTCGACCAGGCCGGCTTCGGCCGTCTCGCAGGCTCGATGGCGGGTGTGACCAAGACATTCAAGCGGCTGCACCGCGACCTTGCATCGACATCCGGCGACTTTGCGGAAATGGCCAAGGGACAGAACCGGCAAACCGGATACATGCAGCGCAGCGTGCGCCATCTCCAGTCGATCGCGGATGCGCAGCTTAATCTCGACCGCAATCTGACCAGCACGCTTAATCGCATGACCGATGCGCTGTGCCAGTTCGAGGAACGCAGCCGACAACAAACCGACGCCCTGATCGAGCACAATGTCCAGACGGCATCCAAGGTCGAGGAGGCCATGGCGCGGCTGGTCGACGTGCTTCAGGCCGCCAAGGACAAGGATGCCGCGGGCGAGGCTGAAATCGCACGCGGGCTCGAACACCTCCAGGCGACCTTGCACGAGGCATTCCCCGCCGCGCCCGAACAGGCGGATTCATTGCCCGGGAAGACAGACCCCCTTGCGGAAGCCGGGGAATATAACGGCGGTGAACGCCGCAGCCCCGACAGCCCGATGCGGGGCAATGCACCCCGCCAGGACAAAGACCACGAACTTCTCGAAGACGAAGCGCTGATGGACGAGGGCACAGAGGCAGACGTGCCCGAGAAGGCTGCGGAGGGTGCATGAGATGCTGGTGAGAACCATAAACACGCTGGTGCATCCTGTCCGCACCTTCTCCGAGTACCTGGAAAACCGCAACAAGCCGAAAACCTTTTCCCGCCAGCATCAGCGCTATTCATGCTGCATCGTCGGGCGGCTGGAGTTTCCCGAACGCGGATTTTCCGTCGATGGTTCGGTGATGGAAATCTCGCTGGGCGGCGCGCTGTTCCGCACGTCCTCGACCTACATGATGGACCGCCGCCTGGAGCAGGTGCGGGTGCATTTCGACAAGCACTGCATGCGCGGCCAGATCATGAACATCCGTCCCGAGGGCTACGGTATCCGCTTCTTCGAGCCCCTGGCGGAAGAAGACCTTGAACCGCTGGCCCACGCATTCGGTCTGCAGGAAAACAACAGCTTCCACTGATGCCCGGTCAAGCCGGTCCGGTATCCGGCAGGGTCCGTAAAGCATCTGAAATTCAAGGAATATTAAGGTTAATCAGCGCATAACGGACTGTCTGCCAGTCCGGGTGGGCGGAGTGATTTTGTGCCTTGAGTCCGTGCGCAATGAAAACAACGCAAAACAGGAGCCGGAAGGCCCGTATCGCGGCAATGACCGCGCTGTTCGCGCTTGCGTTGACCGGCTGCAACACCTCGCGCACACATACAGGCTCGATTTCAGCCACAGCCAACACCGATCCATGCGCCAGCGCCAATCACCCTGGCGCGGAAATCGATTGCGCGGCGCTTTCCAGCTACGGAACGGGCCGGGGCGAAGCACGCCGGCACGCCGCAGCCGAACTGGCCGCAGCCGACAACTCACGCATCGACCCCGCTTTGCGCAGCGCAAGCGCCGCCGATTTTGCAACGCCCGATCAGACCCGCCCCGCACCCACCGCGCAAGCGCTCGGACTGCGCGGCAGCGACGGCGCACCGGCGGCAACCGGCAGCGCAACGCCGCGCCGCCGGGAAAAAGCGCCGGCTGGCCATATGACACTGGCGCAGGCGATTTCGATGGCTGTGCGCCAAAACCCGGAAATCGGCTATCAGGACGCCCGGGCCTATGACGCCTATTACGGCATCAAGGTTGCGCAGTCGCAGTACATGCCGCGCATCGACGGTTCGATCGGCACCGGCTACCGTATCGACGGCACATACACCAACAATGGCGCCGACCTCTACAAGGACGGCAGCGCCAGTGACAGCGTGGCCCTGGAAGCCTCCGTCCAGCTCAAGCAGCTTTTGTACGATTTCGGCTCGACGCGCCGCGACATCGACCGGGCAAAATTTCTCTACGTGATGGAACGCTTCAAGCGGCAGGCGAAGATCGAGGATGTCGTCTTCGAAACGATCACCGCATACCTCACGTTGCTGGAACAGCAGAAGCTGCTCGAGGCCGCCCGCGAGAATCTTCGCGCCCATGAGGAGTTCGAGGGTCTGGTGCGGCTGAACGAAGCCAACGGCAACGGCACGGTCGCGGACGTCAACCGCGTTGTTGCCCGCAAGATCGACGCGCAGACCCTTCTGACGGACCTGGAGGCCAATGCCGAGGACGCCGCGGACCGCTTCCGCCGCCTGACCCACATGAGCCCGGGCAAGCTCGCCAGCCCCCCATCCGTGGATCGGGTGATCCCGCCCAATCTGGATGCCGCCCTTGCGATGCTTCCGGACCACAATCCGGTGCTCCTGAGCATTCGCGCCAACGCGGCGGCAAGCGAAATGGAGCTGGCAAGCCACCGCGCGGCCGGAATGCCGACCATCAACCTGGAACTGGACGGCACGTCGCAGAACTACATGGACAATCCCGGCACCAGCGAGCTGGAAATGAAGGGCATGGTGATGGTGCGCCAGCGCCTGTTCGATGGCGGCCGCCGGCGCAGCGAAGGCGAGCAGATCCGCTCACGCGTGCGCCAGCACGAGTACCGTTACCAGAACGAGATCGAGGATCAGGAAGCCGACCTGCGGCAGTTCTACAGGGCGATCCGTTCCAGCCACGCCAAGGTCAGGGACCTGCAGCAGGGCCTGGCGTCGAGCCGCAAGGTGCGCGAGCTCTACACAGAGCAATTCCGCGCCGGCGACCGCACGGTCTTCGAACTGCTCGACAGCCAGACGTCGCTGTTCTCCGACGAGCGCGACCTGATCACCAACCGCTACGAGGCGCTGCGGTCGCAGTTCCGCATCCTGCGCGCCGTCGGCATGCTGTCGCAAACAGTATCCGCCAGCAGACAATAAGCGCGGACCATCCCATCCATTTTGTCGGAGTAACCGCGCAGGCGGCACAGGCGCGCCAACGGATGCGGTCTGTCACGTGTCGCGGGCGGAAAACCGCTACGCACATTTCCCGAACACGCGCGGGTCAGGCGACCTGCACGATGAGTTCGGCGATCTGGTTGGTCATGCCGGCATCGTTGAAATAGGTGTAGGTGGTGGTGTTGCCGTCGGTCGCGGACGACATGTATTCGCCTGCGCCCGCAACACCCAGGACCGTGTCGCCGGAATCGCTCAGGATGGTGAGGGTGTTGTCGTTGTCGGTCATTGCCTGAATCTGATTGCCGGCCAGAGACAGCGACGCGTTGACGTTGAGGTCGCGCACATCGATGGTTTCGATGTTGGTCAGCGCATTGACCATAGCGGATTCCGAAATACCGCCATCGGAGGTCACGTGCACGATGTCCTCACCGTCGCCGCCATCGATCGCGCCGGCCCCGTATTCGATGAACTGGTTCTCGTTGATGTAGAAGACATCATTGCCAGCGCCGCCAGAGGCCGTGCCGCCATCGCCGTTAGCCGTTCCCATGATCAGCAGATCATCGCCCTCACCGCCAATCAGTGTATCGTCGCCGCCGTTGCCATACAGGGCGTCGGCGCCGGCGCCGCCGGTTATCACGTTGTTCCCCGACGAACCCGTCAGGGTGTCGTTGCCATCGCCACCGGTCAGGTTCTCGAAGTTAGAGAACGTATCGCCGGCCGCATCGCCGCCGCTCGCGGACCCGTCACCAAGGTTGACTGTCACGCCGGAGGTGTCGCCGGCGTAGGACAACGTGTCGGTTCCGGCCCCGCCGTCCATCGTGTCGGCGCCGGCGCCGCCCACGACAAGATCATTGCCGTCGTCACCATTCAGATTGTCCGCGCCATCGCCGCCCATGAGCGTGTCGTTGCCGCCACCGGCCCAGATCGTGTCGTTACCCGAGCCACCGTCGAGATATTTGTTGTAGGCATAGCCCGGATTGCCCGGCGCATCGTCGATGAAATCATCGCCGGCACCGCCATAGACCGTTACCTCGCCTTCGCCATAGTAGATAACGTCGTTGCCCGCTCCGCCATCGATATAGTCATTGCCGCCATAGGTGCTGATCTGGTCGTCGCCATCGCCGCCGTAGACGGTGTCCGCGGCATTGTATGCGGCGTTCGAATTGAAGATGTCATTTCCGGCACCAAGCCACGCGGCAGTGCCGGTCGACGCCGCGGTCACGGTATCGTTGTAGGCCGAGCCGATGAACGCCTCGATGCTGACGTATGAATCGCCTTCAGCATCGCCACCGGTACCGGAGTTGGTCACGAAATCGGCGGTGACCCCGCCCTGGGATCCGGAATAATCGACCGTATCGATTCCCGCGCCGCCGTCGAGAACATCGGCGCCAGCGCCGCCCGACAGCACGTCATTGCCATTGCCGCCGTAAAGCGTGTCGTTCTCAGTGACAGTGGTGTTCTCGTAGTAGTTCAGGTTACCGGCGTTCTCGCCAACGATCAGGTCAAGGTCCCCATCGCCGTCGATATCCGCAAATTCCACGTTGGACCAATCACCCACGTCGGCCGTGCCGAACGGGTTGGTCAATTGAGACGTAAAATAGGGATTCGATGCGGTTCCGATATTCTCCTGGAAGTACAGGTTGCCGCTGGTCTCGCCCTTGATGATGTCGAGATCGCCGTCATTGTCGAGGTCGGCAAAGGCTATCTTGGAATAACCGCCGGGATCGGTAAGTCCGAATGGGTTGGCCGAAGAGCCGCTGAAGACAGCATTGGTCGCCGTGCCTGTGTTCTCCGAGAAATGGACCGTGCCGTCGCTGTCACCGCTGAAGGCGTCGAGATCGCCATCATTGTCTATGTCGACGAACTGAAGCTGTGAGTCGTTTCCGGTATTGACCCAGCCGAGCGGGTTTGTCGCGCTGCCATTCCATGACGCGCTCGAGGCCGTGCCGGTGTTCTGGTAGTAGCTGACCGTGCCGTCTTCCCTGCCGATGAACATGTCGTAGTCACCGTCGGCGTCGATATCGACAAAGACGGGGACCGAATTAAATCCGATATCGATGCCCAGGAAGTTGGCGTCCGTGAGGGTGTAACTGGGGTTCGTCGCCGTTCCGGTGTTGGTGTAGAAATTGATGTTGCCGGCGTACTCACCGACAAACATGTCGAGATCACCGTCATTGTCTATATCAACGAAGGCCGCCTTGGAATTGTCACCGACATCAATGCCGTTGAACGGATTGCTGGCGCCGGTGCGTAGCGTAAACTCAATATCGGCGGACGACGCCCAAGCCACATTGGCGCCGTTGTACAGCGTAAGATCGTGGCTGCCCGCAACATCGGTAACGATCGTGCCCTGGTTGGTATTGAATTGCCAGTTCGATACAAGCCCCTGCTCGTTGCTAGGGTCGGACAAGGGGTGGCCGTAGTTTTCGCTGATCTCCTGATCCGTACGGATATCGTTGAACAGGCGAATATCGTCCATTTCGCCGATGAATATCTGGTTGGCATCGAATCCGCCGCCAACACTGTCCTGTTCCTGGCCAAATACGATCGTTCCGCCTTGGGTGAGCGTATAGCCCTGCTGACCCGTCTGAGTGGATACGAGTGTGCCGTCGATATAAAGCTTTGCCGTACCCGATGCGCTGTCCCAACTGACTGCGAGCGCATGGAACTCACCGTCGAGGTACTGGCCGGAACTCACGCCGAAGTCGATGCCAATATTGTTGATGAGGAGCGCAAAATTGTCATCTCCCGTCGACATGCCGCCCCAAGCGGCTGCATTCGACGCATTCTTGGCGATGAGCATGATCTCGTTAGACTGAGCCGCCACGGCGTAATTGAAGAAAATCGTGGCGTCCGACGGTATCTTTGACACTGCGAACTGCATCTCAACCGTGATCGCGCTGGTCGGGAAATCGGTCAGATTCGCAGCGGCTGCGTAGTCATTGGTATCGGAGTTGTTGAGGATCAGGCTCGGACCGGCGTGGATGCTATCGCCGACGAGCGTATCGTTGCCATCATTGCCATACAGAGTGTCCGCGCCATCGAGTCCGTAGAGGACATCGTCCGTGGCTCCGCCGCTTAGCGTTTCAGCGTCTCTGGTGCCAATGTGAATTCCGAGCACCTCGGAATAAGTGTTGCCGCCCGCATCGCTCACCTGGACGGTTACCGTGTCATTGTATGCTGTCGAAACATCGTGATTGCTGGCGAGCGTCACCGTGCCATCGGTTTCGCCTATCACGAACTTGCCGCCGGCATCGTCGGTCAGTGAGTAGGTGAAATGATCGCCGGTGTCGGCGTCCGTAACCGAGGATGCGTCAGCCAGCACTGTTCCGGAATCAATGTACTCGCTGCCGATCTCCAGCGTGGCACCGTTGTTCAGCGTCAGGTGATTTGTGCCGCGCAGGTCGTTGGCCGAACCGGTCGTGAATTGCCAGTTGCTGACCAGGTTTGCTTCAGTTCCAGGACTGGATAGCGGCGCAGACGCGTTGTTGGAAATCTCTGTCGATGTCCGAATGTCGCTCCACATGCGCGCTTCGTAAATCTCGCCGCGGAAGATCTGGGTGGATTGGAATCCGCCGCCAAGCGAATCCTGCTCCTGGCCGAAGATCAGCGTCCCGCCGCCGGATACGCCATAGTCGACAAATTCGAAGCTGCCGATGGACGCGCCATCGACATAGACATACATCCATCCCGTCGAACCGTCATAGGCCGCCGAAACCATGTGAAGATCGCCGTCGTCGAGGCCAAGATTCGATCCGTAATCATGCGTGGCCCCGTCCTTGGAAATTCTAAGGGCCCCATTCGACAGATAGGCGATGCGGAACTCGTCGGCCTGGCCGCTGACCGCGTAAGAAACAAGTATCTCCTCCGCATTGCCCGTGTCTTCCATGACGAAGGACATTTCGAAGGTCCAGTCGTTCGTGCTGAAGCCCGAAAAGCTGGACTTGACTGCATACTGGTCCGTTGCGCCATCGGCATTGAGCGACAAGGCGTTGTAGATTTCACCCGATATTACCGGCTCGGTGCCGGCGAAGTCCGATGCGTATGCGGAATCGAGCCCGACTGCCGAATGGTTGTAGAGCTCGGAAACTTCCGCCGCAGACAGATCATCGCGATGCACGGTGAAATCGGCGATGGCGCCGTCCAGGGAGTCGTCGCTCATCCAGTTGCTCGCGCCGATCCGCGCCGTTCCGGCGCCATCCAGATCCGGCGCCGCGCCGTTTTCATTCTCGGCCAGCACCACGCCGTTCTTGTAAATGCGCATCACACCGTCTTCATTGACGGTGAATGTCCAGTGGGCCCATTCCCCCTCGACGATCGCATCGGTGGCCGTCACAGTGTGGTTCACACCATTGACATAGACCTCGAAACGCATGTCATCGGTATTGCTCGACTGTCCGGCGAGGATAACGTCCGTCGACTGGGTGCCGAAGTCGAACAGGCGCTGCCAGGATTTCGTCCCCGACACGATGTCGTCGAAGCGCGCGTAAGTCGAGAACGTCATCGCACCGGAATAGACGAATGGCGTCAGCTGGGCTTGCGCGCCGGTGTTGTCCGTTCCGCCCGAAAAATTCAGGGCTTCACCGACAGGGCCGGACGTCCATGTCGCGCCGTTGAGCAGGGAAAGCGTCGTGGTGCCGTCGAGCGCGGTGGCCGTGGAGCCGCTGCCTTCATTGAGCGCAAAGGCGAAGGACAGGTCGGGATGGGAGTATTCGGTCATGGTCGGCGCATATCGCAGGCCGCCGGTATTGCCCGAGAACTCCATGGCCGCCGGCGCTTCATCGAACGCATTGGTGATGTCGATCTTTACCGTGCCCGATACGGTTTCCCCGCCTGAATCCTGCGACTGGATGGTCAGCGTGTAGGAATCGGTGCCCTCAAAATCGAGCGTGGCGCCCGTTTTCACGCGAAGCTCGTTTCCGACGATCTCGAATGAGTTCGATGGATCGTTCAGGATCGAATAGGTGAACGTGTCGCCCGCATCAGGGTCCACGGTCGACAGAACGGCGACCACCGTGCCGGCGGCGGCGTCTTCATTGACGGCGAAATATTCGACCGCAGCACCGTTGTGCAGCGTCATGGTGTGACCGCCAACGGCATCGATCACCTCGACGTCCGCCTGGGTGTCGAAAATGAAGTTGGCGACTAGACCGCTCTCGCCCGCTGGGTTTGCGAATTGTGCAGAGGCATTTGCAGCGACTTCGCCGGCGGTGCGAACATCGTTGAAAATGCGCACATCATCGATCGTGCCGACGAACTGCTGATTCGGGTCAAAGCCGCCGCCGAGCGAATCCTGTTCCTGTCCGAAAATCAGGGTGCCGCCCGCGGTAATGGTGCCGCCCGCGCTCAGGTTGCCCGTGAAGATCTCCGACCCATCGCTGTAAACCTTGAAATCGCCGCTCGTGCTATCCCATGTCAGAGAGAAGCGATGGTCATCGCCATCGAGCAGTCCCGACCCGATACCCGGAGCGCTGTCCACACTGTTGCCGTCGATGCCGACATAGATCGTTCCATCCTTGCGGATCAGCACCGCAACTTCGTTGCTGTTGCCTGACGTCGCATAGGAAAAGAGCGGCACTTCCGCATCGGGACTGTCAGCAATGAAGCCGCCCTGCACCACCAGCTCGATCGAGAAGCTGCCGGTCGGAAAATCGCTGAACCCCTGAACCATCGCATACTGGCCGTCGATGCCGTCCTGGTTCAGCGACAGCGATCCGCTTGAAGCGAACGTGTTGCCCGAAGTGAATTGCAGGTCGGTCGGCGCGCTGTTCAGGGCATCGACCGGCGCCAGCGTCTGGTCGGCGAACTGCAGGTATTCGACATCGGAATGAACGGTGTCGGTGCCGTCGGGCGAGCCGCCGCGATTATCCGTCACGGTGTATGTGTCGGAGCCGCTATTATAGCTGACGGTGTAGTTCGCCTTGTTGCCGGAAAAGACCGCCGTATCGGTTCCGGCGCCGCCGTATATCGTGTCGTTGCCACCGCCGCCCTGAAGCGTATCGTCGCCGCTGCCGCCGTTGATGACGTTGGCGTCCGATGAGCCCGTCAGCGTGTCATTGCCTGAACCGCCGGTGACGTTCTCGAAACCCGAGATGATGTCGCCTGCCGCGTGACCGCCGGATGCGGTGTTTGCCGCGAGATCGACCACCACGCCGGTGGTGTCTCCGCTGTAGGACAGGGTATCCGTCCCGCTGCCGCCGAACAGCGTATCGCCTCCGGCGCCGCCGTTGATGACATCGTCGCCTTCGCCGCCATCGATAAGGTTGGCGTTCGCGTCGCCGGTCAGCGTATCGGCCGCCGAACCGCCGATGACGTTCTCGAAGCCGGAAATCGTGTCGCCCTGGGCATCGCCACCGGACGCAGCATTCGTCGCAAGGTTAACTATCACGCCCGCGGTATCGGATGCGTAGGACAGCGTGTCCGTACCGGTACCGCCGGTCAGCACGTCCGCACCGGCACCGCCCGCCAGGGTGTCATCACCGGCACCGCCGTCCAGCGTATCGTCGCCGGCGCCGCCGAAGAGAATATCCTCGCCGCTGCCGCCAGTGATATTGTCGATGCCGTCCTCGCCGCTCAGGAAGTCGCCCGCATCCGCCGAGACAGCGCCGTAGCTGTCGATGTCGACTGCGACATCGCTGGTGTCCGGGCCGGAGATGGTCATGCTCAGGTCCTGACCGCCACCGGCTTCAAAATAGATGATCACGATCTCATGGGCGCCGGAGGCGAGATCGATAGCCCCGCTCAACGGGCTGGCGGAATGCCGGCCGTCCCAATCGATCACTTCCTGGCCATCGACGAAGAGCTTCGAGCCATCGTCCGACGCCAGTTCGAACGTGTAGGTTCCCGCTGATGTGACCTGAAGCGTGGTCGAAAAGCGCAGGGCGAAATCATCGCCCGTGCCACCATGGAGCGCGGGGATGTTGTCTTCATCAAGGGTGTTGATGAAACCGGTTCCGTCCGGCGTATTGGCGTTCTGGCCGCTCGGCGTGAACCCCGCATCGCCGAGGTTGTTCAGCGAGACGCCGCTAAGATCGAAGTACTGATACCGGAAACGAAAGCCGCTCGATCCGGATTCATCACCGCCGGAGAGCGTGTCATTGCCGCCACCACCAAAGATACTGTCAGAACCGCCGTTGCCGGTGATCACGTTGGCGTTGGCGTCACCCGTAAGCGTGTCGTTGCCCGAGCCGCCCGTGACGTTCTCGAAACCGGAAATCGTGTCGCCGGCGGCATTGCCGCCGGAGGCGGAATTGGTCGCAAGATTTATGCTAACTCCGGTGCCGTCTTCGCTGTAATCGAGCGTGTCCGTCCCGCTTCCGCCAACGAGCGTATCGGCACCGGCGCCACCCTGGATCGTGTCGTTGCCACTTTCGCCATAGAGGAAATCGGCGCCGCCACCGCCATAAATGGTGTCGTTGCCGTTCCAGCCGTAGATGGTGTCCGCGTTGGCCGAACCGGTATAGGTGTCGTTGCCGGCGCCGCCCCAGATCTCCTCGATACCGGTAACCGTCGTGCCGTTCACGCCGGTGCCTGTCACGATGCCGGTGCTCAGGTTCACGGTGACATCCGTGGTGACGATCACATCCAGAATGTCGTAATCGGCACCACCATCGATGGTGTCGGCACCGCCGTCCAGCGCGATCGTGTCATTGCCGGTGCCGCCGCTGAGAACGTCATCTCCAGCGCCGCCGACGAGAGAGTCGTTGCCGGCACCGCCGGAAATCACGTTGGCGCCCGAGGTTCCCGTCAGCGTGTCGTTGCCCGAACCGCCGGTGACGTTCTCGAAACC
>JAGRLC010000073.1 GCA_020441995.1 Rhodobiaceae bacterium
ATTAGGAAATTATTCCTTGACAGCGTGACGCTGGTCGGGTAGGGTTTCGACATGCTCACAAACTGCGCCTTGCGGCGGGGCTGACGCGGACCGGGTCTTTCAAGAGATCGTTCTCTTTGAAGATGGGTCCGGGCGGCGTCCGCCGTTTTGCGTTTCCCGATGCGGGCGGCTTCATGATAACCGAAGAGACGAAGGACACCGGCGCCCCCGGTGACGCGGGGGACAGCCTGGCGGCGCTGTGGCGGGCGTTGAAACATCAGGCCGGGCGCTTCGAGAAGCGCGTGGCGTCAGGCGATGCGGTAGGCGGAGGCGAGACCGCCCCGGATGCTGCCACCGCCAAGAAGGACGCACATGGTGGTTCCAGCTCTTCTTCGTCGTTCCGCTCGGCGTATGGTTCACGGCGGTAGTCACCGACAGCATTTTCCAGTTCGCCTGGAACGTTGCCGCTTTGCCCGCCCCGCTCGACACATGGGCCGGCTGGATCGTCTCCAGCCTGTTCCTCGTGGACGGCGCAAAGGCGGTGATTGGGAGGGTGGGGAGGTAGCTAAAACAAGGGCATGAAATTCCTATGATTTTCTGTATCCTGACAGCGTCATTCATCGCCGGTTCATCCACGCCCCGCTAGAACGCTGTCCATGAACACGAAACGCGCCCTTCTCGCAGCCCTGATCGCCGGCGGTCTTGCCCTGACCGCGGGCGCAGCCGATGCTGCCCAGCTTGCCGGCCTTTTTCACAAGGCGCCCCGGGCGAGCGCGGAATACGCGCCGTCCGCGAAACGCTTCAAGCCGGTCAATTCCGGTTGTGGCGCCGCGATCGCGCGCGTCGAGGCACAGACTGGCGGCAAGGTGATTTCCGCCAATCTCGTCGGCGGCAACCGCTGCCGTCTCGTTGTCCTCATCCCTTCCAACAATCGCAGCCGTCCCCCCAAGACGCAGACAGTGGTTGTCCCCGCAGGCTAGCTGAACGAAACTCTCTTCCGTTCGATTCCAGCACAACACCGGAGAAGCACCGTGCGTGCCCTTGTCGTTGAAGACGATCCCGACCTGAACGAGCAGATTTCCGCCGCGCTGACCGATGCCGGTTTCGCGGTTGACCGCGCCGATGACGGCGAGGAAGGCCACTTCCTCGGCGACACCGAGCCCTATGACGTCGTGGTGCTCGATATCGGCTTGCCCAAGATGGACGGCATCCGCGTTCTGGAGGCCTGGCGCGCGGAAGGCCGCAAGATGCCGGTGCTGATCCTCACCGCCCGCGACAAGTGGAGCGAGAAGGTGTCGGGCTTCGATGCCGGCGCCGACGATTACGTCGCAAAACCGTTTCACATGGAAGAAGTGCTGGCCCGCGTGCGCGCGCTGGTGCGCCGCGCGGCAGGGCATGCCAGCGCCGAACTGGTCTGCGGTCCTGTGCGTCTCGACACGCGCGCTTCGCGCCTTACCGTCGAGGGCAACGCGATCAAGCTCACCGCGCTTGAGTTCCGGCTCATCGCCTATCTCATGCACCATGAGGGCAAGGTGGTCTCGCGGACGGAACTGATCGAACATCTCTACGATCAGGACTTCGACCGCGATTCCAACACGATCGAGGTTTTCGTCGGCCGCTTGCGCAAGAAGCTCGGTGTCGACGTGATCCAGACCGTGCGCGGGCTCGGCTATTGCCTGCAGCCGCCGGCGGATGCCGGATGATGGTGCCTGATGTGGCGTAAGGCGCTTACCCTCCGGCTGCTTGCGCTCGCCATTCTGTGGAGCGTTATCGTTCTGGTCATCGCCGGCCTTGCGCTGACGGCTGCCTATCGCGAGACGGCGGAGAATGAATTCGCCAAGCGGCTGGAATCCTCGCTGCTCAACCTCGTCGCGGCGACGAATTTCAATTCCGATGCGTCTCTCGTCAGCGAACCCGAACTCGCCGATCCGCAGTTCCGGGCAGCGCTTTCGGGCTGGTATTGGCAGATCGAGCATACGGCCACGGGCAGGATCATTGCCCGCTCGCAATCCCTGGCCGGCGAAACGCTCGTCATGCCCGATACCTACCATGTGCCGCTGGATTCGAATTTCCGCCGCCGCGCCATTATCGATGCGCCGCGCGGCGAGCATGTGAGCGCACTCGAGCAGCGCATCGTCGCGGGTCAGCAGGAAACCGACATCACCCTCATACTGACCGGCTCGCGCGCCGATCTGGAAGCGGGTATCGACGCCTTCCGCCAGCAGATCATCTTCTATCTGTCGCTGTTCGGCTTCGGCCTGATCGCAATCACCATGGCGCTGGCCGCGTTCGCCATGCGGCCTTTGCGCAGAATTCGCGTCGCGCTTCAGGACGTGGTGTCCGGTGACGTCAACCAGCTCGAGGGCGACTTCCCCACCGAGATCACGCCGCTGGTCACCGAGATCAACACGCTGATTGCCGCCAACCGCCGCACTGTGGAGCGCGCCCGCACCCATGCCGGCAATCTTGCCCATGCGCTGAAAACGCCCTTGAGCGTGTTGCGCAACGAGGCGCGCGGCAAATCGAGCGCGCTGGCCAATCAGGTGCGCGAACAGACCGAAACGATGGAGCGCCAGGTCGCCTACCATCTCGACCGCGCCCGCATGGCGGCCAACTCGCGCGTGATCGGTGTCGCGACGCCGGTGCGCCCGGCGCTGGATTCCTTTTCCCGCGCCATGGAGCGCATCCATGCCGGCAAGGGGATCGCCTTCAAGATCAAGTGCCCGAACAACATCCGCTTCCGTGGCGAGAAGCAGGATCTCGACGAGATGCTCGGCAACCTGATCGACAACGCCCACAAATGGGCGAAGAAGCGCGTCAACGCCAAGGTCACGGCGGAACCCGGCGCGAGCCATTTCATCCTTGCGATTGACGACGATGGTCCCGGAATTCCGGCAGCCGAGCGCGAGAACGTCTTCCAGCGCGGTAACCGGCTGGATGAGGCTACGCCCGGGTCCGGCCTGGGGCTGGCGATCGTCGATGAACTGGTTACGCTTTACGGCGGCAATCTGGTGCTTCTCGACAGCCCGCTGGGCGGTCTGCGGGTGCGCCTGCGCCTTCCCCGCGCAGGCAATTGAAATGTGATTTCAACATGGCCACGCCATGATCCGGCCAGAATCGTCTGGCCATGTCCGCGCCGGGTGTGCATGGGGTGAAAAGTTTGTTTACGGCCTCCTGCGACAATGAATAAGGGCGCAAGCTGCTGCCTCGTGGAATGGGGCGCGGCAATCAATTTCTTTGAAAGGTGAATGAGTGATGCAAAAGCCAGTGTCTGCCGTGCTTGCCGCGGCAATGGCAGTTTCTGTAGCCGCGTGCAGTGCCGACGGCACAGGGCCCGGCCCGAACCAGACCATGGGCACGCTCGCTGGCGCGGTCGCCGGTGGTGTGATCGGCAACCAGATCGGCAGCGGCCGCGGCCAGGCCGTGGCGACCACGATCGGCGTCATTGCCGGCGGCCTGATCGGCAGCAAGATCGGTCAGTCGCTTGACGAGGCCGACCGCCGCCGTGCCATGGAAGCCGAATATCGTGCGCTTGAATACTCCAAGTCCGGTTCTCCGGTCGTGTGGCGCAACCCGGATCGTAACGTCTACGGCGAGGTTGTTCCCGGCCAGACCTATCAGAATGCCGGCCGCAACTGCCGCGAGTACACCCACACGATCTACATCGATGGCCAGCCGCAGGTTGCCAAGGGCACGGCTTGCCGCAACGCCGACGGTACCTGGGCTCCGGTGTCCTGATCCGAGTTTTTGTAAAATAAACCCGCGCCGTCATGCGGTTGCATACGGCGCGGGAACATTTCCTTAACGCGGCATTGCGAAAATACCCCTGAAATCAGACGAAATGTGCGCATCCGGCATGCCGGATCGCCACCAGGGCCGTATATGTCGCAAGACAGCGAACAGCTTGAAGAAAAGCTGGCGGGTTATTTGCACACCCTGCCGGGGCACACGCTTGTCCAACTCGTGCATGAGCTGGATGGCGCCACCATTTCAAGCGACCTTGAGCCGGCAAATGCGCTGATCCTTGATGCGGCCCGCTCCGCTCTTTCCGCGCAAGGTGGCTGGGGCGAGGTCGCGGCCTTTCCCGAACGCATGGCTTTTCCCGATGCCGAGCCTTTCCGCATAGGTGTCCATACCCAGCAGAAGCATCGCGGCCGTCTTGCCGTGGACAGCCTGCGGAACATCTGGGTCGCTTTGATGCGTTCCGATGAGGAAGGCACGATTGCGGATGATATCCGCGATCTGGCCCGCGCCATCGCCGACAATCCCGACATGTTCGAGAAACTCACAACCGAACAGCGCTCCGGGATGTCGGAGCGACTGGGCGCCTTGTACAGGGACATGGTTTCGGAAGGGGTACACAGCCGGCGCGCATCTGCGCAGATCGGCGGATTGCGCAGCATCGAGGATCTTGCGGACCTCGTTGCGATCATGGGCATGGGCGACAGGCTGGATATATTCAAGCGGCGTATCCATAACAGTATCGATCATCTCGACGAACAGGCGCAGGCGACCATTGATGGCGCTCTGGAGCCGTTCTCACGCGATGAACTGATTTACCCGCTCATCATTCTTCTCGGTCAGACGACCAATCCGGGATCGCTGGTGAACCTGCTGGTCATGGCCGAGGGAACCGATGACCCGGCCCGGCTGGCCAAGGCGCGCTATGCGTCCGTAGTCGATGTTCTGCTCAACGAGCTCGACATACTGGCCATGATCGTGGCGCAGGCGATGTCGGCATGGAATGTCGAGGGCGGCGTTCTTCCCGCCGTGCGGCGGTTTCACGAAATCTGTTCGAGTCTTGCCTTTGCCATCGACATGGAGACCGTTTCGGAATGGTCGCAGCGGCTGATCGGCAAGCGGCGCAGGATTGCCGACACATTGCGCGAACCTCTGGAAAAGACGGTTTCGACCCTGAGGCTCGGTATCCAGCCGAACGGTCATGGCATACAGGCGCCTGATCCGATCGACACGGAAGAAGCGATCGAATCGGCGCGCCTTCTCATGGCGGTCAAACCGCTGCGCTCCGAGCTGGCGCTGAACGAATGTGTCGGCCGTGTTCACACGGCGGTTGAATCCTTTTTCGATACCGCCGCCCGCAATTTGCCGCAGCAGGCGCGGCATGCCGATGTAACCGATATGCCGGCCCTGAATGCGCGGTTTGATGCGTTGTATCGCACGTCGGCGATTCTTTTCGGCGATGAATACGCAGCCATTCTGCGCCGGAGCGGAGAAGTTGCCGGTCTACGTCTGCCGGATACCGAAACATCCGCTGCGGCATAGCCATTTTATTCCATTGATTTGATCTCGATCCTTGACCGGATATATCCGGATCGGGACATTGCGCTCAAATCTTTGCCCGAATTGTTCGGCATAGAGGCAGGTGCGGTATACATTCGCGTTGCCGCATGTATTTTACCGTCCTGTGCGTTGTGCCGGGACGAGAGGGAAAGCCGTATTTTGCTGCTCTGGGTCTTGTTTGCCGTGATGGCCGCTGTGGCCGTCCTTGTTGTTGCAGCTCCGCTTGCCCGTTCGGGCGCCGGCGGCGAGCGGAATGATTCAGCCGACCTGGAAGTCTACAAGGCGCAGTTGCGCGAGCTTGAACGCGATGTTGATCGTGGCGTCATCGCCGCTCATGAGGCTGAAGCCGCACGCGTCGAGATTTCCCGCCGGCTGCTCGCCGAGCAGGAGCGCGCCGCAAGCCTGGCCCATGCGGAGAAGGGAAAACCCCACAAGGGTCTGCTTTACGCGGTGATCACCGTGATCCCGCTCTTTGCCGTTGGCGGGTATGTCGTGCTCGGTTCGCCGCAACTGCCCGGTCAGCCGATGGCGAGCCGCATGTCGCAGGCCACCGAAGGTCAGGATATCGAACTGCTGATTGCCCGCGTCGAGAAGCATCTTGCCGACAATGCCGAGGATGGGCGCGGCTGGGAGGTTCTGGCCCCCGTCTACCGGCGGATAGGGCGTTATGACGATGCCGCGCGCGCCTATGCCAACACGATCCGGCTTCTTGGCGAGACGGCTGAACGCCATGCCGATTACGGCGAAATGCTCGTTGCCGCCGCCGATGGCGTGATCAAGGCTGATGCGCGCGCCGCCTTCGAGCGCGCCGTTGCGCTCGACAGCCAGGCGGTCAAACCGAGATTCTTCCTCGCCATGGCAACCGAGCAGGACGGTAATCGGGACAAGGCCATTGCCGCCTGGAACGATCTGCTTGCGTCGCCGCAGGACCCCAACGGAGCCTGGCGCGCACGTGCCCGCGAGCGTTTGGCCGCGTTGGGCGGAGATGCGGCGCCCGGCCCGACGCAGGAACAGGTTGCCGCGGCCGGAGAAATGTCCGCGTCGGATCGTCAGACGATGATCGAATCCATGGTTGCCGGACTGGCCCAGCGTCTGGAGCAGGGCGAGGGCGGTATCGATGACTGGCTGCGTCTGATCCGCGCCTATGGCGTGTTGGGCCGGCCCGAGGCGGCGGAAAGTGCGGCGCAAACGGCAAGCGCCCGTTTTGCCGGCGATGACGCGGCGCTGGGCCGCATCGACGAAGCCCGTAAGCAAGCCCTAAATGGATCGTAAGTCCCCCAACACAGCGAGATTAAGTTTCCCGACATGACCCGCAAGCAGCGCCGACTGACCCTGATCGCAGCCGCCGGCTCCGTGCTCGCAATTGCCGTTGGCCTTGTCCTATATGCGTTCCAGGACACGATTGTATTCTTCACCACGCCGACGGAAGTGCAGGCGAAGCCGATCAATGCCGGCGTGCGCATGCGGCTCGGCGGGCTTGTCGCGGACGAATCGGTCGTTCGCGGGCAGGGCACGGCTGTGTCCTTTTCCATCACCGATACCACGGCGACCGTGCCGGTGGTCTATGACGGCACGCTGCCGGACCTGTTCCGCGAGGGACAGGGCGTGGTCGCTGAGGGCATGTTCGATTCCGAAGGCGTCTTCATTGCGGATACCGTGCTGGCAAAGCATGATGAGAATTACATGCCGAAAGAGGTTGCGGACGCCTTGAAAAAACAGGGCGTCTGGAACCCGTCGGAATAATCGCCGCCAGAGCAGGAAACGCTTAAATGATACCGGAGACCGGCCATTTCGCCCTGATCCTCGCGCTCGTCATCGCGCTCGCGCAGAGCGTGCTGCCATTGACCGGCGCGCTGCGTGGCGACGATGCGCTGATGCGCACCGGGCGCACGGCCGCGCTGGCGCAATTCGTGTTTGTCGCCATTGCGTTCGCATGTCTTGCGACGGCCTATGTGCAGTCGGATTTCTCCGTCATCAACGTCTTTGAGAACTCTCACACGGCCAAGCCGCTGCTCTACAAGATCTCCGGCGTGTGGGGCAACCACGAGGGCTCGATGGTCCTGTGGGTTCTGATCCTGACCATATTCGGCGCGGCTGTTGCGCTGTTCGGCGGCAACATACCCGAACGCCTGCGCGCCGCCGCCCTGTCTGTTCAGGGCTGGATTTCCGTTGCATTCCTGCTCTTCGTGCTGATCACATCGAACCCGTTCCTGCGGATCAATCCCGCGCCGGGCGAGGGCCGCGATCTCAACCCGATCCTTCAGGATGTCGGCCTGGCGATCCATCCGCCGCTGCTCTACACCGGCTATGTCGGCTTCTCGATTGCCTTCTCATTCGCCGTTGCCGCATTGCTGCTGGGACGCATCGATGCGGCCTGGGCGCGCTGGGTCCGGCCATGGACGCTTGCCGCCTGGATGTTCCTGACGCTCGGCATCGCGGTTGGCTCCTACTGGGCCTATTACGAGCTTGGCTGGGGCGGCTGGTGGTTCTGGGNNNCCGGTCGAGAACGCCTCCTTCATGCCGTGGCTCGCGGGGACAGCGCTGCTGCACTCGGCCATCGTCATGGAAAAGCGCGAGGCGCTCAAGGTCTGGACCATCCTGCTGGCGATCCTCACCTTCTCGCTCAGCCTGCTCGGCACCTTCCTCGTGCGCTCCGGCGTCCTGACCTCGGTTCATGCCTTCGCCTCCGATCCCACGCGCGGCCTGTTCATCCTGCTGATACTGTTGAGCTTCACCGGCGGCGCATTGGCGTTGTTTGCCTGGCGCGGACAGACCTTGCGGCAGGGCGGTCTTTTCTCGCCGATGAGCCGTGAAGGCGCGCTGGTCTTCAACAACATCCTGCTGACCGCGGCTTGCGGAGCCGTCTTCGTCGGCACGCTTTATCCGCTCGCGCTTGAAGCGATGACAGGCGACAAGATTTCCGTCGGCGCGCCGTTTTTCGACAAGACCTTCGGTCCGCTGATGATCCCGCTTCTGCTTGCGGTGCCCTTCGGGCCGATGCTGGCGTGGAAACGCGCCGATGCCTTTGCCGCCGCGCAACGCCTCGCTTTCGCCGGCGGTCTCGCGGTTATCGCGGGGCTGGCCATCGCCTGGTACGAGACCGGCGGTCCGGTGTTCGCCGCACTCGGCCTCATGCTCGGCGTCTGGCTGATTGCGGGCGCGCTCTCCGAGATCGCCTTCCGTGTCAAGCTCGGCAGTGCGCCCTTGTCGGAGTCGATCCGCCGCGCGGTCAATCTGCCGCGTTCCTCCTGGGGCACGGCAATTGCCCATGCCGGCGTCGGCTTGACCGTGCTTGGCGTCGTTTCGGTCACCGCATTCGAAACAGAGGCCGTGAAGGTTCTGAAACCCGGCAACACGCTCGATGTTGCGGGATACTCGGTGATGTTCGACGGAGCGGTGCCGCGCGAGGGACCCAACTACCGTGACATGGTCGGCCACTTCACGGTGCGTTCCGGCGGGCGGGTCGTCGCCGAGGCCGACCCGGCCAAGCGTATCTACACCGCAACCGGCAGGCCCACGACGGAAGCCGGCATCATCACCTTCGGCTTTTCGCAGCTCTACATCACCCTGGGTGATCCGCAGGATGGCGGCGGTTTTGCCGTCACCGTCTATCACAAACCGCTGGTAACGCTGATCTGGCTTGGCGCGGTGGTCATGTTCGCTGGCGCCGTCACATCCCTGAGCGACCGCCGTTTGCGTGTCGGCGCGCCGCAGCGCGCCAAGCCGCAAGCCGTACCGGCAGAGTGACAATGCAGATCTTTTCAATGATCCGGCTGCGCGCGCTTGTAATCACCCTGATGCTTGCGGTCACGGGACCGGCGGCCTTTGCCGTCACGCCGGATGAAATCCTCGATGATCCCGTCCTTGAGGCGCGCGCCCGGGAGATTTCCTCAGGGCTGCGCTGCCTCGTTTGCCAGAACCAGTCCATCGACGATTCCGATGCGCCGCTGGCGCATGATCTCAGGGTGCTTGTGCGCGAGCGGCTCGTCGCCGGGGATACCGATGAAGAGGTCATCGCCTTCATCGTCGAGCGCTATGGCGAATACGTTCTGCTGTCGCCGCGTCTGAGCCGTCACACACTCTTTCTGTGGCTAGCCCCGATAGGGTTCCTCGTCATTGGCGCACTGCTGGCCTATTTGCTGTTCCGGCGCGGCTCGGCGCGGGGCGGTTCGCCCACGCCGCTGACCCGTGAGGAGGAGGCGCGCATCGAAGCGCTTCTGGACGACCAGAAATAGACCGGCCAGCGCCCTTGCAGCTGGTCCCGATATTCAGGGAGAGGCTATCAATGGCGGTTGCAGACAAGGTTTCCTTCCCCGGTGCGCACGGCACCGATCTTGCCGCAAGGCTTCATATGCCCGATGGCCCGGTGCGGGCCGTGGCGCTGTTCGCCCATTGCTTCACATGCGGCAAGGACACCGTCGCTGCGAGTCGGATCGCCACGGGGCTGTCGGATGAGGGCTATGCGGTCCTGCGCTTCGACTTCACCGGCCTTGGCGGCTCCGATGGCGATTTCGCCAATACGAACTTCTCATCGAATATTGCCGATCTGGTCGCAGCCAGCTCCTGGTTGCGCGAGAACATCGCGGCGCCGTCGCTACTTGTCGGCCATTCGCTCGGCGGCGCCGCCGTGATCGCCGCTGCCGGTGAAATCCCCGAAAGCCGCGCCGTGGTTACCATCGGTGCGCCCGCCGACACCGCCCATGTCCTGCACAATTTCGGCGGCGCGCTCGAAGAGATCGAGGCGAAGGGCGAGACCGAAGTGGAACTTGCAGGCCGCCCCTTCACGATCCGCAAGGAATTCGTCGACGACGTGAAAATGCACGATCAGGACGCGCGTATCGCGAACCTGCGCAAGGCGCTCCTGGTGCTGCATGCACCGACCGACGACACGGTCGGCATCGACAACGCCAGCCGGATTTTCACCACCGCCAAGCATCCCAAGAGCTTCATCTCGCTTGATGGCGCCAATCATCTGCTGACCGACAGGAAAGATGCCGCCTTCGCCGCCGGTGTCATCGCCGCCTGGGCGTTGCGCTACGTCGGCAATGCCGGGGAGAACGCGGAGGCGGCTGAAAGCGAGGATGTGACCGTCACGGAGACCGGCAAGGGTAAATTCCAGCAGCGGGTTCGCGCCCGCAGTCACGCTTTCGTTGCCGACGAACCCCGCGACGTTGGCGGTCTCGATAGCGGCCCCACCCCTTATGATTTGCTGGCAGCCGCGCTCGGCGCCTGTACGGCAATGACGCTGCGGATGTATGCCGACCGCAAGAAGCTGGACCTGGGCCGGGTCAGCGTTACCGTCGCGCACGGCAAAGTGCATGCGAAGGACTGCGCCGGCTGCGCGGAGGAAATTGCCGAGCGTGGCGGCAAGGTCGACCGCTTCGAGCGCGTTATTACCGTTGAAGGCGGCGTGGCGGGCGAGTTGCGCGACAAGATCCTGGAAATCGCCGACAAATGCCCCGTCCACCGCACGCTGGAATCGGGTGCGGCGATTGTCAGCCGCTACGAGGAATGAGCTAAATTACAGCCAACCTTACGGGAATTTAATGCCGCGGACAGGTCGCAGTAATCGCGCCTGAGACATATCTCTCCTCAAGACGAATTCACGCCCCGCCCCCACGGGGTCCAAGCCTGAGGAGATAAACCACCATGCTTAAACGTATCCGCAAACACATTACGGCCCGCACGTCGGCCTTGGCGCTTGTCGCGGTACTGGGTGCCGGGGGCGTTGCCGTTCCCTTCATCAAGGGCGACGTATCGATTTCCACTCCCGCGCATGCCGAGAACCTGTCCCAGTCCCAGCCGATGACGCAGGCGCCGTTCTCGTTTGCCGATGTGGTTGAGCGGGTTGCGCCCGCCGTCGTGTCCGTCATCGTCAAGGCGGAAACCGAACAGACCTCGATGACCCTGCCTGACTTCGGCGACCTGCCGGAGGATCACCCCTTCCGCCGCTTCTTCAAGGAATTCGGCGACCGGTTCGGCAACGGCAATGAAGGCAACCAGCAGCGCCCGCACAAATTCGCCACCGCGCAGGGCTCCGGCTTCTTCATTTCCAATGACGGCTATCTCGTCACCAACAACCACGTCGTCGCCAAGGCGGCCGAGGTTTCGGTGCGCATGGACGATGGCACCGAACTGCAAGCCAAGATCATCGGCACCGATCCCAAGACCGACCTTGCCCTGCTCAAGGTCGAGGGCCGCGATAAGTTTCCTTTCGTGAAATTCGCAACCCATGATGTCCGTGTCGGCGACTGGGTGATTGCCGTCGGCAACCCGTTCGGCCTCGGCGGTTCGGTGACCGCCGGCATCGTGTCGGCGCGTGGCCGCGACATTGGCGCCGGTCCCTATGACGACTTCCTGCAGATCGATGCGCCCGTGAACCGCGGCAACTCCGGTGGTCCGGCGTTCAATCTCTATGGCGAGGTCGTTGGCGTTAATACGGCGATCTTCGCGCCGGGCGGCGGCGGCAACGTCGGCATCGCCTTCGCCATTCCCGCCGCGACAACGCAGGACATCATCAAGGACCTGCAGTCCAACGGTGCGGTGGCCCGTGGCTGGCTCGGCGTCCAGATCCAGGCCGTCACCGATGAGATCGGCGAATCGATCGGCCTCAAGGACGGCAAGGGCGCCATCATCGCCAGCATTCTCGACAATGGTCCTGCCGCTGACTCCGAACTGCGTGTCGGCGACATCATCACCAAGGTTGATGGCAAGACTGTCGAGGACAGCCGCGATCTCGTCCGTCAGATTGGCGGCCTTGATCCCAACCACAAGACCGAACTGACCATCTGGCGCGACGGCAAGGAGCAGACGATCAGCATCAAGCTTGGCAAGCAGCCGGGCGATGAGACCATCGCCAGCGTCCAGACGCCTGAAGGCAAGCCGGCGGTGGCCGAGCTGGAAGAAAGCCTCGGGATCGCGGTGGAGCCTGCTGAAGGCGGCAAGGGCGTCGCGGTCATGAAGGTGAACCCCGATGCCGACGCGGCCGAGAAGGGCGTTTCCGAAGGCGACGTGATCCTGCAGATCAACGGCAAGGACGTGTCTTCTCCCAGCGACCTGTCCGAAGCGGTCGCGGCGGCAAAGAAAGATGGCCGCAAGGCGGTTCTGGCGCTCGTCCAGAGCGCCCAGGGTCAACGCTTCATTCCGCTCGGCATCGGTGGCTGACACAGGTCCCCTGAAAGCGTTATGAACTGAGAACATAAAGCTGGGTGCGGCCGGATTTCCGGCCGCGCCCGCATCCGTTCCCGGCAGGCTGTTCGAAAAATGAAAATATTGCTTGTTGAAGACGACGCCGAGGCCGCCCGCTACATCGTCAAGGGCCTGAACGAGGCGGGGCATGCCTGCGATCATGCCAGTGACGGCGATACCGGGCTGGAGATGGCTGGCGTCGGCGGCTACGATGTCGCCATCATAGACCGCATGCTGCCGAAGCTCGGCGGTCTGGATATTGTGCTCGCCATGCGCGATGGCGGCGACACCACGCCGGTGCTGATCCTCTCCGCCCTGGGGGAGGTCGATGACCGCGTCACAGGTCTGCGCGCCGGCGGCGATGACTATCTCGCCAAGCCCTACGCCTTTTCCGAATTGCTTGCCCGCGTCGAGACACTTGCGCGGCGCAACAGCGGTGCGGCTTCGGGTGATGTGAAATTGAGCGTGGCCGACCTGACGCTCGACAGGCTATCGCGCAAGGTTGTGCGCGACGGGCAGCCGATCCTGCTGCAGCCGCGCGAGTTCCGCCTGCTTGAATACTTGATGCGCCATGCGGGCCAGGTGGTGACGCGAACCATGCTTCTTGAAGGCGTCTGGGATTATCACTTCGATCCGCAGACCAACGTGATCGATGTCCATATCTCGCGCCTGCGCGGCAAGATCGACAAGGACTTCGACGTCCCCCTTCTGCATACGGTGCGTGGTGCGGGATACGTTCTGCGTGAGCCGGAATGACAACGGAAACGCAGGGCCTCTTCCGTTCCGCGGCGTTCCGCCTGTCGCTGTTCTATCTGGCGGTTTTCGCGGCCTTCGCCGGTGCGCTGATTGCCTATATGGCCTGGTCGACCCGTGTCATTCTCGCCGCCGAAACCCGCGAAACGATTGCCGCCGAAACCCGGGAGCTTGCCGAGGAATACGCCGCCGACGGCATCCAGCGTCTCGTTGAGGCGGTCGCGAAGCGCTCGCAGGGCCCCGCCAACGCACTTTATCTCATCAGCTCGTTTGCGGGTGAATCCATCACCGGAAACATCGCCTATCTGCCTCTCAAGACACTGAAGGCGGAAGGGTATCAGCGTGTCCCTTACCGCCATACCGGCGATGCGGCGGACATCACCCGCGAGGCGGAGTTGCGCGTCTTCCGGCTGACCGGAGGCTTCGTGCTCGTTGTCGGCCGGGATATTTCCGAACGCGTCGCCGTGGAGCGCGTTCTGTGGCGGGCGGGCATATTCGCTGTCGTGCTGACGCTGCTGCTGGCGGTTGCCGGTGGCGTGTTCGTGCGCATGCGCATCCTCAAGCCCATCGACGCCATGTCCGATACCGCCCGCGCCATCATGGGCGGCGACCTGTCGAACCGCGTGCCGCTTTCGGGTTCGGAAGACGAGTTTTCCCGTCTCGGCGAGAGCCTCAACGCCATGCTGGCGCGTATCGAGGCGCTGGTGCGGGGTATGCGCGAGGTGACCGACAACGTTGCGCACGACCTGAAAACGCCGCTGACCCGCATGAAGGCGCGCGCCGAGGACGCGCTGCGCGCCATCGAGACGGGCAAGGGGCTGGACGAGGGTGCGCAGCGGCAGGTTCTGGAGGACACGATCCGCGAGGCGGATGAACTGATCTCGGTCTTTTCCGCCCTGCTTGCGATTGCCCGGGCGGAAGCGGGCGAGGGCGCAGGCCACGACCGCATCGCGCTTGGAGCGCTCGCCGCCGATGCGGCGGAGCTTTACGAACCGGCGGCGGAAGACGCCGGTGTGAAGCTGACGGCGGAAACGGCGGACGAGGTCTTCGTCAGCGCCAACAAGGCGCTGCTGGCGCGCGCCGTGTCCAACCTCATCGAGAACGCCATCACTCATGGCCGCACCGGCGGTGGCGGCAAGGTCAGCATCCGCACAGCGCGCAATGGCCGCTTCGGCGAACTGACAGTCGCAGACAACGGGCCCGGCATCGCGGAAGCGGACAGGAAACGGGTGCTTGACCGCTTCGTGCGCCTGGAGCAGAGCCGCTCGCGCCCGGGCTCCGGATTGGGTTTGAGCCTTGCCAACGCGGTCGCGCGGCTTCACAACGGTGAGTTGGAACTCAACGACAATTCGCCCGGCCTTCGCATAACGATGCGTTTCCCCTTGGCTGAGGCGGGAGGAAACGATGGCGGAGGAAAAGGCCTCGGCGGATAAACCGCTGGCGGAGCGGTTCGCTCCCGATTGCCTGTATGCCGGAACCGCGGATGGCCCGCCGCGTGGCGAATGGCTGTCCGATGTCATTTCCAAAGCCGATGAAGAAACGGCCGCAGCTTTGACAAAACTGCCGGAGCCCGTGCGCGATGGGCTCGATGCCGCCTTTGCGGGCTCGCCCTATCTGCATGGCCTAGCGCTGCGTGAGCCGGATTCGCTTGCCGCCGCATTGTCCGCTTCTCCGCATGTCCGCCTTGCCGAACTTGCATCCACCGCACAGGCCGGCATGCGCGAGGCAGGCGACATGAACGCCGCCATGGCGGTGCTGCGGCGTTACAAGAACCACGCCGCCTTGACGATTTCGCTTGCCGACATCGGCGGCGCGTTCGCCCTGTCCGAAGTGACCGGCGCGCTGACCGGAATCGCCGATACCGCGTTGTCGTTGTCGGTCGACTGGCTGCTGACCCGTGCGGCGGCGCAGGGCAAGTTCTTCCCCGCCGATGCCGGTCATCCTTCCAGGGACTGCGGCCTGATCGTCCTTGCCATGGGCAAGCACGGGGCGGGCGAACTGAACTTTTCCTCCGACATCGACATCATCGTTTTTTTCGAGACGGTTGCCGAGCGGCTGAAAGAGCCCGGCGAGGCGCAGGTCTTCTTCGTCCGCCTGACCCGCGACCTCGTGAAGATGATGCAGGACCGGACCGGCGACGGTTATGTTTTCCGCACCGACCTGCGGCTTCGCCCGGACCCCGGCGCGACGGCGGTCGCCATCTCGGTGACGGGCGCGCTGAACTATTACGAGAGCTTGGGCCAGAACTGGGAACGCGCGGCGATGATCAAGGCGCGCCCCTGCGCCGGAGACATCGCGGCGGGCGAGAGCTTCCTGCATGAGATACGCCCCTTCGTCTGGCGCAAGTACATGGACTTCGCCGCGATCGCCGATACCCAGGCGATGAAGCGCCAGATCCATCGCCACAAGGGCCATGGCGCGGTTGCCGTTGCCGGCCACAACATCAAGCTGGGGCGCGGCGGCATTCGCGAGATCGAGTTCTTCGCCCAGACTCAGCAATTGATCGGCGGCGGGCGCAACCGCGATCTGCGCGCACGCGGCACGCTCGAGGCGCTGAACGCCCTTGTTGCGGCTGGCTGGATCGAGGCGGGTGTGCGCGACGAGCTGACCGCGGCCTATGATTTCCTGAGGCGCATCGAGCACCGTTTGCAGATGGTCGCCGATGAACAGACCCACACGATCCCCGTTGAGGGCGCGGCGCTGGAGCGGTTTGCCGCCTTCTGCGGTTTTGCGTCCGTGGCTGATTTCGAGGCCGCTGTCACGAAAGTTCTGAAGACCGTCGAGAACCACTACGCGAACCTGTTCGAATCCGCTTCCGGTCTTTCCGGTGATGCCGGCGGCAGCCTCGTCTTTACCGGTGGCGAGGACGACCCCGAAACCGTCGATACGCTCCAGCGGATGGGGTTTGAAAAACCGTCCGAAGTCACCAGCGCCATCAGGAGCTGGCATTTCGGCCGCTTCCCCGCGACGCGCTCCACGCGCTCCCGGGAGCTTCTCACCGAACTGACGCCGCAGCTTCTTGCCAGCGTCAGCCATACCCAGAACCCGGACGCCACCTTCATCGCGCTGGATCGTTTCGTCCAGCATTTGCCAGCCGGCGTGCAGCTGTTCTCGCTGCTCAGGGCCAATCCGCAGCTGCTGGAAATGATCGTTGAAATTCTCGGCTCGGCTCCAAGGCTGGCCGAGACGCTGTCGCGGCGCCCCCATCTGTTCGACGCATTGATCGATCCCGCCTTCGCCGGAACGCTGCCCGGCCGCAAATCCTATGCCCGGCGCCTGTCTCGCGCCTTGACGGATTCAACCGGCTACGAGGACACACTCGACCGCGTGCGGCTGTTCGGACAGGAGCAGATGGCGCTGATCGGAGCGCGCATGCTGACCGGCGGAGTTACGCCGGAAACGGCGGCGGAGGGCTTCACCGCGCTTGCCGATGCGCTGCTGACGCGCCTGCATGCCGAGGCGCAGGAGGCGTTCGCGAAAGCCCATGGCCGTTTGCCCGGCGGCTGCTCGGCGCTTGTCGCCATGGGCAGGCTCGGCGGCCAGGAAATGACGGCGTCGTCCGATCTCGACCTGATCCTGATCTATGACGTGGATGAGGATGCGCGGGAGTCGGATGGCGCAAGGCCGCTCGCGCCCGCGCCATACTTCACGCGCTTTGCCCAGCGTTTCATCGCGGCCATCAGCGCCCCGACAGCTGTTGGCGGGCTCTATGAAGTCGATATGCGCCTGCGGCCTTCCGGCCGTTCCGGAATGCTGGCGACCCGCATGGAATCGTTTGAAAGCTATCAGGCCAAAGAGGCCTGGACCTGGGAGCACATGGCGCTGACGCGCGCCCGCGTCATATGCGGCGACGAGGCGCTGAGCGGGCGCATTCGCGCCTGTGTCGCCGATGTCCTGACCTGCGAGCGCGACGCCGCCAGAATCGCCCATGACGTGCGCGACATGCGCGAGCGCGTCTACCGCGAAAAGGGATCGGCGGATGTCTGGAACCTCAAGGCGGTGCGCGGCGGCCTCACCGATGTGGAATTCATCGTGCAGTATCTTATGCTCGTTCATGCGCATGACCGGCCTGCCATCCTCACGGGCAGTACCGTGTCTGCGTTGACTGCGCTGCGCGATGCCGGATTCCTGGATGCGGGGGCCGCTGAAACGCTTGCCGAAGCCGCGGGTCTCTATGGCCGCATACTCCAGATCCTGCGGGCCGCGACGGATGGCGCTTTCGATCCGCAAACGGCCCCGCGCGGCCTGGCCGCGATGCTTGCCGCCGTTGCCGGCGAACCGTCTTTCGACCGCCTGGCGCCAAGGCTTGAAAGGCTGCAGGGCGAAGTGGATGCTTTGCTGCGCGAACTGGTGCCGGCCGCTGATGGCGAAGAGCAGGCGGCGCGGACGGAATAGCTATTCTGCGGCTTCAGTGGTGTGTTGGGTGCCGGTCGCGGGAAAGCGGACGGTCACGATCGTGCCCTTGTTTTCCTTGCTGAAAATGCGCAGCGATCCGCTGTGCAGTTCCGCCAGCGAGCGGGAGATCGCAAGGCCAAGCCCCGAACCCTCATGGTTCTTGGTGAACTGGTTCGCGGCCTGTTCGAACGGCCGGCCAAGCCTGCCGATGGCGCCTGACGGGATGCCGATGCCATTGTCGCGCATCGAAACGGTGATCGCGTCGCCAGCCCGCCTGACGCGCAGGCGGATGCTGCCGCCATCGTCGGTGAACTTGACCGCGTTTGACAGCAGGTTGACGAGGATCTGCTTGATGGCCCGGCGGTCGCCGAACATCCGCAGCCCGCGCTCGACGGCGATCTTCATCTCGATGTTCTTTTCGCTGGCCTTCAGCGCCATGATCCGGACGCACTCGTCAGCGAGTTCGGACAGGTCCGTCTGCTCGCATTCCAGCTCATAGCGGCCAGCCTCGATTTTCGACATGTCGAGAATGTCGGTGATCAGGTCGAACAGATATTTGCCGCTTGAATGAATGTCTTTCGCGTAGCCCAGGTATTCTTTCTTGCCGAGCGGGCCGAATGCCTCCTGGGAGAGGATTTCGGAGAAGCCCATGATCGCGTTCAGCGGCGTGCGCAGCTCGTGGCTCATGTTGGCGAGGAAATCGGACTTCGACTTGTTGGCAAGTTCCGCACGGACCTTTTCGGCGGCGAAGCGGTCGGCGAGCTCGACAAGCTGCTGCGTCTGCACCTGCAAGGCCTGACGTGACCGCTGGAGGTCGGCAACGGTGGCGATCAGCGTGCGCTCGCTGTCGACAAGTTTTTCCTCGTGCCGCTTGACCTCGGTAATGTCGGTTCCGATGGACACGATGCCGCCATCGCGGGTTTTGCGTTCCGAAACGTTCAGCCAGCGTCCATCCTTCAGCCGGCAGACGATCGGCGTATCCGTGGCCCGCACATGGGACAGTTCCGCCTGGTCGCCCATTTCCGCGATTTGCGCGCGGCTGAGGCCGGCGATCGGCGCTTTGCTTTCAAGGCCGTTCTGCTCGACGAACTTCGAATTGCACATTACCAGCGTTTCGTCGGCATCCCACAGCACGAAGGATTCCGAAATGGTTTCGATGGCGTCGTGAAGGCGCCTGTTGGCCTGCTCGCTGATGGCCTCGAACTTCTTCTTGTCCGTGATGTCGATTGCGATCCCGAACAGATGCAGCCGTTCCGGGTCGCCAACGTCGCTGGTGACGTCGGCGCGCGCCTGAAGCCAGACCCAGAAGCCGTCGGCATGGCGCATGCGGAAGGTCTGGTCGATCCATTTGCTGCCGCCTGACAGGACTTCCTTGGCAATATCGCGAAGCCTGACGTCTTCCGGGTGGGTCAGGCCTTCAAGTTCGCCGATCGACAGGACTGTTTCCTTCGCGGGTATGCCGATAAGGGCGCACATGGAATCCGAGAAGGTCACCTTTCCCGCAACCAGATCCCACTCCCACAATCCGCAGCGCCCGCGTGAAAGGGCGGTCGCCAGGCGAATGCGCTCCGCCGTCTTGGTCTCGTTGAGATGCCGCAACCGGGTTGCCTGCCAGTTGAACGCCATGCCGATCAGCAGCACGAGCAGATCCATGGAAAGAAGGATCGTTGCGGAGAAGCGGGCCTCGCGGTGCCATTGCTCGCGAATGTCGCTGCGTGACATCGCCATCATCAGATAACCGCGATCCACCGGAATACGGCGCGACACGGCAAGATATTCTTCCGTGTTGCTGCGCAGGTTCAGGAAGCCAGCGAAGCGGCCCTGGGTATAGGCGCCGGGGGCGCCGGTCAGTACGTCGTTGAGGTTCAGTCCGTTGGTCTCGGGAACGAAAGGCCGGCTGGAAATGATCGTGCCGTCCGGATTGGCGGCGAATACGATCACGGGCAGGCTGCTCGCCGTTTCCGGCATCGCATCCGCAAGCCGGGTCTGGTTCATGGGCGCGATCGGTTCACCCGAGTCGGAGAAGGAATCGTGGATCAGCCGCGCCCTGGTCATGTCCGCCATCATGGACAGGCTGGTCTGTGCGTCCCGGATCACGTCGACATAAACACGGTAGACGTAGACTGCCGTGGCAATGGCGACCGAGATGAAAAGAATGATGATAAGGGGCGCGATCCCGCGCTCGACCATGGGGCCGATGCCGCTCGGGAGAAATCCCGCTTCTGAATCTGCTTGGCTTGCGCTGTCAACGTTGGGTGCAATGGCTGTTTTTGCCGAAAACGCATGCACCTTCCCGTTGCCCGAATCGCGCGTGGCCTCGTGCGCTCGTGCCATGGGTGCCCTTCTTCGGAAATCCCCGCCAGCCCACGGCGGAGTCCGCATCGTTCCGAATCACCCCCATCAGAATCGATGCGAGTCGCCTTGTCCAGAGTCGGCGAAGGTAAACCAATTATTAATTTTCAATTGGTCCGCACAGGATTCGTACAACTATGAATTTATGCCCTCACGGAATAAGGACAAATCCGGATAATGGCGGAATTCAAGGGGATCCGCCTTTCCCGGGCGGCTAGCTGTCGGACAGAGACCGGGTCACGATGTCGGCCACGTCGGAAGAAAGCCCCTCGGCGCCGGCAATTCGCTCCAGTGCCTTGCGGGCCAGTGCCTTGCGGGCGGATTCCAGCGTCTTCCAGCTTCTGAACGCGCCAAGCATCCGTGCGGCGACCTGCGGATTGAGCTTGTTGAGCTCGAGAACCTGGTCCGCGACGAAGTTGTAACCTGCGCCGTCCTTGCGGTTGAAGGCAACCGGATTGGCCGCGGCAAAGGAGCCGATCAGCGCGCGTACGCGATTGGGGTTGCGGATCGAGAAGGCTGCGTTGTCCATCAGGGCAACGACGCGGTCGAGCGTATCGGGGGAGGGAACGGTTGCCTGTAGCGCGAACCACTTGTCGATCACCAGCGGGTAGGACCGGTAGCGTTCGAAGAAGGTTTCCAGCGCTTCGCTGCCGCTGTCCTTGCCGCGCTGCACGAGAATGCCGAGCGCGCCGATCCGGTCGGTCATGTTGTTGGCGCCATCGAACTGCTCGCGCGCGCGCTTCAGCGCATCCGCGTTTGAATCCGCCGCATAGAGCGCCAGCGCCGCGTTCTTCAGCGCACGCTGCCCCGTGGCGGCCGCGTCGGCTGAGAAAGCGCCCGTCTGAGTTGCCGCATCGATGATGCCGGCGAGTTGCGTTCCGCCCTGCTTGGCGAATGCCGAACGCAGGGTTTCGAGAGCAACATGAATGGCGTCGGGATCGACACCGTCGCTGATTGCCTGCGCCACATCGGGGAAGGACGGCGGTTTGAGCAGCTCCGCCCGGAACGCATCGTCGAACCCAGTGTTTCCGGCCGCTTCAAGAACAGCGTCCACGACATCGCCCGACACAGATGCGCTCCGGCCCTTGCGGGCGTCGGATTGCGCCTGGCGCAACTCCGACAGCAGCATGGTTTGCGCGGCCTGCCAGCGGTTGAACGGGTCGGCGTCATGGCGTAGCAGGAACAGCCGGTCGTCCTTGCTCAGATCGTCCTTGAGTTTGACGGGGGCGGAGAAATCCCTGAGCAGCGAGACCACAGGACGTTTCGCTATTCCGGTGAAGGTGACGGTCTGATTGGCCTCGCTCAGCTCGATCAGACCGTCGCGGGCCTGATTGGCGCCGGCATCGCTGCGTTGCGCCACAATCTCCTCGCCGTCGGGGCCAAGCAGCGCGAAGCGCACCGGAATGGTCATCGGCGCCTTGTCGGTCTGGCCGGGCGTGGGCGGGCAGGTTTGCGCAAGGTCGATGGTGAACGTCCCGGATGCCGCGTCATGCGAGGTCGTCACGGCGACTTCAGGCGTGCCGGCCTGTCTGTACCACAGCATGAATTGCGCGAGGTCGCGGCCGCTAACTTCCGCGAAACAGGCGATGAATTCCTCGATCGTCGCGGCATCGCCGTCGTGGCGGTCGAAATAGAGGTCCATGCCGCGAGCGAAGGCGTCGTCGCCGATCAGCGTTTTCAGCATGCGGATGACTTCCGCGCCCTTCTCGTAAACGGTCGCGGTATAGAAGTTGTTGATCTCCCGGTAGGCCTCGGGACGCACGGGATGCGCCAGGGGGCCTGCGTCCTCGCTGAACTGATGGGTGCGCAGAAGCCGTACGTCCTGAATGCGCTTTACGGGGCGCGAGCGCGTATCGGAGGTAAACTCCTGATCGCGGAACACCGTCAGCCCTTCCTTCAGGCAGAGTTGGAACCAGTCGCGGCAGGTGATGCGGTTGCCGGTCCAGTTGTGGAAGTACTCATGCGCGATGACCGCCTCGACGCCCTCGTAGTCTGAATCGGTCGCCGTTTCCTGCGCGGCCAGAACGTATTTGTCGTTGAAGACGTTGAGCCCCTTGTTCTCCATTGCGCCCATATTGAAGTGGGACACCGCGACGATGGAGAAAACGTCGAGATCGTATTCGCGCCCGAAAGCCTCCTCGTCCCAGCGCATCGAGCGGATCAGCGCGTCCATGGCGAAGGCGGCCTGACCCTCATTACCCTGCTCGACATAGACGCGCAGATCGACGGGGCGGCCCGACCTGGTGGTGAAATCCTCGCGCACCAGCGCCAGATCGCCGCCGACCAGCGCGAAGAGATAGCAGGGCTTGGGATGCGGATCGTGCCAGACAGCGAAATGCCGGTCCGTGCCGGCGATGTCGCCTTCTTCCACAGGATTGCCGTTCGACAGCAGGATCGGCGCATCCGATTTCCGCGCTTCGATCCGCGTCGTGTAGACGCTGAGCACGTCAGGCCGGTCGAGGAACCAGGTGATGCGGCGGAAGCCTTCCGCCTCGCATTGTGTGGTGTAGACGCCGTTGGAGCGGTAAAGCCCCATCAGCTGGGTGTTCGCTGAAGGATCGATCTTCGCAATGGTGCGCAGCGTGAACGGCGCGGCCGGCGGTTCGTTCAGGGTCAGACTGTCCGTGCCGATCGTGTAAGCCTCCGCCGGCACCGGCATGCCGTCGATTTCAATGCCCTCAAGCTTCAGCTCCTCGCCATCGAGTTTCAGCGCGCCGCGCGGACCCTTGAAGTCCGGATTGGGGCGCATTGCCAGCCGGGATTCGATGCGCGTCGCATCCGGCGCAAGCTTCACATCGAGCTGAACCGTGTCGATCAGATAAGAGGGCGGGGTGTAGTCGGCGAGGCGAATCATCTGCGGCGTGTCGGTGCGCATGCTAACTCCGGTGTGAAACAGGAACGCATCCGCCATAGCAGTCGCCCGTTAAAGGGACAAGCTGGTGCGAATTCGCGGTAAAAAATTATACAACTAAAAATTGCGCCTATAGATCATGCAAAAACTGATGCCGAGTGTCGTCTCAGCTATGGAGTTGAGGACAGACTTGTGCGAAGCAACGGATCGATTTTTGCCTGGAGAGTGATGGCGGCTTCCATAGATTACCGACTGGGGCAGGGATGAAATATTCCAGGCTTGAAGCAAAGGATTACGCGCGCGCTCATCTGCGTGGCATATGGGCTGCTCCGCTCAATCCCATGCACTCCGATTTTTCAATTGATGAAGAGGGTCTGCGCGCCAACATCCGCCACTGGATCGACGATCTTGACATCGATGGCATGTGCGCCTGCAGCAAGCTTGGCGAATGTGGTTCGCTGTCACTTGCGGAACTCAAGCGCGTTGCCGAAATCATAATTGAGGAATGCGGCGGGGATACCGGAACCGCGGTCACCTGCATGGACCAGAATCCGGACACTGTTCTTGAACTGGCCCGGCACGCGCAAGATGCGGGCGCAGACTTCATCGTGATCCATACACCGGTGCTGCCTCTCGTCGTGGAAAGATGCGAAACGGTCCGTGTCTATTTCGAATATCTGTGCAGCAAGCTCGACATCGGAGTCATCGTCTGGAGTCATCCCGACGCCGGTTATGTTCTGAGCCCTGAATCCTGCGTGGAACTGGCGCGGATACCTAACATTGTTGGCTTCAAATATTCCGGCCCGCGCCCGATGTACGCCGCGCTGACCCGGATGGCAGGCGAAAACTTCGTTGTGACATGTGGCTCGGAAACCGAGTGGCTGCAAAACATCACCGAGCTTGGCTGGCAACTGTATTTTTCGAATTCGTGGCCGTACCTGATGCAAACGAGGAACGACAGGCGTATTCGCGAATATACCGACTTTGCCATGCGTGGCGAAGTGGAGAAGGCGCGCGAGATCCATGGCAGTCTGGAACAGGTGCGTCAGGCCCTGCGCTCTTCGCGCCCGTCCGGAAAGCCGCATGCGCATCAGAAATACTGGCTTGAGTTGCTCGGGCAGACCGGTGGCAGCGTCCGCCGTCCGATGCTGGAGCTGACTGATGCCGAGAAGGCGAACGTGCTCGCTGCGTTTCAGGGGTGCGGCCTGCAGCTCTAATACCACTTGCGCACGACCTGCGCCTGCATCATGGTTTGCGCAAAGCACATCATTGCCCGGCCTTGCATGCGCATCCTCGTCTTCCAGCATACCGAAACCGTTCATCCCGGCGTCTTCCGCGATTATCTTGCAGGCGACGGCGCCGATCTGACGTTCGTCGAGTTCGAGAAAGGCGCGTCCATCCCCGCTCTCGAAGGCTTCGACGCCTTGTGGGTCATGGGCGGGCCGATGGATGTCTGGGAGGTGGACGAGCATCCCTGGCTTGAGGGTGAAATCGCCGCCATCCGCGAGGCGGTGGTGACCCGAGGCATGGGCTACTTCGGCCTGTGCCTGGGGCATCAGCTTCTCGCGGCTGCGCTGGGCGGCAAGGTTGGCGTGGCCAGGACGCCGGAGGTCGGCATTCTTCCCATCGACCTGAACGGCGAGGGACTGCAAAGTCCCTGGTTCGCGGGGATCGAGAGCGGCTTTCACGCGCTGGAATGGCATTACGCCGAAGTTGTCGAACCACCGCAGGGCGCGCGCATCCTTGCGTCGACGCCGGCCTGCCCCGTCCAGGCCATGAGCTGGGGCGAGCGCGCGGTTTCGCTGCAGTTCCACCTGGAATCGACCCGTGACACGATAGAGGAATGGCGCTCCATTCCCGGCACCGACGAATTGATTGTCGAAGCCATGGGCGAAAACGGGGCCGAGATATTCACCCGCGCCTTCAACGAACGCGCCGATGAGGCGCACGCCGTTGCCCGCAAGGTCTACGACAACTGGAAATCCGCCGCTCTGGGCGAGCGTGCGCTGGCAGGGGCGTAGGTTTCACGGACACGGACAAGTGGAGCCCGCACTGTTTACGCGTGCGGGCACCACCCGGCTGGCAGGCCGTTCCGATTGGGGGAACCGGTCAGGCCCGCTTGTTGCCCGTGACCATCGCGCGTACGAGGTTTTCCCCGTGCTCGATGCTGGCAAACACGACACCGCCGATATGCAGGGCGATAAGAACAAGTGTCGCGTTGGCCGCGAATTCGTGAACTTCCTCGACCCAGTCGACGCCCCAGAACGTGTCCGTCTCCATCATGTATCCGGTCGCGCAGATCGCCGAGATGGCAAGGAGCAGGGCAATCACCATCACAGCCCCGGCGGGGTTGTGCCCGAGATGGCGCTTGGCGCGGAATGAAACCGCATCCTTCACATAGCCGATTGCCGTGCCGGGTCCGGTGACGAAATTGGTGAAGCGGGCATGCTTCGTGCCGATGAAGCCCCACACCACGCGCAGCGCAATCAGCCCCGCGATCGTGTAACCGGCGATCTCATGCGGCTTGTCCCATTCATCGCCGGTCAGAAAGGCGAAGGCGAACAGCGCCACCAGCGACCAGTGAAAAATGCGCACGAACGGGTCCCAGACCCGGACGGTCGCCGGCAGTGTCGCACCGCCGGCTTCCGCCGTGCTGCCTCTTGCGTCCATCAGTCGTCGGATTTCGATTTGACGATCTTGCCCGTTGCGGGATCGAAATAGGCCTCGACGCGCTTGCCGTCCTTGTCGATGGCATAGGCCTCATAGCAGCCGTCCTCGACCTTGATGCTGCGCACGTCATAGCCAAGCTCCGTCGCCTTGGCGCGCACCTGTTCCACGCTCATCCACTGGTCTTTCGGCGTCTCGCTGCAGCGCTCTTCGGCCTGCGCCGCGAAGGGAAGGGAAAGCGCGGCGATCGTGGCTGAGGTGGCGAACAGTTTGCGAAGTGTGCTGGTCTTCATAGGTTAAGTCCTCCGTCTGGCCGGCGGGGCCCTCCCGCCGTGATGACAGGGACCATGGCAGGCGCGCGATGACAGATGGCTGATGCGGCTTGTCAGGCAATTGTCATTTTTTGCCCGCCATAAAGCTCCGCATGTATAAAGCCGCCGCCATACTTGCCGTCATGCTTGCTACGCTCGCCGCCCAGCCGGTTCTTGCCGACCGGGAGAATGGGCGCGAAGCCTCTCATGACGATCTCTACGAAGCGCGTCAGCGCGGCGACATCCTGCCGCTGCCGGAAATCCTGGAAATGATCCGTCCGCAGACCGGTGACCGCATTCTTGAAATCGAGTTCGAGGAAGAGGACGGGATCCCGATCTACGAGATATATTTTATCGACTCGTCCGGGCATCGCGGTGAAATTCACGTCAACGCCGCGACCGGCGAAATCCTGCCCGACAGGAAGGATGACTGAACCTTGCGCGTTCTGCTGATCGAGGACGATGACCGCATCCGGGCGGACGTGACCGCCGCGCTGGAAGCCGCGGGCTACGTTGTCGATGCTGTGAGCGACGGTGAGGAAGGCTGGCACCTCGGCGATACCGAGATGTACGGCGCGGCGATCCTCGATCTTGGGCTGCCGGGTATGGACGGACTTGCCGTGCTCAAGCGCTGGCGCGGCGCGGGCCGCGATCTTCCCGTGCTGGTGCTGACGGCGCGCGGCGCCTGGGCCGAGCGGGTCGAAGGCATCGATGCCGGCGCCGACGATTATCTCGCCAAGCCGTTCCGCATCGAGGAGGTTCTGGCGCGGTTGCGCGCCATCGTGCGCCGTTCCGGCGGGCATGCGGCGCCCGTGATCGAAGTCGGGCGCGCCAGCCTCGATACGCGCCAGATGCGCCTCAGCATCGATGGCGTGCCCGTCAGCCTGTCGCCGCAGGAATATCGGCTTGTCGCCTATCTCATGCTGCACAAGGGGCGTGTCGTGCCGCAGCAGGAATTGGCCGAACACCTGCAATCTGTGCACTTTGAACGTGAGTCCAACGCCGTGGAGGTTCTGATCGGCCGGGTGCGGCGGAAGCTGCCCGTCGCGCTGATCGAGACCCGGCGCGGCTTCGGCTATATTGTCCCGGACGATGCGGACACGGCATGAGCGTCCTCAAGTCATTGCGGGTACGGCTCGTCGCCTATGCGGCCGGCGTCATGGCGATCGTGCTTGTCGCTGCTGGCATCGGCCTCACGTCCCTGTTCTCCCGTCACCTTGAACGCCGCGTCGGCGTCGAACTGGACACCCACATTGTCCAGCTTTCGGGAAGTCTGCGCATTGGTGCCGATGGCGCGCTGACGCTTGTGCGCCAACCTGTCGACCCGCGCTTCAACCGGATCTATGGCGGGCTCTACTGGCAGATCACGGACACCATGTCCGGCGCGCGGATGCGCTCGCGTTCGCTTTGGGACAGCGCGCTCGCGCTTCCCGACGACCCGCTCGAACCGGGCGCGATCCATGTTCACGACGCCAGTGGGCCCGACGGACAAGAGCTGCTCGTTCATGAGCAGGCCTTTCTGGTTCCCGTAGGCGGGCGTGACCATGATGTGCGCCTGTCCGTGGCGCTGGACCGGGCCGAGATCGCTTCGCTTGAAGCGGATTTCGCCCGCGACATAACCCCGGCCCTGGCGCTGCTTGGCCTGTTCCTGCTTGCCGGCTTCTCGATCCAGATCGGCGCAGGCCTGAAGCCATTGGGCTCGATGCGCGAGCGGCTTGCCGACATCCGCGCCGGGCGCAGTGCGCGGCTTTCATCCGACGTGCCTTCAGAAGTTGCCCCGCTGGTCGATGAAATCAACGAACTGCTGGCGGCCCAGGAAGCCGATCTCGTGCGGGCGCGCGATCGCGCCGCCGATCTTGCCCATGGGCTGAAGACGCCGCTGACGGCGCTCGCAACCGACATCGCGCGCCTGCGCGACAAGGGCGAAACGGCAATTGCCGATGACCTTGATGAGGTCTCGACGCGGATGCGCCGCCACATGGAGCGCGAGCTTGCCCGCGCCCGCGTGCGCCATGGCCGCGCGGCGGTGTCGGCGCCGGTTGCAACGTTGGCTGCGGGCATCGTGCGGACGCTGGAGCGCACGCCAGACGGGCGCGGCAAAACCTATGCTCTCGATATCGCCGATAGTGTTGCGGCTCCCATGGACGGCGATGATCTCGCCGAGCTTCTCGGTAACCTGATGGAGAACGCGACGCGCCACGCGAAGGAGCGGATCTCGGTCAGTGCGTTGCGGGAGGGCGGCAAGCTGACACTCATCATCGAGGACGATGGGCCGGGCCTCGACGCGACCGCCCGCGCCACGGTTCTTGCCCGCGGTAAACGTCTCGATGAGGCTGGCGGCGGCGCGGGTCTCGGTTTGGCGATCGTGCGCGATATTCTTGCCGCTTATGAAGGCGACCTTGCCCTGGAAGAGGCGGATCTGGGCGGTCTTAAAGCCGTCGTCACGCTTCCTGCCTGAACCAGCCATCGTCGCCGGTGATCGCCGCCACCAGCGGCGAAGCCTTGTCGCCCAGCGCTTCCACAACGGTGAAGTGATTGCGGGTGCCGTCATGGACGCTGCGGGTCGTCGCGCTTAAGCCCGTCCAGACGTTGGCGAGCAGATCGTTCTGGCGGACGAACTCGGGAAGTTCGCCGCCGCCCACCCATGCTGTCAGCTTGATGCCTTCGAGCGGCTCCAGCAGGCAAGGGCTCTCGGCGCGCGCTTCGGCGTCATCCATGCGCAGGACCGCGTTCAGCTGCGTATTCAGCAGCGGGCGCAGGTCATGCACGCCGCTGATCGAAACGACATTGGCGATCCGCGCCAGTATGTCTTCGTCGAGCTTGGTATCCAGGCACACCATGCGGCTGACCAGATGCCCGCCGGCGGAATGCCCCGACAGGTGGATCGGTCCACCGATTTCGCCGGCGAGAAACGAAATGGCCGCACTGATTTCCTGTGCGATGCCGGCGATGCGGATGTCCGGGCACAGCGTGTAGGAGGGCAGGGCGACCGCCCAGCCCGCATCCACGCAACCTTGAGCCACATGCGACCACACCGACTTGTCGAACGCGCGCCAGTATCCGCCATGCACGAAGACCACGAGGCCCAGCGGGTCGCCGTCCGGCAGGAACAGGTCGGCAAGGTTGCGTTCACCCGGCCCATAGCGCAGGTCGAGCCGCGCCTTGCCCTTCGCGCTCATGGCCTCTCGGTAAAGCGCCGCGGCCGCCATCCATTTCGGCGGATAGGACGGTCCTTCCTTCACATGGTCCATGTTGGCGTAGGCCGCATCCCAGTCGGTGATCATTCCTGCCCCGTTCTTTTGCGTTTTCGCGTGCCGGAGTGTGCCCCGGCTTCGCTTTGTGCGGCAATAGACGATTGTCTTTGCGTTAGGGGCTGGCTTTGCGCATCGCCTTGCGCAAATATTGCCGCCCGAGGCCAAACCGATTTCTCAACCCGTAGTCACGGGCACAAATGTCCGGGAGGATTGTATGAAGCGTTTCACAACCAAATTTGCTGCCGCAGCGCTTGCGCTGACGCTGGCCGTACCGGCTCTCGCCGAGCCGGTCAAGGTCGGCATGATTACCACGCTGACCGGCGGCGGTGCGAGCCTCGGCATCGACGTGCGCGACGGCTTCATGCTCGCCATCAAGCAGGCCGGCAACAAGGATATCGAGGTTATCGTCGAGGACGATCAGCGCAAGCCCGACGTTGCCGTGCAGCTTGCCGACAAGCTGATCCAGAACGACAAGGTTGATGTGCTGACCGGCATCATCTGGTCGAACCTTGCCATGGCGGTTGTTCCCGCCGCGGTGGGGCAGGGCAAGTTCTACCTTTCGCCGAATGCCGCGCCCTCCGCGCTCGCCGGCAAGGGCTGCAACCCGCATTACTTCGCCGTCTCCTACCAGAACGACAACCTACACGAAGCCTCCGGCGCTTATGCCAATGACGCCGGCTTCAAGAAGACCTTCATCCTGGCGCCGAACTATCCGGCGGGCCAGGATTCGCTGACCGGCTTCAAGCGCTTCTACAAGGGCGAGCTGGCCGGCGAGGTCTACACCAAGCTCGGCCAGGACGACTACGCAGCCGAGATCGCTCAGATCAAGGCATCCGGCGCCGACAGCGTGTTCTTCTTCCTGCCCGGCGGCATGGGCATCGCCTTCATGAAGCAGTATGCTCAGTCGGAAGTCGGCCTGCCGCTGATCGGTCCGGCCTTCTCCTTCGACCAGAACATCCTGCAGGCGGTTGGCGACGCAGCGCTTGGCGTCAAGAACACCGCCAACTGGTCCAAGGACATCGACAACGAAGCCAACAAGAAATTCGTTGAGGGCTATCAGGCCGAATACGGCCGCCTGCCGTCGATCTACGCCTCCTACGGTTACGACACGGCCAACCTGCTGATGTCGGCGCTGGCCAAGGCGCCGGTCTCTGACATGGCCGGCTTCCAGGCGGCGCTTGAAGCGGCTGATTTCTCATCGGTGCGCGGCAAGTTCTCCTTCGCGTCGAACCACCATCCGATCCAGGACATCTACGTGCGCGAAGTGATCAAGGAAGGCGACATCCTGACCAACAAGATCGTCGCAACCGCGATGACCGACCGCGACAATGCCTACGTCTCAGAGTGCAAGATGTAAGCTGCGGAAACGCGAATGCCGGTGGCGCGGATCCTGTTCCGCGCCACCGTTAAGGACCGACCATGGATATCCTGATCAGCTTGCCGGTGATCCTGCTCGCCGCGCTCATCGCCCAGGCCTCGCCGGGGCCGGCCACGCTGGCCATTGCCTCCACCTCCATGACCCGGGGACTGGGGGCGGGCATGCGCATGGCCGCCGGTGTCCTGAGCGGATCGCTTGTCTGGTCGATCCTGACGGCGGCGGGCCTTGCGACCCTTGCCATGCGGCATGTCTGGGCGCTCGAAGCGGTCCGCTATGTCGGTTCTGCCTATCTTTTCTGGCTGGCCTATAAATCGGCCCGCGCCGCCTTGAAGGGCGGCATGAGCGAGGGGCAGGTGTCCCGGTCCAGGCCCTATCTGCGCGGCCTCTTCATTCACCTGACCAATCCCAAGGCGATCCTCTTCTTCGCCGCGCTCTATTCCGTCATCCTCAAGCCGGGGCAGCCGGTGGCGAGCTTAGCCATCGTCGTGGCTGCGGTCGGCATCCAGAGCGCTCTCATCAATTTCGGCTATGCGTTCCTGTTTTCGCGCCAGGGACCGATGGCCGTCTATCGTCGCATGGCGCGCTGGATCAACGGCGTGTCTGCGATGCTGTTTGCCGGTTTCGCAACCAAACTGCTCACCGCCCGGCTGACATGAGCGCAGCGCTCGTCTTCGAACAGCTCCTCAACGGATTGCAGTTCGGCGTCATGCTGTTCGTCATGGCGGCGGGGCTGACGCTGGTCTTCGGCGTCATGGGCCTGATCAATCTCGCCCACGGTTCGCTCTACATGCTCGGCGCCTTCGCCTGCGCCGCCGTTGCCGCAGCGACCGGATCGTTCATGCTCGGCCTTGCAGCGAGCCTCGCGGCGGCTGCCATCGCAGGCGTGCTGGTCGAGGTGCTGATCATCCGCCACCTCTATGCCCGCGACCATCTAGATCAGGTCATCGCAACCTTCGCGCTGATCCTCGTTTTCACCGAGGGCACGCGCTGGGCCTTCGGCTCCTTCCCGCTTTACCTCACTTTGCCGGACGCGCTGTCGGGATCCGTCGCGCTGCCCGGCGGCATCACCTATCCGCTGTTCCGTCTGCTGATCATCGGCGTCGGGCTGGGGATTGCCGGCGGGCTCTTTCTGCTGGTCAACAGGACGCGGCTCGGCATGCGCATCCGCGCCGGTGAATCCGACCGCGAGATGATCGCGGCGCTCGGCGTCGACATCGGCAAGCTCTACACAATCGTCTTCGCGCTCGGCGCGGCGCTGGCGGGGCTTGCAGGCGCGCTGGTCGGTTCGGTGCAGGCGGTGCAGATCGGCATGGGCGAGCCGGTGCTGATCCTCGCCTTCGTCGTTATCGTCGTCGGCGGCATCGGCTCGATCACCGGCGCATTCATCGGCGCGGTCCTCGTCGGCCTCACCGACACGCTCGGACGCTTCCTGCTGCCGCAGGCCTTCGGGCTGATCATGGATGCATCCAGCGCCACGTCTGTCGGCTCCGCGCTCGCCTCCATGCTGATCTATGTGCTGATGGCGCTGGTGCTGGTGTTCAAGCCGACCGGCCTGTTCGGAAAGCCCGCGTAGATGAAGCGGGAAACCTTCATAACGCTGCTGCTGATGGCGCTGCTTTTCGGCGCGGCCTTCCATGGCAAAACGGGTGATGAGCCATTCATCATCACGCTGGCGACAAAGGCGGCGATCTTCGCCATAGCAGGCGTCGGCCTCAACCTGGCGCTCGGCTATGGCGGGTTGGTTTCCTTCGGGCATGCGGCCTTCTTCGGCATCGGCGGCTATGCGGCGGGCATCATCGCGTCGGCTGCCCGCAACTACGCGCCGGTCATGACCTGGCCCATGGAGATCGCGGGCAGCACAAGCATGCCGGTGATCTGGCTTGCTGCCATTGTCGCGGCGATGATCACCGCCATCCCCATCGGCATCTTCAGCCTGCGCACCGGCGGCGTCTACTTCATCATGATCACGCTCGCCTTCGCCCAGATGCTCTACTACTTCGCCGTCTCGTGGCCCGCCTATGGCGGCGAGGACGGGCTGTCGTTCTACGTGCGCAATGAGGCTCTCGGGCTGAACATGATGGACCCGTGGACGTATTTCGCCGTCTGCTTCGGCGTGCTCGCCGTGGTGCTGGCGCTGATGGCGGTGCTGGTGCGATCGCGCTTCGGGCTGGCGCTGGAGATGGCGCGGCAGAACCCGCAGCGGCTGACCGCAAGCGGCATCCGCCCGTTCAACGTGCGCCTGACCGCCTTCGTCATCTCCGCCATGATCACCGGTCTTGCCGGCGCGCTCTATGCCGATCTCAACCGCTTCGTGTCGCCGTCGATGCTGTCGTGGCACACGTCGGGCGAGATCATGGTGTTCGTCATTCTCGGCGGCGTCGCGCGGCTCGGCGGACCCGTCGCCGGCGCCTGCCTTTACCTGCTGCTGGAAGAGGTGCTCGGCGACGTCACCGACTACTGGCAGGTGCTGCTCGGCATCGTGCTGCTTCTGGTGGTGCTGTTCGCGCGCGGCGGGCTGGTCGGCCTGCTGGCAGGCAGGAGGGCGGCGCATGACTGATCCCGTCCTCGAAGTCACCAACCTCTCGAAATCCTTCGGCGCGCTCGCCGCCTGCAAGAACGTGTCGCTCGACCTGATGCCCGGCGAAATCCATGCGCTGATCGGCCCGAACGGCGCGGGCAAGACGACGCTGGTCAAGACCATTGCCGGCGAGATCGCGCATGATGCGGGCCACATCCGCTTCGATGGCGAACTGATAAGCCATCTCGATGCGGCGGGGCGTGCGCGGCTCGGCCTGGCGCGCACCTTCCAGATCTCCAGCCTCGCCATGGAAATGTCGGCGCTGAAGAACGTCATGCTGGCGGTGATGGCGGTGTCGGGCGAAGTCTTCCGCTTCTTCAGGCACGCCGGCAGCGACGATGCGTTGCTTGGCCCCGCGCGCGCGTGTCTTGAGGAAGTCGGCTTGCAGAACCGCGCGCACACCCGCGTCGCCGAACTCTCCCACGGCGAACGCCGCCAGCTCGAAATCGCCATTGCGCTGGCGATGAAGCCGAAAGCCTTCCTGATGGACGAGCCGATGGCCGGCATGGGGCCGGAAGGCCTTGCGCGGCTGTCGGGCCTGCTTCGCGACCTGAAAGAGACCGCGCCCGTGCTGCTGATCGAACACGACATGGACGTGGTGTTCTCGCTGGCGGACCGCATCTCGGTGCTGGTCTATGGCGAGGTCATCGCCACCGGCACGGTCGAGGAAATCCGCGCAAATCCGGACGTGCAGGGCGCCTATCTGGGGGACGCGGCATGAGCGCGCCCTTCCTCAAGGTCGCAGGTCTGACTGCCGGCTACGGCGCGTCGCAGGCGCTGTTCGGCGTCGATCTTGACGTGGGCACGGGCGAGGTCGTCGCCCTGATGGGCCGCAACGGCATGGGCAAGACGACGACGATCAAGACCGTGTGCAAGCTGCTTCCCATCACTGGCGGCAGCATCATGATCGATGGCCGCGACACGAAGCGGATACCGGTTCACAAGGCGGCCCGCCTCGGCATTGGCCTGGTGCCGGAGGGCAGGCGCTGCTTCCCCAACCTGAGCGTTGAGGAAAACCTCGTTGCCGCCGCGCGGTCAGGCGAATGGACTTTCGACGAGGTGGCGAAGCTTTTCCCGCGCCTCGCCGAGCGGCGGACGCAATCGGCCAGCACGCTATCGGGCGGCGAACAGCAGATGCTGGCCATCGGCCGCGCGCTGATGACAAACCCGAAACTGCTGATCCTTGACGAGGCCACCGAAGGCCTCGCCCCCGTCGTGCGTCAGGAGATCTGGGCGGCGATCTATGCCCTGAAGGACAGCGGCCTGTCGATCCTCGTCGTCGACAAGACCATACGCGAACTGAAAGCCGTCGCCGACCGCTGCGTCATCCTCGAACGGGGGCAGAGCGTGTGGACGGATAAGCCGGAGAACTTAAGCGATGAGGTGTGTGCGCGGTATCTGGGGGTTTGAGCATTCAGATATTGGCTGCCGCAGTTATCCCACCTTCTTCGAGAAATTCATGCCCGGCTTGGCGAGCTTCTCCGGCGGGCCGACCCAGGCATAGGCGAGGAGGCAGGGGTCGCGTTCGCCCGTCGTGATGCGGTGGTTGTGATCGGAGCGGTTGAGGATCAGCGAGCCCGGCGAGTAGACCGCTTGGTCGTTCTCCGACCAGTTGCCCGAGATCGAGATATAGCTCTCCTCGATCTCCTTGTGGTGATGCTGCGGGTAGGTCGTCTCGGGCGCAAACAGCACGAAGCCGAGGATCAGCTTATTCGTCACCACCGGTCCCTGCGGGCCGAGCACCTCGCAATAGGCGTATTTCCGCATCAGCGCCTTGGGCACTTTCTCGTAGCCGTATTCCCACGTCAGCAGATGGGCGACGCGTTCCAGCGCCTTCGCCAGGCCGAACATCGCGTAGCGCGAGCCGACATCGAAGGCGCGGTTCAAATGCGCGGTGACCGGCTTCGATGCCGGCGGGCGCGGATTGATCGGCGGATTGGAGTCGATGATCGCGGCAAGTGAATCGCGGACCCGCTTGCGATGGCCGCGGATGATCTTGCTGCCGCCCGCGAAGCCTGGCCGGTACAAAAGCTCGAACTCGCGCAGCAGGTAGTCCCAGTCGGGCACGTCCTGCAGGCGGGTTCGGGTTTCTTCAACCGGCTCGGTTTGCGCGTCGCTCATGACGCGAGTTTATACCGGGTTTGCGCTCAGGGCTTCAGCAAAATCTTGCCGCGGTGCTGGGCCGCTTCCATCATCGCGTGCGCTTCCGCGGCCTGCGACATCGGCAGCACGGAGTGGGTCACGGTGACAAGCTTCTTCGGAAACAGCGGCCAGACCTTTGCCTGGAGTTCCGAGGCGATCGCGGTCTTGAAGCTGTCTGGGCGCGAGCGCAGCGTGGAGCCCGTGTAGGTGAGGCGCTTCAGCATCACCGGCATCAGGTTGATCTCCATCTTCGAGCCCTTGTTGAACGCGATCTGGACGATGCGCGCATCGTGCCGCGCGGCCTTGAAATTACGCTCCACATAGTCGCCGGCGATGATGTCGAGGATGATGTCGGCGCCGCCTGCCTCGCGCACGGTCTCGACGAAATCCTCGTCGTGGAAATTGATCGCGCGGGCCGCGCCAAGGCGCTCGCAGTAATGACAGTCTTCCGCCGAACCGGCGGTGGTGAACACCTTCAGCCCCATCGCCGCGCCAAGCTGGATCGCGGTGGAGCCGATGCCGCCCGCGCCGCCATGGACGAGGAAATTCATGCCTTCCTTGACGTCGTGGCCGTGGAAGATGTTGCTCCACACCGTGAAGAAGGTTTCGCACAGGCCGGCGGCGTCGGTGAGGGAGACACCTTCGGGAATGGTCAGGCAGTGGCTTGCGTCGATGGCGACATATTCCGCGTAGCCGCCGCCGTTGGTCAGCGCGCAGATCCTGTTACCGGCTTTCCACTTGGTGACGTCGCCGCCGACCGCGACCACCTCGCCGGAAACTTCCAGACCGAGCAGGTCGGACGCGCCCTTGGGCGGGGGGTAGTGACCGCGCCGCTGGATGATATCCGGCCCGTTGACGCCGCAGGCATCCACCTTGACCAGAACTTCATGGGCCGCGGGCGAGGGCACCGACCGCTTGCCGAGCTCGAGCACTTCCGGCCCGCCGGGTTCTGTCGCTACGACGACGTCCATTTCAGTCGGGATCATTGGGTCTCTTTCTATTTATCTCACGCCAGTTCCCTCGGACCGTATCCGAGGCCACGGTTCCGATGGGGCGCGCAAACGTGCGCGACGCCCAGTCGGGCTTGTGAACCTTTCAGGTTCGTTACGTATCTCATCAGCGTTGAATGCAGCAAGGCTGACACCAGCGATGTGCGGGGTTCAGGAGCGAATAGCCCTGAACCGGAGCGCGATTGCGCGGCCGGCCAACTTTTTGGCCGCGCCATCGCAGGCCCGGGCATGGCGAGGAATAGCCGTGAGATGGAAAATCAACTCTCAAGCGCCGCTCGCATCTCGGCGGCAACATCATCGGCGGTATCGGCGATGACGACACCGGCGGAGGCGAGACGGTCGATCTTCTCTTCCGCGCTTTGCAGCCCGAACAGCGACAGCGTGCCGGCATGGCCCATGCGCCGTTCCTTCGGCGCGTGCCGCCCGACGATCAGCGCCACGACCGGCTTGCCGTAGTCGACGGAGTTCAGGTAGTCGGCCGCGTCCTCTTCCTCGGTGCCGCCGACTTCGCCGATCAGGATGACGCCCTGCGTGTCCGGATCGTCCTTGAACAGCTCAAGACAGCGTCTGAAGCCGATACCGTGGACAGGATCGCCGCCGACGCCGACGGTGGTTGACTGGCCAAGACCCACAGCGGATGTCTGCGCCAGGATTTCGCTGGTCAGCGAGGCCGAGCGCGATGCGATGCCGATAACGCCGGGGCTTGCATCCGTGGTCGCCATCACACCGATCTTGCAGGCGCCGGGCGTCAGCACGCCCTGCGAGTTCGGCCCGACGAGCGTGGTCCTGGAGCCTTTGAGCGCCGCCTTGACCTTCGAGATGTCATGCACGGGCACGCGCTCGGTGACGCAGACCACGAGCGGAATTTCAGCCTCGATCGCCTCGATCAGCGCCGCGCCGGCCTTGGGCGCGGGCACCATCACCATGCTGGCGTTCGCCTGGGTTTCCTCGACCGCGTCCTTCACCGTGTTGAAGATCGGCAGCCCCATGTGCTGTGTGCCTCCCTTGCCGGGGCGCACGCCGCCGACATAGGTCGAGCCGTAGCGGATCGCGAGGTCGGTATAGAAGGTGCCGGAGCGGCCTGTCATGCCCTGCACGATGACGCGGGTATCGGGTCCAACGAGAATGGCCATCATGCCCTCCCTGTACGTGCGATCTCGACCGCGCGTTCGACGGCTTCGCCCATGGTGTCGAAACTGTCGAACTCAAGCCGCCGGTTTCTCAGCACGCTGACAGCCCATTCCGCGTTCGTGCCGGCCAGCCGCACGACAACGGGCGGCTTGCGGCTGGAGCGCGAATAGGCGATCGCGAAGCCTTCCGCCACCGTGTCGCAGGCGGTCATGCCGCCGCCATGCACGTTGATGAGCATGACCGTTACGCTTGTATCCTGCAGCAGCATGGCGATGCCGCGTGCGATTTGAAGGCTCGTGGTCGTCGTGCGGATGTCCATGAAGTTCGCCGGCCTGCCGCCTGCGTCGACGATCATGTCGTTGGTCGCAAGGCCGAGGCCCGCGCCATTGACGACGACGCCGATATTGCCGCCCAGCTTGACGAAGTTGATGTCGTTTTCACTGGCGATGCGTTCCTGCTCCTCGCGCTGCGCCTCGCTGTTCGCATCGTCGAACTCGGGGTGGCGGAACAGGGCGTTGCCGTCGAGGCTGATCTTGGCGTCGACCGCAACCGCGCTGCCGTCCTTGCGCACGGCCAGCGGGTTGATCTCGACCAGCGTCGCGTCGTTGTCGAAGAAGGCTTTCGCGGCACCCTTCGCGATTTTCAGAACGCCGTCGCGGGCCTTGTCCGGGATGCCGGCCTTTTCAAGGAACGCGCCGATAGCCGCTTCGTCGAACTCGCCATCCGACGGCAGCGTCAGATGGCTGACGATGTCAGGGTCCATGCGGGCCGCCTGCTCGAACTCCACACCGCCCTTGGCCGAGCACAGCAGGACCGGCTGCCCGTCATGCTGGTCGAAGGCCAGCGACAGGTAATAGCTGTGGACGATGTCGATGGCTTCCTCGACATATACGGAGTTGACCATCTCGCCGGCTTCCCCGGTCTGGTCGGTGACGAGGCGCTTGCCGATCAGCTTGCCCGCTTCGGCGCGCACCGCCGACGGGGTGGCGGCGAACTTGATGCCGCCGACGAGCCCGCGTCCGCCGGCGCCGATCTGCGCCTTCACAACATATTTCGCAGAATCGATTTCCTTGCAGCTCGCCTCGGCCTCTTGCGGGCTTGTCGCCAGCCGTCCGGTCGGAATCGCAACGCCGTACTGCGCCAGGATTTCCTTGGAAAGGTGCTCCGAAAGGTTCATCGCATTCCCCCTTCCGCTCTTTGCGCTGCCATGTCCCGATAAGGACAAGACCGCGTCCGGCGGTTCAACTTTTGGTATCCCACGGGTCCGGTACGGTCAATGATGCCCGCCCTTGCCCCGCAGCCTAGCACCGCTCAAACGTGATGTCCGGTGCTTTGGTGCCCTGTATCCCCCAAGTCCAAAAAACAGGCGGTGCGGCCAGTGCCGCACCGCCTCTTTGAGTTTTGGCCTTGAGGCCAGGAGGATACTTTCATCAGCCATGGATCCATGACCTGGAACGCATCGCCGCTTACTTCACCAGCGGCAGGATGCGCTTGAACTGTTCGGACCCGGCACGGCCGAGCCACTCGAAAACCACCATCTCGGTCGTCACGATGCCGGCCCCGATGGCGCTGAGCCGCTGGATGCAGGCGTGTTCGCTCTCCAGCGTGCGCGAGGCGGTGGCGTCGGATACGACGAAAACCTCGTAATCTTCCTCGATCAGGCTGGCGGCGGTCTGGACGACGCAGATATGCGCCTCCATGCCGGAAATGACAGCCTGCTTGCGGCCAAGGGCGCGGAACGCCTCGCCAAAGGCCTGATCTTCCATGCAGGAGAAATGCATCTTGGAAAATACCGGCGCTTTCGTCGCGGATGCGATCTCGGGTACGGTATGTCCAAGTCCCTTGGGATACTGCTCTGTAAGCAGAACCGGGACGTCCATTTCCGTCGCCGCCGCAATCAGCGTTTTCGTGTTGCGGATCGTGCGCGCCGGAGCCTGCATGGCAGGGACCAGGCGTTCCTGCATGTCGATAACGACAAGAACGGAGTCGGACGCACGTATCAGCATGGCCGGTTAAAAGCCTTCCTCCTTGAAAGTTGACATGCCGTCTTTCGTGCGGCATTTCTGGTATACCATATACCACGGGGCGTGGACGACTTCAATATCGGTCATAACGATTAATGGTCCTCCACAACGGGGAAGCGCTTGAATTATGAAAATCGTCTGCCTGGACAAGGATACCTACGCGTCGGATCTCGATCTGCACCGTCCCTCGTTCGACCATGACTGGGTCGAATACGCACAGACGTCTCCCGACCAGATTCTGGAACGCCTCGCGGGTGCGCAGGTCTGCATTACCAACAAGGTGCCAATGCGCGCCGAGACATTGGCGAAGCTTCCGGACCTGAAGATGATCTCGGTTTCGGCCACCGGCTATGACGTGATCGATGTGCCGGCCTGCCGCGAGCATGGCGTTGTCGTTTCCAATGTGCGCGGCTATGCCGAGAACACGGTGCCGGAGCACACATTCGCGCTGATCCTTGCCTTGCGCCGCGGCATTGTCGGCTACCGCGAGGACGTCATCAACGGCGAGTGGCAGAAGTCCGGACAGTTCTGTTTCCACACCCACATGATTCGCGATCTGGCCAACTCGACGCTTGGCATTATTGGCGAGGGCGTGATCGGGCAGGGTGTTGCGCGCATCGCACGCGGCTTCGGCATGAAGATCCACTTTGCCGCCCACAAGGGCGTTGAAGGCCTCGGCCCCCTCTACACCCCCTTCGAGCAGGTGCTGGAGGAGAGCGACATCATCACGATGCATTGCCCCCTCAACGCCCACACTAAGGATACGCTGGGCGCGGCGGAGTTCGCGAAGATGAAGCGCAAGCCGCTGATCATCAACACGTCGCGCGGCGGATTGGTCAATGAAGCGGCCCTCGTCGATGCGCTCGAATCCGGCCAGATCGCGGGCGCCGGTTTCGACGTGCTGACCAAGGAGCCGCCGGCGGCCGACAACCCGCTGCTGCGCCTCCTGGGTCGGCCCAACTTCATCCTGACGCCGCATGTGGCGTGGGCAAGCCGCGAGGCGCAGACGGAGTGCTGGCGCCAGACCATCGCAAACATTGAGAATTTCGTTTCCGGAGACCCGTCCAACACCGTGACCTGAATCCGGGGACGCGGCGCTTAGGAAAAATCCGGTTGTAAGGCATTGGACTTTTGTCTATGGTATACCACACAACAAATGCCAGTGAGCTGACTCTGATACAGGGCGGCAAGGCAATAAAAAGCCCCGCAAACAAACGCGGGGAAGGGAAACGCGGGGAGAGCATGGCGGGCGTAACGCTCAAGCCAATTGGCACCAGCTTTATGCTGAAGGACCACATTTACGAGGTCCTTCTGGAAGCGATTCTTGCCTCGAATATCTACGATGAAGATGCCAACCTGCGCCTTGACGAGCGCACGATGGCCGAGCAGCTCGGCATCTCGCGCACGCCGGTGCGTGAGGCGCTTGCCCGGCTTGAGCGCGATGGTTTCGTCGATATCCAGCCGCGCAAGGGCGTTTTCATCCGCCGCAAGTCTCTCGAAGACGTTCAGGAGATGGTGATCGCCTGGGCCGCGCTTGAATCCATGGCCGCGCGTCTCGCCACGCAGTACGCCACGGAAGAAGAGCTGCAAAATCTGCGCTCGATGGCGGTGCGCGACAGCAAGAATGCATCGCACGCCAACATCGAGGAATACTCGGAAGCGAACATAAAGTTTCATCAGGCCATCCTCGAGATGTCCCATTGTTCGCTTCTCAAGGATATGGCGGATGGCCTGTTCATGCACATGCATGCCATTCGCCGCCGTGCGATGGGCGAGGGTGATCGCGTCGATCGTTCGGTTATCGACCATATGGAAATCATCGAGGCTCTGGAAAGCCGTGACGCGGACCTCGCCGAGCGGCTTGTGCGCGAGCACACCATGAAGCTTCACGACCACATCAGACGAACCTGGAGAAAGATCGCGGTGATGTCGCGCACGCGGCGGGCGGCTGAATAGCCGCGCACGCAGAACACCACGTGATTTCTTTGATTTTTTGGAGGTAGGACAAGATGTCTGCAGCAGTGCCCAGCACGGAACCCACTCAGTCGGTGGACAATCTCACCGACGGTTTCCATCTGCTCATCGACGCGCTGAAGATCAACGGCGTTAAGACGATCTACAACGTTCCCGGTATTCCGATCACGGATCTGGGCCGCTATGCGCAGGCGCAGGGCTTGCGCGTTCTGTCGTTCCGTCACGAGCAGCACGCCGGCTATGCCGCCGCCGCCGCGGGCTTCCTCACCAAGAAGCCGGGCATCTGCATGACGGTTTCGGCGCCGGGCTTCCTCAACGGCCTGACCGCGCTGGCCCATGCCACCACCAACTGCTGGCCGATGATCCTGATCTCCGGCTCTTCCGAGCGTGAGATCGTCGATCTGCAGCGCGGTGACTACGAGGAGATGGATCAGTTGGCCATCGCCCGTCCGCATTGCAAGGCGGCCTACCGTATCCTGCACGCCGAGGACATCGGTCTGGGTGTTGCCCGCGCCATCCGCGCCGCGCTGACCGGGCGTCCGGGCGGTGTCTACCTCGACATTCCCGGCCAGCTTCTCGGCCAGGTGATGGACGCGGTCGAGGGCCAGAAGTCACTCATCGAGGTTGTCGATCCCAATCCGGCGAGCGTTCCGTCTCCCGAAGCCATCTCGCGCGCCGTGGACGTTCTGAAGTCAGCCAAGAAGCCGCTCATCATTCTCGGCAAGGGCGCCGCCTACGCGCAGGCTGACGACAAGGTCCGTGAGTTGGTCGAGACCCTCGGCTTCCCGTACCTGCCGATGTCGATGGCCAAGGGCCTTCTGCCGGATACCCATCCGCAGTGCGCTTCCGCCGCCCGTTCGCTGGTGCTGAAGGAAAGCGATTGCGTCTTCCTGATCGGCGCCCGCCTCAACTGGCTCCTGCAGCACGGCCAGGGCAAGTCCTGGGGTGAGAAGGGATCCAAGAAGTTCGTCCAGATCGACATCGAGCCGACCGAGATGGACTCCAACCAGAAGATTTCCGCGCCGCTGATCGGCGATATCGAATCCTGCGCCACGGCGCTGCTCGACGCGATCGGTTCCAACTGGCAGAAACCGCCGGAGGAGTGGACCGGCGCGGTTAGCTCCAAGGTCAAGGCGAACGTCGAGAAAATGGCGCCGCGCCTGCGCAACAACAATTCGCCCATGGACTACCAGGGTTCGCTCGGCGTGATGAAGGAACTCATCGCCCAGAACCCCGATGTCGTGCTGGTCAACGAAGGCGCCAACGCGCTCGACCAGGCTCGCTCGATCATCGACATCCACAAGCCCCGCAAGCGTCTCGACGTCGGCACCTGGGGCATCATGGGCATCGGCATGGGCTCCGCTGTCGCGGCCGCGGTCGAAACCGGCAACCAGGTTCTGGCCATCGAGGGCGACAGCGCCTTCGGCTTCTGCGGCATGGAGGTCGAGACGATCTGCCGCTACAACCTGCCGGTCTGCATCGTGATCATGAACAACAACGGCATCTACCGCGGCGACGGCACCAACTGGTCCGGCGGCGAGGACCCCTCGACCACCGTTTTCGTCAAGGGCGCGCGTTACGACCTGATGATGCAGGCCTTCGGTGGTGAAGGCGTGACCGTCAACAACCCCGATGAGCTGCGTCAGGCAATCCAGGCTGCTTTCGACAGCCGCAAGCCCACGCTGATCAATGCCGTTATCGCCGAAGACGCCGGCAAGGAAAGCGGCAACATCGGCAATCTCAACCCCTCTTCGGTGGTGGCGCAGGCGCGCTATCCGCAAGCGAAGAAAATCTAATTCGGTTCTGGAGGCAAAGTTATGAAAGCTCTTGAAGGCGTGAAGGTTCTCGACTTCACACACGTTCAGTCAGGACCGACCTGCACCCAGCTTCTGGCCTGGTTCGGCGCCGACGTTATCAAGGTCGAGCGTCCCGGCGTTGGCGATGCGACGCGCAAGCAGCTCGTCGACGTGCCCGGTGCGGACAGCCTGTATTTCACCATGCTGAACCACAACAAGCGCTCCATCGAGATCAACTCGAAGGACCCCGCCGGCAAGGAAGTGCTGACCAAGCTGATCGAAACCTGCGACGTCATGGTGGAGAACTTCGCTCCCGGCGCGCTCGATCGCATGGGCTTCTCCTGGGAGAACATCCAGAAGATCAACCCGCGCATCATCCTGGCTTCGGTGAAGGGTTTCGGCCCCGGCAAGTACGAGGACTGCAAGGTCTACGAGAACGTCGCGCAGTGCGCCGGCGGCTCGGCTTCGACCACCGGCTTCCTCGACGGCCCGCCGCTCGTGACCGGCGCCCAGATCGGCGATTCCGGCACCGGCCTCCACCTCTGCCTTGGTATCGTTACCGCGCTTTACCAGCGTGAGAAGTCCGGCCGTGGCCAGAAGGTGCTCGCACCGATGCAGGATGGCGTTCTCAACCTGTGCCGCGTCAAGCTGCGCGACCAGCAGCGCCTCGCGGCCGGTCCGCTGACCGAGTACTCGCAGTTCGGCGAAGGTATCCCCTTCGGTGAGGCGACCCCGCGCGCGGGCAACGACTCCGGTGGCGGTCAGCCCGGCCGCATCCTGAAGTGCAAGGGCTGGGAAACCGATCCCAACGCCTACACCTACTTCATCACCCAGGCGGCGGTCTGGGAGAAGGTCTGCGACGTCATCGGCGAGCCGGACTGGAAGACCGACCCCGAGTACGCGACGCCGAAGGCGCGCCTGCCGAAGCTCAACGCGATCTTCGCGCGCATCGAAGAGTGGACGATGACCAAGACCAAGTTCGAGGTCATGGACATCTGCAACCCGCTCGATATTCCGGTGGGCCCGATCCTCTCCATGAAGGAAATCATGGAAGACGAGGGCCTGCAGAAGACCGGAACGATCGTCAAGGTCGATCACCCCGAGCGCGGCGCCTATTACTCCGTCGGCTGCCCGATCAAGCTGTCCGACAGCCCGGTTGATGTGAAGCGTTCGCCGTTGCTTGGCGAGCACACCGAGGAAATCCTCAGCAGCGTTCTTGGCTACCAGGGCGACGATCTGCAGCGGCTGACCGAGTCCGGCGCGTTCGGCGACCTGCGTAAGGAAGCGGCTGAGTAACACGGAATAGAAATTGAATTTCCGGGCGGGCCCGCGTCAGAACGGGCCGCCCGTCAGGGGAGAGCGATATGCGTTTGATTGTTATGGGGCAGCAGGCCTTCGGTAAGGACGTGCTTGCAAAACTTCTGGACACCGGCACCGATGAGGTTGTCGCGGTCTATTGCGAGCCGGACAAGGAAGGCAAACCTATTGACCCGATCAAGGAATTCGCGCTTGAGAAGGGGCTGCCCGTAGAGCAGCCGGCGAATTTCGATGCTGAGGAAACGCTGGAGACGCTGAAAGGCTACAACGCCGACCTGATGGTCATGGCCTTCGTCAATGTCTTCGTTCCCGAGGCCGCGCGCGATACGCCGACCCACGGTTCAATCTGCTTCCATCCTTCGCTGCTGCCGCTGCACCGCGGACCTTCCGCGGTCAACTGGCCGATCATCATGGGCTCCAAGAAGTCCGGCTTTTCATGGTTCTACCCCTCCGACGGTCTCGACGAGGGCGACAGCCTGATGCAGTGGGAATGCGAGATCGGCCCCGACGACACGGTCATCGATCTCTACTTCAAGAAGATCTACCCCGTTGCCGTCGACAGCGTGCTTGAGGTTGTCGACCTCTACCGCAAGGGTAATCCGCCACGCATCGTCGCCAACGAGGACGAAGCGACCTACGAGCGCCGTTGCACGACCAAGCATTCACGCATCGACTGGAACAAGCCGGTGCAGCAGGTTTACGACCTGATCCGCGGCACAAACCCCTCTCCAGGCGCATGGACGACGTTCAATGGCGAGACCATTGGTGTCTTCGACTGTGCGCTTGTGCCCGGTGACGGTATCTCCAGCCGCGTCCGCGAAATCACCGACGAAGGCTTCGCCGTGCAGTGCATCGGCGGCCGCGTCCTGGTGAAGCGCGTGCGTCCCAAGGATGGCGGCAAGGTTGGAGCCGCCGAATGGGCCGCCAGCGTCGGCCTGAAAGCCGGCGACGAGTTCGGCGTCTGAGGCCAGTGAATACAATTCGGAGAATAGACTGATGTCCGATATCGAAATTGCCCGCGCAGCAAACAAGAAGCCGATCCAGGAGATCGGCGCAAAGCTCGACATTCCCTCCGAGCACCTGCTGCCCTTCGGCCATGACAAGGCCAAGGTGTCGGCCGACTTCATCAAGTCGGTGTCGGGCAACAAGAACGGCCATCTCGTTCTGGTGACCGCGATCAACCCGACACCGGCCGGCGAAG
>JAGRLC010000074.1 GCA_020441995.1 Rhodobiaceae bacterium
TCAAGAAGGACAAGCTGACCCTCGACCAACTGGTCAAATTCGGTTCGATTTCCCCCGAAGGCGCAAGGATCCTGAAGATCATCGGCCGATGCCGTTGCAACGTGATCATTTCCGGCGGTACCGGCTCCGGCAAGACGACACTGCTCAACTGCCTGACGCAGTATATCGACACGGACGAACGCATCATCACATGCGAAGATTCCGCCGAACTCCAGCTGCAGCAACCGCACGTTGTCCGGCTCGAAACCCGCCCGCCTAACCTCGAAGGTACCGGCGAGATCACGATGCGCGATCTGGTCAAGAACTGTCTGCGTATGCGTCCCGAACGCATCATCGTGGGCGAAGTGCGCGGACCCGAGGCCTTCGATCTGCTTCAGGCGATGAACACCGGCCACGACGGATCGATGGGCACGCTGCACGCTAACTCCCCGCGAGAGGCGCTGTCGCGTGTTCAGGGCATGATCACCATGGGCGGCTACGCGCTGCCTCCGGCAACGATCCGCGAGATGATCGTCTCATCGGTCGATGTGATCGTCCAGGCCCAGCGCCTGCGCGACGGTTCGCGCCGTATCACCCACATCACCGAAGTGCTCGGCAGCGAGGGCGAGGTCATCACGACGCAGGACATCTTCCTCTACGATATCGAGGGCGAGGACGCGAACGGCAAGATCCTCGGGACCCACCGCTCGACGGGCATCGGGCGCCCGCGCTTCTGGGAGCGCGCGCGCTACTACAACGAGGAAAAGAACCTGGCCGCGGCGCTCGATGCGGCCGCTGCGCCGGAAAAAGACGGCATGGGGGTCTGATCCGTGCCATCCGACATTCTCGTCCAGATCGCCGTTATCGCTTTTGCCATGGCCTGCATCGGCGGGCTGGCATGGGTTTTCCTCATGCCGCGCCTCGACGGTTCGGCCAATGCCGCCAAGCGCGTTGAGCGCATCAGCACGCGTAGCGCCGCCGCAGTGGCCGGCGGCCGCGAGCGTGACGGGGTCAAGCGCAAGCGGCAGGTCGAGGAAACGATCAAGGATATCGAGCAGCGCAGCCGCAAGAAGAAAAAGCGCGACCTGAAAATGGTCATCCGCGGCGCCGGTCTTTCGTGGTCGGTGAAGAAGTTCTGGGTCATCTCCGTCATCATCGGGGTCGTGGCAACGGCGGGGAGCTATATTGCCGGAGCGCCGTTTGCCGTCACCGTTGCCTGTCTTTTCATTTTCACGCTCGGCTTTCCGCGCTGGCTGCTGAAGTTCCTGACAGCCCGGCGCGAGCGCGCCTTCCTCAACGAGTTCGCCAACTCGGTCGATGTGATCGTGCGCGGTGTCAAGGCGGGTCTGCCCCTTGGCGATTGTCTGCGCATGGTCGCGCAGGAGTCAGTTGACCCTGTGCGCTCGGAGTTTCGCCACATCATAGAAACGCAGGCGCTGGGCGTGCCGCTGGGGGACGCGGTTGCGCGTATGTATGACCGTATGCCCCTGGCCGAGGTGTCGTTCTTCGTGATTGTCATCACGATCCAGCAGAAGACCGGCGGCAACCTTTCCGACACGCTGTCCAACCTGTCGAAGGTGTTGCGTGACCGCAAGAAGATGAAGGGCAAGATCGTGGCCATGAGCCAGGAGGCCAAGTCCTCGGCTGCGATCATCGGCTCATTGCCGCTGATCGTGATGGGTCTCATCTCGCTGACGACGCCGAGCTACATTTCGCTGCTTTGGACCGAGCAGCTTGGCCAGCTGATGCTGATGGGCTGTGCCTTCTGGATGTTCTGCGGCGTGATGATCATGCGCAAGATGATCAATTTCGATTTCTAGGGCCGGGAACCGATGAGCCTAACCCAAATTCTTCTCGACCCGGCTTTCCTCGCAAGCATGCTTGCGGCTCTTGCCGTGGGTGCGACGGTGATGACGCTGGCCGGTCCGCTTGTGGCGCCGGACAAGCTGAAATCGCGAATGAAATCGGTTTCCACCGAGCGCGAGCAACTGCGCCTGCGCGAACGAGCGCGATTGAACGAGAAAGAGAAGCAGGCGCATCTGCGCAGTGCGCCGAAAGCGAATGTTCAGCGCTTCGTCGACAAGTTCAACTTGCGCAAGCACCTTGAGGACGGCGAACTCAAGGACCGGCTGCGGATGGCCGGCATGCGCGGCGAAGCTCCGCTTTACATGTTTTTGTTCATGCGCATCGCCTTGCCACCGATCGTCTTTCTCGTCGCGGTCTTCTATTTCTTCGTGCTCGGCGTGTATGGCGAACTCCCCGCGATGCTGCGTCTTGCCATCAGCGCCGGCATCTCGCTTCTGGGCTTCTTCGGCCCCAGCATCTTCCTGACCAACCAGATCAAGAAACGCCAGATGGAGATCCAGCGCGTTTTTCCGGATGCGCTCGACCTGATGCTGATCTGCGTTGAGTCCGGCATGTCGATCGAACAGGCGATGCGCAAGGTTTCCGAGGAGGTTGGGCAGCGTTCGGTTGCGGTTGCCGAGGAGTTCGCTCTGGCGACCGCCGAGCTGTCCTATTTGCAGGACCGCCGCGTTGCGTACGAAAATCTCGCAAAGCGGACCGGCCTGTCGGGCGTGAAAGCGGTAACGACGGCGCTTATCCAGGCCGAGCGCTACGGTACGCCGCTTGCCCATGCGCTGCGTGTCATGGCCCAGGAAAATCGCGACATCCGCATGGCCGAGGCCGAAAAGAAGGCGGCTGCCCTGCCGCCGAAACTGACCGTCCCGATGATCGTGTTCTTCCTGCCGGTCCTGTTCGTGGTTATTCTCGGCCCGGCGGCCATCAAAGTCATGGCGATCCAATAATCATTATATCTCACGGCTGTTCCCCGCTTCGCCCGGACCTGTGAATGGCGCGCGCAAAAACGCGCGGCGCCCGGCCGGAGCCGTGAGCGAAGCGAAGTGAATGAGATAAATTAAAACCCTACCCGCGCGATTTGCCGGCTTTTTTGATCGCGTCCCAGCTGTTGTTCTGGGACATCATCTGGCGCATGTAGTTCACGTTCGCGGCAGCGGCTTCCGCCCCGAGATCCTTGGCAAGTTCGCTTTGGGCTTCCTTGAACTTGCCCTGCATTCCGTAGACGAGGGCGAGGTTCTGGCGCACCTGGGGCGCCGCGTCGGGAGACCGGCTAGCCTGTTTCAGGGTGGTTTCGGCGGCCTTGATGTCGCCGGCAAGGGCCTGACTCAAACCCATGTTCGACAGAACGGCGGATTCGCCGGGCTTCAGCGCCAGAGCCTTCTTGTAGGCATTCTGTGCGTCCTTGTGGCGGCCGACGGCATCATAGGAAGCGCCCAGCGCCGAATAGGCGGACCAGTCGCGGCTGCCGGATTTCTCCGCCCGTTCCAGAACGGCGATCGACTGCGGTCCCGGGGTTTCTCGGGCAAGAGCGCGGCCATAGACGGAGAGCAGTTCCGGATCGTTCGGATTGTGGCTGATGGCCTGCGCGTAGACGCCGATGGCCTCGCGGCCGCGTCCCGTGGCGGCCAGCGCCTGACCGTATCCGAGCGCGATCTGCGCGTTTTCCGGATCGCGCTTGTAGGCCTTTTCCCACTTCTCGGCGATGGCGAGGTTCTGTGTCAGCTGCCCGTTGGCCTGTCCCGCTTCGGACTGCGCCAGCGAGCCGGTCGTCATCTGTTTCTGGCTGCAGCCTGCAAGCGCAAGCGCCAGCGCGGTGGTGGCGGCCAATGCGCCCATCCGGGCACGGCGGGCGGTGAATACGCGATGCAACATGACAACTCGTCCCGTACTTTTACAGCCTGCCCGGATACGCATTGACGGCAGGCGCGACACTCAGGAAATATCCTGTTAACCCTAATTTCCGGTTAAAGGCGGCATCCCTGCCGCCCGTGTCCCCCTTCGATGAGGTTCAAGGAAATCATGCCAGCAGCCAGTCCCTATGCGTTCAATCCGACCGTCACCGATTGCCTCGTGGAGAAAACCAAGGGGGCGGTGCCGGTCGCAGCCATGGACAAGGCTGCGCTCAAGGCGCTGAAGAAATCCGACAAGCCGCTGTTCCGCTGGGCCGAGGCGGCGGGCTTTACCGCCGGCGCGGGACAGGTGCTGCTTGTCCCCTCCGACAAGGGCGGGCTGGAGCGCGTCCTGTTCGGGCTCGGTGACGACCCCGCGCCCTTCCTCCCCGGCAAGCTGGCCACCGCCTTGCCCGCCGGAACCTATGCGCTGGAGAGCGGCTTTGCCGATCCGCGCATGGCCGTGCTGGCCTTCTGTCTCGGCAGCTACCGTTTCGAGCGCTACCGTAAACAGGCCAAGGACGGGCCGCGCCTCGTGTGTCCCGATGGAGTGGACCTGGCCGAGGTCAGGCGCATTGCCGCGGGCGCGGCGCTTGCCCGCGATCTTGTCAATACGCCGGCCAACGACATGGGGCCGCAGGAGCTGGAGGATGCGGCGCGCGGCGTCGCGGCGCGTCACAAGGCGCGCGTGAAGGTCATCAGGGGCGACGCGCTGCTGAAGCAGAACTTCCCGATGATCCACGCGGTCGGGCGCGCCAGCCCGCGCGAGCCGCGCCTGATCGACATCACCTGGGGCAAAGCCTCGGCGCCGAAGGTGACGCTTGTCGGCAAGGGCATCGTGTTCGACACCGGCGGCCTCGACCTGAAGCCTTCCAGCAACATGCGCCTGATGAAGAAGGACATGGGTGGCGCCGCCAACATGCTGGGCCTGGCCCACATGATCATGGATGCCGGGCTCGATGTAAGGTTGCGCGTGCTGATCCCGTCGGCGGAGAACGCCGTGTCCGGCAATGCCTTCCGCCCCAGTGACATTCTGCAAAGCCGCAAGGGTATCACGGTCGAGGTCGGCAATACCGATGCCGAAGGCCGTCTCGTCCTTGCCGACGCGCTGGCGCTCGCCGACGAGGAAGGCCCCGAAATCATCGTCGATCTGGCGACCCTGACGGGGGCTGCCCGCGTCGCGCTCGGACCGGACCTTCCGGCGGTCTTCTGTCACGACGACCTGCTGAGCGCGGAGCTGATGGCAGCCGGTGCCGCCGAGAACGACCCGGTCTGGCGACTGCCTCTTTATGGCCCTTACGCCAGGCTGCTCGACAGCAAGGTCGCTGATATCTGCAACATTTCCGGCGGCGGATTTGGCGGCGCCATAACGGCGGCCCTGTTCATGGAGAAATTCGTCGAGAAGACGAAAATCTGGCTGCATGGCGACATTTTCGCATGGCGTCCGAGCGCCGAGCCGGGCCGGCCTGAAGGTGGCGAAGCCCATGCGATCCGGGCGCTTTTCCGTGTCCTGAGCAGCCGTTACGCGGTAAAAAGCTGAATCTTGCGACTCGCATTGGCGCTGGCTTTCCCGTTAGAATAGACCGCTTCCGTAACGACCATGGGGGTAGCGTTACGGAGGACAGGACTTAGACGTGATCGAACTCAGGCCGACAGAAGCGCTCAAGCTCTGGCATGACGTGCATCTTGATCTGGTACGCGACGGTGAGACCGACCTCACCGCGCGCCAGATGACCATATTGCTGACCATCTATCTCGATCCGCCGCCGCACACCGTGCGCGGTCTTGCCAAGAAACTCGCCGTGACCAAGCCGGTGATCACCCGCGCGCTTGATACCATGGGCAAGGCCGGCCTCGTCACCCGCCGCCGCGACGATGCGGACAAGCGCAACGTCATCATCCAGCGCACGGTGAATGGTTCGCTCTATCTCGACCGGCTGAGCGATCAGGTCATCGCCCGCGCGCGCAGCCTGCGGCCATAAGCACCCAGCCATGAGCGACGGCAGACCCGATCCCCGCATTCATGCCTGGCGCAGCGATCTCGCCGATACAAGTTTACGCGGCAGGGTCGATGCGACACGCTTCGTTGACGGCGTGCCCGCCCGCGTGCGCGACGGCGTCGTCAATCTGCTGCGGGCCCCGCAGCAGGATGCCCCGGCGGACAGCCAGCTCCTGATGGGCGAACCGGTGCTTGTGTTCGAGGAAACCGCCGAAGGCTGGGCCTGGGTTCAATCGCGGGCGGACGGCTACGTTGGCTGGTGCGCCAGCGAAGGACTGGATTATTCCAGTCCCGAACCGACCCATCGTGTCAGTGCGCTCTGGGTCCATCTCTACCCGGCGCCGGACATCAAGATCGCTCCCGTCGGTTTTGCGCCGATGAATGCGTTGCTCACGGTTGCCGATCTGGCATCGGCGGGCGGTGAAAGCCGCGCCGGTGGCGCCACGGCGGGCGGTGAGCGTTTTGCACGGCTCGCGGACGGCCGGTTTGCCGTTGCCCGTCATTTACAGCCGGTTGGCAAACCATCCGGCGATTTTGTCGATGTGGCGCGCAAGTTCCTTGGCACGCCCTACCTTTGGGCCGGGCGCAGCGCCCGGGGCATCGATTGCTCGGGGCTTGTGCAAATGGGGCTCGTGGCCTGCGGCGTCCACGCTCCGCGCGATTCCGACATGCAGGAAGAGGGGCTTGGCGCGCTGGTGAACGAAAGCGACCCGGAAGCCTGGCGGCGCGGCGATCTCGTCTTCTGGAAGGGGCACGTTGGCATCGTGTCCGCTCCCGGCATGCTCCTGCATGCCAACGCGCACCACATGGAGACAGTGGAAGAACCTCTCAAGCCCGCCCTGGAGCGGATCGCCGGCGCGGGCCTTGAGGTTACGAGCGTCAAGCGGCTCTAGAGTGTGCGGCCTCTAGTAACCCTTGCCGCGATCCACGGTGTAACGCAGTGGCTCGCCGCGCTCATACCGCGTGATCTCCTCGACGACTCCATCGGCGATGGCCTGCGGATCGCTTTCAGCGGCGACATGCGGCGTGACCGTGACGTTCGGATGCGGCCAGAACGCACTGTCCGACGGCAGGGGCTCGATGTGGAACACGTCGAGACTTGCGCCCTTGAGGCTTCCATCGTCGAGGGTTGCGAGAATGTCCGCCTCGACCTGGAGTGCGCCGCGCCCGGCATTGATCAGTACGGGAAAGCGCTCCGGCAGGACGCCATCCCGTGCCAGCCCGCGGATGAGCTCCGCGTTGATGATACCCGACGTGTCCGGTGTCGAGGGCAGCAGCACGACAAGTATGTCGGTGCGGGCGAGGAATGTCTTCAGGCCTTCGTCGCCGCTGTAGCAGGTAATGCCGGAGATCTCTTTCTGGCTGCGGCTCCAGCCCGCGACGTCGAAACCGAGCGAGGCGAGTTTTTCAACCGCATCGCGGCCCAGAACGCCGAGCCCCATGACACCGACCCGAACCCTGGACGCCACCGGCTGCCAAAGCGGTTCCCACTTGCCTGCGCGCTGGAAGGCGTCGTAGGCGCGCTGCTGGCGGTGATGCAGCAGCACCTGAAGCGTAACCCATTCCGTCATCCGCATGGTCAGGTCGTCGTTGACGACGCGGACAACGGGCGCGTCAGGCAGGTCGCCGCGCTTCAGCAGGTGATCGACGCCGGCTCCGAGCGAGAAGACGATTTCGACATTCGGCAGGTTTGCGAAGATCCCTTCCGGCGCGTTCCACGCAGCCGCATAGCGGACCGTGGCGGGATCGAATGTGCCGTCTGCCGTGACGATGTCGAGGCCGGGCGCCGCGGTGCGGAAGCGCTCGACCCAAGGTCCGTAGTCCCAGCCGGTGACTGCTAATAGCAGGCTCATGATTCCCTGTCCGTGAGTTGTTTGCGATGCCGCGCGAACCACAGCAGCGCGATGGCCGTGTAGCCGTTCCTGATCCTGCCCGCATCGAGCGCTGCCAGCGCTTCATCCGGATCGGCAAGGAACGGGCGGATCACTTCGGTTTCGGATTCGATGCCGGTCTCCTCCGGCAGGTTCGCCGCATCCACCTCGGCGAAATACAGATGCCCGCGCTCGGCGATGAAGCCTGCGGACGGCACAAAGTCCATTGCGTGGCTGAGCGAACGCGCGGTGAGGTGCGTTTCCTCGGTCAGCTCGCGGCGTGCGGTTTCCAACAGGTCTTCGCCTTCATCGACGAGGCCGGCGGGAATCTCTACCATCTCGCCGCCGCCGCCGGTCAGATGCGCCCCGAGCCGGAACTGGCGCATAAGCACCAGCTTGTTGCGTTCGGGATCATAAGGGAGGATCGCCACCACATGGCCGATCTCGAACAGGTAGCGCTCCTGCTCCACGGTCCGTCCGTCGAGCCTCTGGAGTCTGACCTTGTGGCGCGTCAGCGGGCGAAAGCCTTCATAGGCCACCGTCCGCTCCGTCGTCACATCGAGGTCCGCATCGGCGATTGGCGCGCGTCTGCTCATTGCGCGACAACGCCCTCGGGCGCGGCCTCGAGGTCGAAGGCCGCCGCCATCAGCGCCTTGGTGTAATCGGTCTCGGGGTGGTCGAAGACCTTTTCCGAGGGGCCGGATTCCACCACCTCGCCCATGCGCATGACGATGATCTCGTTGGCGAGCGCGCGGACAACCTTCAGGTCGTGCGAGATGAACAGATAGGCGAGGTTGCGCTTCTTCTGCAGGTCGCGCAGCAGGTCGACGATCTGCGCCTGCACGCTCATGTCTAGCGCGCTTGTCGGCTCGTCCAGCATGATGAAGCGCGGCTCCAGAACCAGCGCGCGGGCAATCGCGATACGCTGGCGCTGGCCACCGGAAAACTCGTGCGGGTAACGGTCCATGGTCGAGGGGTCGAGACCCACCTCCTTCAGCGCGGACGCAACGCACGCGCGTCTTTCTTCACGCGTCAGCCCGGCGCCGTGAACATTCAGTCCTTCCGACACGATGTCGGCAATCGACATGCGCGGGCTCAGCGAACCGTAGGGGTCCTGGAAGACGATCTGGATATCCTTGCGCAGCGGCCGCATCTGCTTGAACGACTTGTCGTCGATCGTGCCGCCCTCGAACCTGATCTCGCCCTCGCTGGAGATCATCCGCGTCAGTGCAAGCCCCAGCGTCGTCTTGCCGGAACCGGATTCGCCGACCACGCCAAGCGTCTGCCCGGCGCGCACGGTGACGTCGATGCCGTCCACCGCCTTGATGTGACCGACGGTCTTGCGGAAGAAGCCGCGCTTGACCGGGAACCAGACCTTAACGTCGTCGCCTTCCATGACGACGGGCGCTTTCGTGTCGAGCTTCGGCGGATTGCCCTTGGGCTCGGCCGCCATCAGATGCTTTGTGTAGGCGTGCTTCGGTTTTTCGAAGACCTGCTTTGTCGTTCCGGTTTCGACAATCTCGCCCTTGCTCATGACGCAGACGCGGTTAGCGACCTTGCGCACGATACCCAGATCGTGGGTGATCAGCAGGATCGCCATGTGATGTTTCTTCTGCAGCTCGCCCAGCAGCTTCAGGATCTGCGCCTGAACGGTCACGTCGAGCGCTGTTGTAGGTTCGTCGGCGATCAGCAGGTCCGGCTCGTTGGCAAGCGCCATGGCGATCATGACGCGCTGACGCTGGCCGCCGGAAAGCTGATGCGGATAGCTTTGCAGCCGCTGTTCGGGATCGCGGATGCCGACCTGGTCGAGCAGTTCCACCGTGCGTGCGCGGGCGTCCAGTCCGGTCAGACCTTTGTGCAGTTCGAGAATTTCGCCGATCTGCTTTTCCACTGTATGCAGCGGATTGAGCGAGGTCATCGGTTCCTGGAACACCATGGTGATGTCGTTGCCGCGAACGCTGCGCATGTCGCGGTTCGACAGGCCCATCAGGTCCTTGCCCTTGAACAGAATCTTGCCGGAGGGGTGCTTTGCGGCGGGGTAAGCCAGCAGTTGTAGAACCGACAGCGCGGTCACAGACTTGCCGGAACCGGATTCGCCCACCAGCGCGACCGTCTCACCCGGCTTGATGTCGAAAGAGACGTTCTTCACCGCATGGGTGACACTGCCCCCTTGCGTGAAATCGACGCTGAGGTTTTCCACGGAGAGGATCGGTTCGCGCGTCATGCGTGGGCCTTTGCGTGGTTGTCGGCGCAGGTCTCGAACTCGACCTCCACCGTGGCGTGCTCGATACCGAAGCGGTCATGCAGCAGGGTCTTGATGGCGACGACGGCGCGGGCAACGGCGGTATCAGGCACAAGCTGCGCATGCAGCGTCGCCATCGGCTTGCTGTCGGTCAGCATCCAGACGTGGACGTGATGCACGCCTTTCACTTCATCGATTGACTCAACGAGCGCCGGGCCGATCTCGTCCGTGTCGATCTCCGGCGGGGCGGCTTCGATCAGCACACGTCCCGCATCTCGGGTGACGATATAGCCGCTGCGCAGGATGATCAGCGCGACCAGAACCGACAGCAGCGGATCGATCGGGGTCCAGCCGGTCCAGATGATCACCGCGCCCGCCGTGATCGCGGCAAGCGAGCCGAGCAGGTCGCCCATGACGTGGGCGGCGGCGGCGCGGATGTTGACGTTGTCATCGCCATGGCCGTGCAGCAGGGCGAAGGCGGCGATGTTGACGCCAAGCCCGAGGATTGCAATCGCCAGAAGCATGCCGCCGGCAACGGGGACGGGATCGTTGATGCGGTGCCAGGCCTCGGCGACGATCCAGATCGCGATGGGCACCAGCGCCAGCCCGTTGACGAACGCGGCCAGCACCTGCAGCCGCCCGAATCCGTAGGAGCGTTTGCCGTCGGCGGGGCGCTTCGCCATCCGCGTTGCGAGGAACGCCAGACCCAGCGACAGGAAGTCGGTGACCATGTGGCCGGCGTCCGCCAGCAGCGCCAGCGAGCCGGAGACGATGCCGCCGACGACCTCGGCGAGCATGAAGCCGCCGATGATCAGGCTTGCCAGCAGCAGCCTGCGCTCGTGTCCTTCACCACCGTGACTGTGTGCGTGCGCCATCGATCGGTTACTCGAAGGTCTTGCGCGGATCGAGCGCGTCGCGCACGGCCTCGCCGATGAAGATCAGCAGGCTCAGCATGATGGCGATGACGAAGAAGCCGGTGAGGCCGAGCCACGGCGCCTGAAGGTTCGACTTGCCCTGCGCCAGAAGTTCGCCGAGCGAAGGCGAGCCGGGCGGCAGGCCGAATCCGAGGAAGTCGAGCGAGGTCAGCGTTGTGATCGAGCCGTTGAGGATGAACGGCATGAAGGTCAGCGTCGCGACCATGGCGTTGGGCAACAGGTGCCGCCACATGATGGTGGCGTTGCGCACGCCAAGCGCGCGCGCGGCCTGCACATACTCGAAGTTTCGCGCCCGCAGGAATTCCGCACGCACCACGCCGACCAGCGCCACCCAGGAAAACAGCAGCAGGATGCCGAGCAGGATCCAGAACGTCGGCTCGATGACGGCGGCGATGATGATCAGCAGGTAGAGCGCCGGGATCGATGTCCAAATTTCGAGGAAACGCTGGAAGATGAGGTCGGTCCAGCCGCCGAAATAGCCCTGCACTGCGCCCGCCGCGATGCCGATGACCGACGAGATCGCAGTCAGCACCAGGCCGAACAGCACCGACAGCCGGAAACCGTAGATCAGCCGGGCAACCACATCGCGCGCCTGATCGTCGGTGCCCAGCAGATGCCAGTTGCCGAAGGTGCAGTTGCGGTCATCGACGCCGCTTTCGTATTGCGCGCAGCGGTCTTCCTTCGACAGGAGCCAGAAGGGCGGCGAGGGCGCCGGCGTCGGGATCTCGTTGTTGACCGTGCGGTACGAGTAGCGGATCAGCGGCCAGATCATCGTGCCGCCATTGTCGAGGATAAGGTCCTGCACGAAGGGATCGCGGTACTCGGCTTCGGTCTCGAAATCACCGCCGAAAGCCGTCTCCGGATAGAACTTGAAGATCGGCATGTAGATGCCGCCGTCGTGGCGGATCAGGATCGGCTTGTCGTTGGCGATGAATTCTGCGCCGAGGCTGAGAACGAACAGCACCAGGAACAGCCAGAACGACCAGTAGCCGCGCCTGTTTTTCTTGAAATTGTTCCAGCGCCGCTGATTGATCGGCGACAGGTTGAAAAGGCCCTTGCGCTGCGGCGGGGCTACCGCGGCGCGCGATGATTCAAGCTGATCCGGCGTCGTATCCATTACGCTCAGACCTCCCGGCTCTCGAAATCGATACGCGGGTCGATCCATGTGTATGTGAGATCCGAGATCAGGTTCACGAGCAGGCCCATCAGCGAGAAGATGTAGAGCGTCGCGAAAACGACGGGATAGTCGCGGTTGACGATCGACTCAAACGACAGCAGCCCGAGCCCGTCGAGCGAGAAGATCGTCTCGATCAGCAGCGCGCCGGTGAAGAACGAGGATATGAACGCGCCCGGAAAGCCGGCGATGACGATCAGCATGGCGTTGCGGAAAACGTGGCCGTAGAGCACCTGGCGTTCGGTCAGGCCCTTCATCCGCGCGGTGATCACATATTGCTTGCGGATCTCGTCGAGGAACGAGTTCTTGGTCAGCAGGGTCGTTGTCGCGAAGGCGCCGAGCGCCATGGCGGTGATCGGCAGCGCCAGATGCCAGAAGTAATCGACGATGCGTTCCGGCCATGACAAGTCGGCCCAGTTGTCGGAGGTGAGCCCGCGCAAGGGGAACCAGTCGAGGAAGCTTCCCCCCGCAAACAGCACGATCAGCAGCACGGCGAACAGGAAGCCGGGGATGGCGTAGCCTATGATGACGATGGCCGATGTCCAGGTGTCGAAACTGCTGCCGTCGCGCACGGCCTTCGAGATGCCGAGCGGAATCGAGATCGCGTAGGACAGGAAGGTCAGCCACAAGCCCAGCGAGATCGAGACCGGCATCTTCTCCTTGATCAGGTCTATGACCGAGATATCGCGGAAATAGCTCTCGCCGAAATCGAACCGCAGGTAATTGCCGATCATCAGCGCGAAACGTTCATGCACCGGTTTGTCGAAGCCGAACTGCTTTTCCAGTTCCTTGATGAACTCCGGATCGAGGCCCTGCGCGCCGCGGTATTGCGAGTTGATCGCATCAGTTCCCGCGCTGCCCGGCGCCTGTCCGCCGAAATCGCCGCCCGAGGACCCGCTGACGCGGCCGATGGCGGAAACGTCGGAACCCTGAAGTTGCGCGATGATGCGTTCGATCGGTCCGCCCGGCGCGAACTGGATGATGGCGAAGGATACCAGCATGATCCCGAGCAGCGTCGGGATCATCAGCAACAGCCTGCGTGCGATGTAAGCGCCCATGAAGTGTCCGCTGTGTCCCTTCGTTAACCCGCCAGGCCGTTTTCTTCCGCCTTTGCGGCGTCATACCACCACGTGTCGTTCAAACCCAGATCGTATCGGGGTTTGTTTTCCGGGTGCGCATAGACATCCCAGTAAGCCAGCGTGTGCACGGGCTTGTACCATTGCGGCACCCAGTAGCGCCCGGCACGCAGTACACGGTCCAGCGCACGCGCCACCGTTACCTGTTCGCCGCGTGATTGGGCATCAATGAGGCGTTGCGTCAAATCGTCGATCACCGGGCTCTTGATGCCGGACAGGTTCCGGCTGCCCGGTGTATCCGCATTGTCCGAGGTCCAGTAAACGCGAACCTCCTCGCCAGGTGTCGCCGGGATCGCAAAACGCTGGATGACGATGTCGAAATCGAAGTCGACGATGCGCTTTCTGAACTGCGAAGCGTCAACCGTGCGGGAACGCGCGTCAATTCCAAGCGCCTTCAGCCGCTGGATATAGGGCTGCACGACACGGTCGAACGTCGGCTCGTCGTCGAGGAACTCGATGCGAAAGACGTCGCCGTCCGGCGTGTGGCGCACGCCGTCGCGAATCTCGTAGCCCGCTTCCTCAAGCAGCTTCGCAGCCGCGCGCTGAAGCTTGCGGTCGCGCCCGGAGCCGTCGCTGACCGGCGGCGTGTAGGGTTCGCCGAAAACCTCCTCGGGAAGCCGGTCGCGGTAGAGCTCCAGCAGGGACAGTTCTTCCGGCGAGGGCGGCCCTTCCGCCATCATGTCGGAGTTCTGGAAGTAGCTCCATGTACGTTGATAAAGGCCGTAGAAAAGCGTCTTGTTGGTCCACTCGAAATCGAATGCGTTGATTAGCGCTTCGCGGACGCGTGGATCGGACAGCTTTTTCAGGCGCGTGTTGAGGAACCAGCCCTGCGCGCCTGACGGCCGGTCGTCGGGCAGGGTTTCCAGTTTCACCCTGCCGTCTTTTACAGCGGGAAAATCGTATCCGGTCGCCCAGACGCGGGAAGTGAATTCCTCGCGCAGATTATAGGCGCGGCCCTTGAAGCCCTCGAACGCGACATCGCGGTCGCGGAAGAACTCGAAGCGGATCGTATCGAAATTGTGCTGCCCGCGATTGATCGGCAGATCGCGGGCCCAATAGTCCTCGACCCGGTCGTATTCGATATAGCGCCCGGCCTCGAACTGCCCGACGCGGTAAGGGCCGGACCCGAGCGGAATGTCGAGCCCCGCTTCCTCGAAGTCGCGGCTCTCGTGAAACGTCTTCGATAGGATCGGCAAGGTGGCGATCGCCATCGCAAGGCTGACGGGAGTGCCGTCCTCAAGCGTTACGACGAGGGTTTTTTCGTCTTCCGCAACCGCGCTTTCCATCCGCCGGATGGTCTGGCGGATCAGGGCGTGACCCTTGGCTTTCAGCGTTTCCAGCGTGAAGGCGGCGTCTTCCGCTGTCAGCGGCGTCCCATCGTGGAAACGCGCTTCGGGGCGCATGGTGAAGCGGTAGCTGCGCTTGTCGCCGGAGACCGCCACACGTTCCGCTGCAAGCCCGTAAACGGCATCGGGCTCGTCCAGCGCGCGCCGCATCAGCGAGTCGTAGATGATGTCCAGCGCGACCGGCGCGTCGCCCTTTTGCACCAGTGTGTTCAAGGTGTTGAAGGTCGTTGGGTTCTGGTTGTAGGCCCAGACCGAGGGCGTGCGCGAAAGCTTGCCGCCCTTCGGCGCATCGACGTTGACGTAGTCGAGATGGGCGAAGTCCAAGCCGTATTTCAGCTCGCCGAAGACCGAGATACCGTGGCGCGGCGGGCCGAATTCAGCCCGCGCGGGCACTATGCCGGCAGCCACCGCCCCCGCCAAGGCGGCGCTGCCCGCAAGCATCTCGCGGCGGTTCGGGCGGAAGCGGGAATCACCCTGCGCCATCGGTTTAGTCGGCGCCCTTGATGCTGCCGGCCTTTTCCGCGTCCCACCACCAGGTATCCGTGGTGAAACGGTAGTCCGGCATGGTTTCAGGCCGCGAAAAACGGTTCCAACGCGCGGTGCGTATGTCGGGCGAATAGAATTGCGGCACCACGTAGTGATTCCACAGCAACACGCGGTCGAGCGCCTTGCATGCGGCGACCAGCGTCTCGCGGTCCTTGGCGAACACGATGGCCTCGACCAGTGTGTCGACCGCTTCGTCCTTGATGCCGATCAGGTTGCGGCTGCCGCGCCGGTCCGCTGAAGCCGACGACCAGTAGTCGCGCTGTTCGTTGCCGGGCGAAAGCGACTGCGCGAATTGACCGGTGATGACCTCGAAGTCGAAACCGTCGGTGCGCGCCTGATACTGCGAGCTGTCGACGACGCGGATCGTGCCCTTGATGCCAAGGCGCTCCAGCGACTGGATATAGGGAGCGATAATGCGCTCGCTGTCCGGACTGACAGTCAGGAATTCCAGCGTCATGGTCTCGCCGTCGGCGTTCTTCAACACGCGGTCCTGGATGGTCCAGCCGGCTTCTTCGAGGAGCTTCTTGGCTTCCCGCAGGTTGCCGCGCATCGCCTTGGGGCCGCCGCCAACCGGGTTGTGATACTCCTCGGTGAAGACTTCCGGCGGAATTTTATCGCGCAGCGGCTCGAGCAACTCCAGTTCCTTCGGCCCGGGCAGGCCGGTCGCCTGGAGTTCGGAATTCTGGAAATAGCTTTCCGTGCGCTTGTACTGGTCGAAGAACACGTTTTCGTTCATCCACTCGAAATCGAAGGCGTAGTTGAACGCCTGGCGCACGCGCGGATCGGCAAACTTCTTCAGCCGGGTGTTGAAGACGAAAGCCTGCATCGGCTCGGCCTGTTTCGTCTGGAACGTCTCGGTGATGACGTCGCCGCGTTTGACCGCAGGGAACCCATATTCGGTCGCCCAGCGCTTGGCGCTGTTTTCCATATGGAAGTCGAAACTGTCGGCCTTGAAGGCTTCCACCATGACATTGAGGTCACGGAAGTACTCAACCGTCAGCCGGTCGAAATTGTTCTGTCCCACGTTAACGGGCACATCCTTGCCCCAGTAATCCTCGACGCGCTCGAACGAGACCGAGCGGCCCGGCTGGATCTCTCCGAACCTGTAGGGGCCCGAACCCATCGGCGGTTCGAGTGTCGAGGCCTTGAAATCGCGCGGGGTCCCGTCCTTGCCGGTGCTTTCCCAGTAAGCCTTGGGCAGCACGGGCATCTGGCCGACGATCAGCGGCAACTCGCGGTTTCCGGTCTGGTCGAAGGTGAAGGTCACCTCGTTCGGCGCGGAGACGACGGCGCCGGTCACATTGCGATAATAGGCATTGTAGAAGGGATGAGCTTCCTTCAGCGCGCTCAACGACCAGACGACATCGTCGACGGTCACCGGTGTGCCGTCATGCCAGCGTGCGTTCTCGCGCAGCTTGAACGTGACGGAGGAGAAATCGTCCGGGTATTTCACCGCTTCCGCCAGCAGCCCGTATTCGCTCGACGGTTCGTCCGCCGCATCGGCCAGCAGCGTGTCATAGATGGCGGATGAGAGCGCCGCTGGATTGCCCTTGATGTTGAAGGGGTTCAGCGTGTCGAAGGTGCCGATGGTGGCGCGGCGGAACGTGCCGCCCTTGGGCGCGTCGGGGTTCACATAATCGTAGTGCGAAAACCCGGCGGGATATTTCAGCTTTCCGAACAGCGAAAGCCCGTGCCGCCATTCATCGCCCTGGGCCTGCGCGGCGCCGCAAACGATCGCGAGAAATGCCGCGGCAACCGTTGCGATGCGCCAATTGCGGGTGAATATGCCCGAAAAAAAGGTCATTCCTGTCCTCTGCAAGTGAAACACTTCACATGCAAACGAACATAGGACATCGCCGTGGCGATGTCCTGTTCGTGTAACGGAATGACCAAAATTTAATTCTGCGTCGTGCCGCCTTCCGGAGCCGGCGCGCTTTCGGCGGGCGCGGCAGGCATCGCGGGTTCAGCCGCGGGCTCGGCCGGGGCCGCATCCGCTGGAGCAGTCGGTGCCGTATCGGCAGGAGCAGCAGGCTCTGCAGGTTCGGCCGGAGCTGCCGGTGCTGCGGGCTCGGCGGGTTCCGCCGGGGCAGCGTCCGCCGGTGCGGCGGGTGCCGCCGGTTCCGCGGCGGGGGCGGCAGGCTCTTCCGCTGCGACCTGCGGCAGCTCTGCCGGGCTGTCGGACAGGGTGCGCAGATACATCAGCAGATCGCCGCGATCGCCCGGCTTCTTGACGCCGGCGAAGCCCATGATCGTGCCGGGCATGTATCCCTTCGGGTCTTCGAGGAAGTGATTGAGGTTCTCGAAGGTCCATGACTGATCGGCAACGGCCTTGATCGCGTCGGAATAATTGAAGCCCTCGTGAGAAGCTTTGGGCCGGTTGACGATGTTCCAGAGGTTGGGGCCGACCTTGTTGGCGCCGCCCTGCTCGAACGTGTGGCAGGCCTGGCACTTCTTGGCGACCTTTTCGCCCTTGGCGGGATCGCCTTCGGCAAGAAGCTGGGCGACAGGGATCGGCTTGTCTTCGGCGGCCGCAGCGCCGCCGCCGTGATCGTCACCGCTATCGGCGACCTGAACGTCAAAACCCGGTGTTTCCGGCGTCTCCGAATGGAACAGTTCTGTTGCCAGCGTGTGCACGCCGAGCGTCAGAAGCACCGTACCGAGCACCGCGCCGGCAATCTTGTTCAGTTCGTAGCTGTCCATGGTCCAGTTCCCGCAATCGTCCCCAAATGCGCGACAATGCCGCTTCGCTATTAAAGGCATTGTTGTCAGCAGGGCGCAAATCCATACTGGCCGCGCCCGCACGCGTCCCTGCCGCTGTATGTGCGCCAAACGCGCTGCGGTCAAGGCCAAGATAAAGGGTTTTTGGTCGCAGTCTTTTCTCGAAACGGCACAACTCGTATAACGCGCCGCCTATAAACCTGAAGAGTTGCTGTGTCTGTGAACCCGCCAATGAATCCAATTGTCATCATCCCGGCCCGCATGGCGTCGACCCGGCTGCCCGGCAAGCCCATGGCGGACATCGCCGGTGCGCCGATGATCGTACATGTCGCCCGGCGCGCCGCCGAAGCGCAACTTGGTCCGGTGGCTGTTGCCACGGACAGCGATGAAATCGCCGAAGCGGTCGATCGGGCCGGTTTCAAGGCGGTCATGACCCGCGCCGATCACCCTTCCGGTTCCGACCGGGTTCACGAAGCGGCCTGCGTTCTCGATCCCGAAGCCAAGCACGATGCGGTCGTCAACCTGCAGGGCGATCTGCCCGCGATCGATCCCGCGGATATTCGCGCCGTGGCAGACGCGCTTGAGGCTTCGAAAGCCGATATTGCGACCCTCGCAGCCCGAATTGTCGAGGAGCATGAGCGCTTGAGCCCCAATGTGGTGAAGGCGGTGGTGTCAAGTCTTGGTGCCGGGCCGATGCGCGCGCTCTATTTCACCCGTGCGACCGCGCCGTGGGGCGAGGGGCCGCTTTGGCACCATATCGGCATTTATGCCTGGAGCCGCGCTGCCCTTGAACGCTTCGTCGCCCTGCCGCCGGCGCCGCTGGAAAGCCGCGAGCGCCTGGAACAGCTGCGCGCGCTGGAACATGGCATGAGCATTGCCGTTGCCGAAGTCGCCCATGCGCCGTTCGGCGTCGACACGCCGGAAGATCTCGAACGCGCCCGCATGCTGTTGAAGGGATGATTGGCGCTCCGTCGCGGCCTTTGCTAAAGGCTGTGCGCAGTAATCAGTTCAGGAATACGAAAACCGATGATGAGCCGTCCACGCCGTATAGCGTTTCAGGGAGAGCCGGGCGCCAACTCCCATATCGCCTGCCACGATGTCTATCCCGACCACGAGGCCATGGCCTGCCCGACATTCGAGGATGCGTTTCAGGCTGTGAGCACCGGCACGGCGTCTCTCGGCATGATCCCGATCGAAAACTCCATTGCCGGCCGCGTCGCCGACATCCATCACCTGTTGCCGGATTCCGGGCTGCACATCATCGGCGAGTACTTCCTGCCCGTGCATTACTGCCTCGTTGCCCCCAAGGGCGCTACGCTCAAGACGATTCGGAAGGTCCGCAGCCACCCGCAGGCTCTTGGCCAGTGCCGCAAGCGCTTGCGCGAGCATGGGTTCGAACCGGAGATCGGCGCCGATACGGCGGGTTCCGCCCATCAGGTCGCGAACATGAACGACCCCGCCTATGCGGCGCTCGCGCCGCGTCTGGCCGCCGAAGTCTACGGTCTCGATATTCTTGGCGAGAACTGGGAGGACGAGGAGCACAACACGACCCGCTTCGTCGTGCTGTCCAATGAAAAGGCCTGGGTGGCGCGCGGGCTGGGCCCCGTTGTGACCACCTTCGTCTTCCGTGTGCGCAACGTGCCCGCCGCGCTCTACAAGGCCATGGGCGGTTTTGCCACCAACGGCGTCAACATGACGAAACTGGAATCCTACCAGCTCGACGGCGAGTTCTTCGCAACCCAGTTCTATGCCGATATCGAAGGCCATCCCGACGACAGGAATGTCGCGCTGGCGCTGGAGGAACTGGCGTTCTTCTCGGCGGAGTTCCGCATTCTCGGTGTCTACCGCGCCAGCCCCTTCCGCGAGAAGGTCGCGGCCAAGGTTGCGGCGCGCATGGCGGCGGAACCTTCGTAAAGCAATCGCAGGAAAAGTGCTTTGCGGTTTTCCGTCCGCGATTGCGCCGGATAAAGAGCCTGCGGCGCGTATGGCGGCGGCACCGTCCTAACTTTCCAGGATCGCCTCGTTCTCGATAAAGCTCGTCACCAGCTGATGCGCGATCGCGCTTGGCGGCGGCACCATGCGGCCCTGTTCGTCTTCGAATGCCAGCATCGCGGTGATTTCATCGCGGGTGAACCATGCCGCGTCGGCGATCTCGTCGGCGTCGATGGTCAGCTCCGTGGTTTCGGCGCGGGCGAAGCAGCCGATCATCAGCGTTGAGGGGAAAGGCCAGGGCTGGCTTGAATGATAGCGCACCTGGCCCACCCGGATACCGGCTTCCTCGAACAGTTCGCGCCGCACGGCGTCCTCGATTGTCTCGCCGGGTTCGATGAAGCCTGCAAGCGCGGAATACATGCTGTTGATGAAGTTGCTGCCGCGCGCCAGCAGGGCGCGGTCGCCATCCACCGCCAGCATGATGACAACCGGATCGACGCGGGGGAAATGCTGCGCGTTGCAGCCTGCGCAATCGCGCCGCCAGCCGCCATGAGAGCTTTTGGTCTTGGCGCCGCAATTGGCGCAGAAACCGTGCCGGGCGTGCCAGCTGATCAGCGATTTCGCCGTGCCGACCAGCGCAAGCTGATCTTCCGTCAGCAAGCCTTGCGTGGCGATCGAGCGCATGTCGATCGCCTTGACGCGGGGAAAGCGTTCGACTTCGGGCAGAGGAGCGTAAACGCCATAAAGCGGGCCGCCGGCGTCATTACCCAGAAAAACGGATTTTCCCAGGTTGCCGCCCAGCGCAATCGCCTCGCTGCGGTTGTGCATCGCCTTGAAATGCTCTGTTCCGGTGAGTTCGATCAGCGCGCGCTCGCCGCTGACGATGACGAATCGCGCGTGCTCTTCCTTGCCGGCCATCTGCGGCCGCTGCTTGTCGGCGCGGTCGGCTGTGAACAGCGCGTAAGCGTTGCGCCTGCTGCGTTCATCCATCCTGTGCGTTTCTCCCGGAAGTGCTTTGCGACTTTTATGCGCTGCTGAAGGACATGGGCGCAACCGCCCCCTTGCGTTCGGGGTGCTCACGTCTGATATAGTCGCCTCGGGAGGCTGGCGGCGGACGAGTTCCTCGCCAACCGGGTCAGGTCCGGAAGGAAGCAGCCCCAACGAGTTTTGCTCGGGTTGTCCGTTCAGTCTCCCACCTGATTTCCGCGCTGGTGCGAAAGCATCGAAGGAACCTCACGAAAAGCGATACCCGCGACGCATGGACACCCGCACACCGCCCGAAGGGTCTGACAAAGACGGTCGCGGCGCGGCCTACCGGGTTCTCGCGCGCAAATACCGCCCCTCCGGATTTGAAGACCTGATCGGCCAGGAGCCGATGGTGCGCACGTTGCGCAACGCGTTCCAGTCGGGCCGTATCGCGCAGGCCTATATGCTGACCGGCGTGCGCGGGGTGGGCAAGACGACGACGGCGCGCATCCTTGCCCGGGCGCTCAATTACGAGCCGATGGAAGGCAAGGGCGAAGGCCCGACCCTCGACATGCCGGAGCCCGGCAAGCATTGCAAGGCGATCCTGGAATCGCGCCATGTCGACGTGATGGAGATGGATGCCGCCTCGCATACCTCCATCGACAACATCCGCGACATCATCGATTCGGTGCAGTACCGCCCGCTGGAAGCGCGCTACAAGGTCTACATCATCGACGAAGTGCACATGCTGTCGAAATCGGCCTTCAACGCGCTGCTGAAAACGCTGGAAGAGCCGCCGGAACATGTGAAGTTCGTCTTTGCCACCACAGAGATCAGGAAAGTCCCGATCACGGTGCTGTCGCGCTGCCAGCGTTTCGATCTGCGCCGGGTCGATGCGGAGATGCTCGTTACGCATCTGGCGCGCATCGCGGAATCCGAAGGCGTCGAGGTCGAAGCGGATGCGCTCGCCATGGTCGCGCGTGCCGCGGAAGGCTCGGTGCGCGATTCCCTATCCATTCTCGATCAGGCGATCGCCCATGGCGGCGGCAAGGTCATGGCCGAAACCCTGCGCGACATGCTCGGTGTTGCCGACCGCGCCCGTGTCGCCGACCTGTTCGAGGCGTTGATGAAGGGCGATATAGCCAGCGCCCTGACCCAGTTCGACGCGCTCTATGCCGAGGGTGCAGATCCCTCCGCCGTGCTGACCGATCTTGCCGCCTTCACGCATACGGTGACCAGGCTTAAGGCGCTGCCCGATGCTGCCTCCGATGCGAGCCTGTCGGAAGACGAGCGCACCCGTGGCGCGGCTTTTGCGCAAGCGCTCGCCATGGCCGCGCTGAACCGCGCCTGGCAGATTCTCACCAAGGGCATTCCCGAGGTCGATACATCGGCGCGGCCGCGAGACGCCGCGGACATGGTGCTGATCCGTCTTGCTCATGCAGCGTCTCTTCCCGACCCGGAAGAAGCCGCACGTATCCTGCGCGAAGGCGGTGGCGCATCCGGTGCCGGCGTGCCCGGCGTGCCCGGCGGAACGGGCGGTGGGGGAGCGCGTGCGCAAGCCGCATCCGCCCCGGTGGCCATTGCCCGCGAGCGTCATGGCCTTGCGCTGGCCACCAACAGCGCACCTGCACCGAGGCGGGAGCCGGTGGTGGCCCAGGCGCCGGCCGCAGCGGTGCGCAGGCTGAAGCATTTCGAGGAAATCCCCGCACTTGCTGCGGAAAAGCGCGAGCTGAAGCTCAAGCACGACATCGAAACTTTCGTGCGGCTGGTGCGGTTCGATCCGCCGCGCATAGAGTTTGGCCTTGAAGATTCGGCGCCCGCCGGTCTCGTGCAGGAGATCGGCGCGAAGCTGACCGAATGGACCGGCGAACGCTGGATCGCGATCCTGTCGCGCGAGATCGGCGATATGCCGATCCGCGCCCAGCGCGACCAGGCGGCCCAGGCCGAAATGGACGAAGTGTTGCGCAGCCCTATGGTTATGGCGGTCAGGGATCTTTTCCCCGACGCCGAGGTTGTCAGCGTCAAGACGGTTGCCGAACTGGCGGCACCCGCAGCAGCGCAAGAGGCTTTGCCGCCCGCCGACGACGGCGATGACGATGAATTCTTTGAAGCCGGTTTTCCAGCTGGCGAGGACGAGGATCCCTTTGCATGAAAGACTTCATGGGCATGATGAAGCAGGCGCAGCAGCTTCAGGCCAAAATGGCCGAGATGCAGCAGCAGCTTGAACAGACGGAAATCGAGGGCAGCGCCGGTGGCGGTCTCGTTTCCGTGACGTTGGATGGCAAGGGCGGCCTCAAGCAGGTCAAGATCGACGACAGCCTGATGAAGCCCGATGAGCGCGAGATCGTCGAGGACCTGCTGGTCGCGGCTCACGCAGACGCGCGCGCGCGTCTCGAGGACGTCATGCAGGAGCGCATGAAGGAAGTGACCGGCGGCCTGCCGCTGCCGCCCGGCATGAAGCTGTTCTGACGCAAGCCACGATGAGTGGTTCAGCAGCCAGTCCCGAAATCGAACGGTTGATCCAGCTTCTGGCGCGCCTGCCGGGGCTTGGACCCCGTTCCGCGCGCCGCGCCGCCCTGCACCTGATCCAGAAGCGCGGTACGCTGCTGGAGCCGCTGGCCGATGCGATGAAGGTTGCCGCTGAACGCATCGTCACCTGCTCGCAATGCGGCAATATCGACACCGCCGACCCTTGCGCCATCTGCCGCGATCCGCGCCGCGAGACGGGGCTCATCTGCGTGGTTGAAACGGTCGCCGACCTGTGGGCGCTGGAGCGAGCCTCCGCGGTTTCCGGCCGCTATCACATTCTCGGCGGAACATTGTCCCCGCTCGACGGCGTCGGCCCGGACGATCTCAATGTTGCGGGTCTGGTTGCGCGGGTGAAAGCCGGCGGCATCACCGAAGTGGTGCTGGCGATGAACGCCACCGTCGACGGCCAGACCACCGCCCATTACGTCACCGATCTTCTGGAAGGCACCGGCGTATCCGTATCCCGGCTTGCCCACGGTGTGCCGGTTGGCGGTGAACTCGATTATCTCGACGAGGGCACACTGTCCGCCGCGATCCGCTCGCGCAGACCTTTTTAAATTACTCGCCTGCGGCCAAGGTCTTCCGCATCGTGTTTGGAAGCGGTTCGGCCTCTTCCGAAAACTCCATGCTTTCGATCCGCGTACCGCGTTTGCTGATCTTGTCGGCAGAAGTGACGATCTGTTCGATGTCCTTGTTGGCCTGCCCGAAATGGGCCTGGAGATTGTTCACCCGGTCGCGCAGCCGCCCGACATCCTCCAGCAGCCGTGTGACTTCGGTCTGGATCACATGCGCCTGCTCGCGCATGCGCTGGTCGCGCAGGATCGCCTGCACGACCTGGATCGCCAGCATCAGCAGGCTTGGGCCGACGATGACGATGCGCGACTTGTAGGCTTTCTGCGCAACATCCTCGAAATGCTCGTGCAGTTCGGCGTAGATCGATTCCGACGGTACGAACATCAGCGCGATGTCCTGCGTCTCGCCGGGAATGAAATAGCGCTCGCAAATATCCGAGATGTGCTTGCCGACGTCTGCCTTGAGCCGCTGCGACGCGGTTTTCTTGTCGGAGTCGTTTTCCGCCTCGCGGAAGGCGTTGAAGGCTTCCAGAGGAAATTTCGCATCGACGATAAGCCCCGGCGCGCCGTTCGGCATGCGGATCAGGCAGTCGGGCCGCTTGTCATTGGTAAGCGTCGCCTGGAAGGTATAGGCATCCGACGGCAGGCCGTCTGAGATGATCGCCTCCATGCGTACCTGCCCGAAGGCGCCGCGCCGCTGCTTGTTGGAGAGAATCTCCTGCAGGGAAACAACGCCGCGCGAAAGTTCGGTGATGTTTTGCTGGGCGGCGTCGATCACCGCGAGACGCTCGTTGAGCTTGGTCAGGTTGTCGTGGGTCGCCTGCGCCTGCGTTGTCATGTTCTGGCCCAGGCGATGGCCGAAGCCCTCGATCTGGTCGCGCAGGCCCTTGGCGAGTTCCGACTGCCGCGAGCCGAAGACTTCCGCCATGGTCGCCATGCGCCCGGTCATTTCCGCCTGCTGGCGGGTCAGTTCGCCGAGCCGGGTTTCAAGTTCCTGCGCCTGCGCCTGTTCGGCAGCTTGCTGGCGTGCGGCATCCTCGCGCGCCTGCGCGCGGGCGCGCCACGCGGTGACGAGCGCGATCAGCGCGGCAAACGCCAGCACGGCGAATGCGCCGATGACGCCGGTCAGCGCCTGCGCATAGGTCAGCGAATACTCGCCGATGGCGAGGAATATGGTGTCGAGATCAAGCATGCGGGAGCGATTCTAACGCGATTCGCAACCCCGGTGCCGGAAGGATTACTGACCCGGATTGCGCCTGAGGATATCGAGCGAGGAGGGGTCGAGCGCGATGATCACGCCGATGATCATCAGCACCGCCAGCCCGCCGATGATCGCCATGATGATCCCGAAGGAGAGACGGCTCTCCTCGTATTCGTTCAGCAGCTCATCGACATTGCGCCCCTGCCTTGGCGGCAATTGCGTCAATGTGCCCCCATGCGGCGGTTGGGGAGGCTGATAGGCGGGCGGCTGCTGTCGCGGCGGCTGTGGCTGACGTGCGGCGAAAAGGCGGTCGATATTGCCTTCGATATCCTTGATGGCGTCTTCCAGTTCCTGCATCTGCTTGAGGCGCTGGTAAGCCGACATCGGCGGATCGGCCCGCGCGATCAGCTGATCGAGGTGCGTTCGCGTTTGCGCGTAGAGCTCCTGGCGTGCGTCCGCGTTGTCCGGGCCAAGTTCGACTGCCCGCCGCGCAAGTATCGCGTGAAACCGGTTCATTGCCGTTTACGCTGTCCGCACCATGCCGCAACGCGGCACCGGCCCGGTGCGCGTTGCCCCCCACATCTATGAACATGTCGGGGTAATGGGCGCCGGTGTCAATAAACAGACAGAGGTTTTCCGCTGTGTATCCCTGAAGATCAGAGTGCCGCGGCGCGGGTTTTGTTCCATGCCGAGCGGCATGGAATCTTGGCCCGGTCGCAGCGATCGGCGTAGTGCCGCGCGATTTCCGTCACTTCGTTGAGCAGCCCGCCTTCCAGAGTGATCGGCTCAAGGCCCATCGCCAGGAACCGGTCGTTGGCGACGTGCAGGTCGTTCTCGTCGGCTTCCTGGCGCGGATTTGCGACATAGTCGATTGTCGCGCCAGTCAGTTCCGCGATCATCTCGGCCAGGTCGCGGACCCTGTGGGTTTCGGTCATCTGGTTGAGAATGTTGACCCGCCCCCCTGTCTGCGGCGGGTTGTCGATGGCCAGCTGGATGCAGCGCACCGTGTCCTGGATGTTGATGAAGGCGCGGGTCTGCCCGCCGGTGCCATGCACCGTCAGCGGAAACCCGACGGCGGCCTGCATGAGGAAACGGTTCAGCACCGTGCCATAGTCGCCATCATAGTCGAAACGGTTGATGAGACGCTCGTCGAGGCGGGTTTCCGCCGTCTGCGTGCCCCAGACGATGCCCTGATGCAGGTCGGTGACCTTGATCTGGTCGTTCTTGTTGTAGAAGTGGAAGAACAGCTGATCCTGCGTCTTGGTCATATGGTAGATCGAGCCGGGATTGGCCGGGTAGAGGATTTCCTGGTCGATGAGGTTGCCGTCGTCGGTTTCAAGCTTGATCGGCAGGTAGCCTTCGGGAATGCGCATGCCCGCGCTGCCGTAGCCATAGACGCCCATGGTGCCCAGATGTACCAGATGAACGTCGATCCCCGACTCAACGATCGCCGCGCAGACGTCGTTGGTCGCCATCAGGTTGTTGCGCACGGTGTAGCGCTTGTGGCCGCTTGATTTCATCGAATAGGGCGCGGCGCGCTGCTCGGCGAAATGCACGATGGCATCGGGCACGGTTTCGCGGATCAGGCCCAGAAGGCGGTCGTAGTCCTCGCCCACGGTCAGCGTTTCGACGCGGATGTCGCGGCCGGAAATGTCCTTCCATGCACCGATGCGTTCGCTCAAAGGACGGATCGGCGTCAGTGAATCGACTTCCAGCTCGATGTCGATTTTCCGCCGCGACAGATTGTCGACGATGGTGATCTCGTGGCCGAGCTTGGACAGATGCAGTGCCGTCGGCCAGCCGCAGAAACCGTCGCCTCCGAGTACGATGATGCGCATGAAGTTCTAACCCTGTTTACGCCGTGCGGGCCGGAAAGCGGCCGCATGTATTTCGATATGATTTTGTGCGGTTTAAGCACATTCCGGCGTGCGGCCAAAGCCCCGGAACGTCGCATGGTTGACATGCGCGGAGTGTTTGCGGCCATTTGCGCTCTTCCAAAGCGCCTGACAGGGGTGTTCTCATCGCCTGTTCGCGACTAATGTGCGCGCGATTTTAAAGCCCAGATCCCGGAAAATTCCGATGCCCTCTACACCGCGAATGCTGCGTCTTGAGACGCTTGACGCCGCCCAGTACCAGCAGCTTCTCAAGCGCACCGAGGACGACCTTGAGCCCTATATGGATGCCGTGCGTCCCGTTGTCGCCGATGTTGCCGAGCGTGGCGATGCGGCGCTCGCCGATTGCGCCAAACGCTTCGACGGCGCCGATGTCGCGGTGGATGCGATCCGCGCGACGAAGGAGGATTTCGAGCGCGCCGAAGCCCGTCTCGACGACGATATCAAGGAAACACTTCGCTTTGCCGCCGATGCCATCCGCCGGTTCCACGAGGCGCAGATGCCCGAGGAGATGTGGCTGAAGGAAATGTCGCCCGGCGTGCTGGCCGGTGAGCGCTGGACCTCGATCCGGGCCGTTGCCTGCTATGTGCCTCGCGGCAAGGGCGCGTTTCCCTCTGTGGCCTTGATGACGACCATTCCCGCCGTTGTTGCCGGCGTCGAGGAAATCGCCGTGCTGACGCCGCCGACTCCCGATGGCGGCATCGACGATGCCACGCTCTATGCCTGTTCCCTGTCCGGCATTTCCTCGGTTTACAAGGCCGGTGGCGCGCAGGCGGTGGCGGCTGCCGCATATGGGACGCAAACCATTCCCCGCTGCGACAAGATCGTCGGACCGGGCAGCCCCTGGTTCATGGCGGCAAAGCGATTGCTGGCCGGCAAGATCGACCCCGGGTCCCCCGCAGGCCCGAGTGAATCCATTGTGCTCGCCGATAACTCGTCCGATGTGCGCAAGGTTGCGCTCGACGTGCTCAACGAGGCCGAGCACGGCGATGATTCATCGGTTTATTTCGTCACCGACGACGAAGCCTTCGCCGACAAGGTGCGCAGCGAAATCATGGCGCTTTTCGAGCACATGAGCGAGCAGCGCGTCGGATTCGCCTCCGCCGTCCTCTCCGGCGACCATGGCGGCATCGTCGTTGCGCCGGATCGCGATGCGGCCTGCCGCTTTGTCGATGATTACGCGCCGGAACATCTCATGGTGCATGCCGCCGATCCCTGGCCGTATCTGTCGCAACTGCGTCATGCCGGCGAGATATTGCTCGGCGAGCATGCCGCAATCTCGATCGCCAATTTCGTGCTCGGGCCCAACCATGTTCTGCCGACCTCCGGCGGCGCGCGGACCGCATCTCCGCTGTCGGTTTTCGACTACATGAAGCGGCAGACGATTGCGCATCTGTCGGAAAGCGGCTATCGCGCCCTTGCGCCGCACGCGCGCACGCTCGCCCGCTACGAAGGCTTTGATGCCCATGCCAATGCGGTTTCGCCGCTGCGCGAAGGAAAAGACCGGCCCTGACCGGGCCTGCCGGGAAGCCGCCGCTGATGACTGAGATGTCCGCCTCGGCGATGGCCGGTTCGCGTGAAAAGCTCTGGCGCTGGGTTGCCGCCGGCGCCAGCCTGATCGTCTTTGCGGCCGCGCTTTTCGCGCTCAACCGCCTGCTGGCGGATGTGCGTATCGGCGAGGTCATGGCGGCCTTTTCCTCGGTGACGCGCCAGTCTCTTTTATACAGCATCGGTCTCACGGCGCTCAGCTACCTGACGCTCACCGGTTATGATGCGGTGGCGCTTCGGCATCTGAGCCTGCGGGTGCCTTATGGCCATACGGCGCTCGCCTCTTTCACCAGCTACGCCTTTTCCAACAATATCGGGCTGGCGCTGCTGACCGGCGGCTCCATACGTTACCGGATCTATTCCCTGGAAGGCCTGACCGCGGTCGATATCGCCGCCCTGACGGGCATATCGACCCTGACCTTCTTCCTTGGCGCCTTGTGCGCGCTAGGCATCGTGATGGTTGCCGAGCCGGTGACGCTTGGCGCGATCGATCACCTGCCGATCACGCTCAACCAGATGATCGGCATCGCCATGCTCAGCGCGCTTGCCGCCTATTGCATCTGGGTGTCGCTGCGCCAGCGCGCCATCATGGTGCGCGGATTCCGCCTGCGGCTTCCCGGTGCCGGGCTGACGCTGAGCCAGATCGCCATCGCGGTGACCGACATCGTGTTCGCGTCCGCAGCCCTCTATGTGCTGATGCCGCCGGAACTCGGCGTCGACTATACCGCCTTCGCCGGCATCTTCGTGGCAGCCCTGACGCTTGGCATTCTCGCCCATACGCCCGGTGGCATCGGCGTGTTCGAGGCAATGATCCTCATCGCGCTGCCCCATGCGCCGCCCGACGTGATCCTCGGGCGCCTGATCCTGTTTCGCTGTGTCTACTATCTCTTGCCGCTCGGCGTCGCCGCCGGGCTTTTCGCGCTCAACGAGGCGCTGCACCCTGCCGGTGTCGCGCGCCAGCTCGGCGACCGGGCGCTGGCGGTTGGCGGCGCGGCGGCGCCCCAACTGATCGGTGTGCTGGTGCTGGCCTGCGGCGCGCTTGTGCTGCTGTCTGGCGCGGCGACACCTGACCATGCCCGCCACGACTGGATATCCGGCCTGCTGCCGGGCTTCCTCCGCGATGGTGCCCACATGATTGCCGGCCTTGCCGGCGTTTCGCTGGTAATCCTGTCGCGCGGCCTGTTCCGGCGCTTGACCCGTGCCTGGCGTTTTGCGGCCATTGCGCTTGGTATCGGGGCCGTATCGGTTGTGTTGCGCGGTTTCGATTTCGAGGAAGCCGGCGTTCTTGTCTTCGTGCTGTTTGTCCTGCTGGGCACGCGGCGCGGGTTTGCCCGCCGTGGGCGGGTCCGCGCCCAGACCTATTCCGCGGCATGGATCGCGGTGATCGTCACCGTGATCGGTTTCTCGCTGTGGATCGGCGTACTTGCCTATGGCCAGCTGGGTCTCGACCCGGAGGCGCTGATGCGCTTCGGCCCGCAGGAGGATGCGTCCCGCTTCATGCGCACCTCGCTCGCGGTCGTGCTATGCGCACTGATCTTCATCGCCATCACCACGCTGCGTCTGCATGAACATCCTGCCGGCACACCGTTCATTCCGCTGGCGGTGCGCGCCATCGTGCGCAAATCGTCGGACCCCACGGCGCGGCTCGCCTTTTCAGGAGACAAGCGGTTTCTCGTTGATGATGCCGACACCGCCTTCCTGATGTACGCGGTGCAGCGCCGCTCATGGGTTGCCGTCGGCATGCCGCAGGGGGCGCCGGCGGCGGCATCAGGTCTTCTGTGGCGCTTCCGCGAGCTTGCCGAACTGGAGGGCGGCGTTCCCGCGGTCTTCAACGTTGCCGCGTCCGATGGCCCCGCGCTGGAGGAAATCGGCCTTGTGCTTGCCCACACGGGCGACCGGGCCGTGGTTTCAACGTCAAGGTCCGCCGCGCCGCCGAAGCTTCCGGCCGGCTGGTCGGTATCGCCGGCGGCGGCGATGGATGGCGATGTGCCATCGGGAAGGCTTGCCGACATCGAGGTTTCGTGGCGCGGACGCCACCCTTATGCCGAAACGGGCTTCATGCAGGGCCGCCTGTCGCCCGACGGCGCCGCGCGCGGCGATCTCGTTCTGCTGGTGAAGGATCACCGCATCGAAGGCTTTGCCGTTATCTGGACGGAAGGCACCGACGAAGCGGTTCTGGATGTGCTCCGTCTTTCCCAGGAGGCCGAGGAGACGCTGGGCGAAGCCGCGCTCGAAGCATTGGCTCATTGCGCGATTGCGCATGCGCACAGTGCCGGGGCTGCGCGTTTGCGCCTTGGCCTCGTTCCCCCCGAAGGTCTCGACAAACTCTTGCTGGCGCCTGCGCTGCAGCACGCCGGGCCGGCATTCTGGTCTCATGGCGGGCATTTTACCGCCCCCGGCGACCTGCGCCGTTTCATCCTTTCCTTCGATCCCGAATTGCAGCCGCGCCACATCGCGACGGCCGGTGGCGTTGCCTTGAGCGCGGCGGTCATGGATACCGCGACCCTGCTGACAGGGCGCCCCGTGCCGCGCCGTCCGCGCATCGACATTCGCCCCGAAACGCCCGCAACGTGAACCGGGCTTGCGGGCAGGGCGGATCATCGCCATCTTTGGCTTGTCCGATTTCCGTTTCCGGCTTGCCAGGTCCGCCGATCTCCGAATGCCAAAAACCCGTTTTTTCACTCCGCTGATTGCCCGTCTTTCGCGCTGCCTGGCTATTGTCTTGGCGTTCGCTGTTGTGCCCAGTCTGCCGGTTACGGCCCAGGAACAGAAAGTCCTGTCGCTCTACAACTGGGCCAACTATTTCCCGCCTGCCCTGCTGCGCCGTTTCGAACAGGAGACGGGAATTCGTGTTCAGCTCGGCATCTACGATTCCAACGAGCAGATGCTCGAGCGCATCCGAAAGCCCGATCACGGCTATGATCTCGTAGTGCCGAGCGACTATGCCACCGCGCTGATGATCCGCGAGGGGCTGGCCGAAACCCTCGACACGCCGAAACTGCCGAATTTCGCAAACATCCTGCCACCGCATGACGCGCCGGACTTCGATCCGGCCCGCAAGTTCTCCGCGCCCTATCTGTGGGGAACGGTTGGCTTTGCCTACGATGCGCAGGCTGCGGGAGACGCGCCGCTGCCGGAAAGCTGGTCGGTCCTGTTCGAACCCGGCGATGCCCTGAAAGGCAAGATCGGCATGCTCGACGACGAGGTCGAGGTGTTCAACGCGGCGGCCTGGTATCTCGGCATCGACCCGTGCAGCGGCGATGAGGCGGAACACGCGCGCATTCTCGATCTGTTGCAGAAACAGGCCGCCGATGTCGAGGTCTACGATTCAAACGGCACCGTAACGCGGATGCTGACCGGAGCGGTCGCGGTGCACATGCAATGGAACACCTCCGCCCACAGGGTGCGCCAGTCCCGTCCTGCGACTGTCTATGTGTACCCGCGCGAGGGCATGAACTGGTGGCAGGACAATTTCGTCATTCCCGCCGGCGCGCCCCATGTCGAGGAGGCGCGTACCTTCGTGAACTGGATGCTCAGCCCCCGCAATGCGGCTGAAGCCTCAAACTTCACCGGCTACATGAACGCTGTTCGTGGATCGGTCGAATTCATGGAGCCGGCCCTGCGTGACGATCCGGCGATCAACATGCCCGAGGATTTCGCGGACCGCCTGCGGACCGCGCCGGTCTGTCCGTCCGCCATCCAGAACATGCGCCACGAGCTGTGGCAGAAGCTGCGCGGCGGTGCGTAAGTTCAAGCGCCGGGGGCGAGCGCCAGCGTATGGATCGCCTGTCTCAGATTCTCGATCCCCGCACCGGTATTACTCGATGTGGAGATGATGCCGGGAAAGGCCGCCGGGTGCTTTGCGACCGCGGCTTCGGTTTCCGCGATCCGCTTTTCCAGTTCCGCGGGTTTGAGTTTGTCGGCCTTGGTCAGCACGGCCTGCCAGGAGACGGCGGCGACGTCCAGTGTTTCCATCACCGGCTCGTCGGCCTTCTTCAAACCGTGCCGGGCATCGATCAGCAGGAAGACGCGGGCCAGATTGACCCGTCCGCGCAGGTAGTCGTGGATCAGCCCGGTCCAGGCTTTCACCACTGCCTTCGGCGCGCTGGCATAGCCATGTCCGGGCAGGTCGACGATGCGGATGCGCCCGCCGACATCGAAGAAATTGATTTCGCGCGTGCGTCCCGGCGTCCCCGACGTGCGGGCGAGTTGCCGGCGTCCGGTGACGGCGTTGATCAGGCTCGACTTGCCGACGTTTGAGCGCCCGGCGAAGGCGACCTCGGGGACGTCGGTGCCGGGCAGGGCCGGCATTGACGTGACGCCGAGCATGAAGTCGATGCGGCCCGCAAACAGCTTGCGCGCGTCCTCCAGCCTGTCCGGGTCTGCGTCCTGAGGCCCGCCCATTGCCACGCTATTTCTTGGCTTCTTCTGTCTTGTTCCTGCGGAAAAGCGCGCGCGTGTTCTCCCAGATGTCCACATCCACGCCCTGCCGCTTCATGATCGTGTACTGCTGCAGGATCGAGAGCGTGTTGTTCCAGCTCCAGTAGATCACGAGGCCCGCCGGGAACGAGGCCAGCATGAACATGAAGATCAGCGGCATCCAGGCGAAGATCATCGCCTGTGTCGGGTCCGGCGGCGGCGGGTTGAGGCGCATCTGGATGAACATCGTGATGCCCATGATCAGCGGCCAGATACCGAGCATGAGAAACTGCGGCGGATCCCACGGAATGGCGCCGAACAGGTTGAAGATGGTTGTGGGATCGGGGGCCGAAAGGTCCTTGATCCAGCCGAAGAACGGCGCGTGGCGCATTTCGATGGTGACGAACAACCTTGTAGAGCGCGAAGAAGACGGGGATCTGCACCAGGATCGGAAGACAGCCCGACAGCGGGTTGATCTTCTCTTTCTTGTACAGCTCCATCAGCGCCTGCTGCTGCTTCATCTTGTCGTCGGCATAGCGCTCGCGGATTTTCGCCATCTCCGGCTGCACTTTCTTCATGCCCGCCATCGACTTGTAGGACTTGTTGGCGAGCGGGAAGAAGGCAAGCTTGATCAGAACCGTGACAAGCAGGATGGCGATGCCGAAATTGCCGAAAAGCTTGAAGAAATAGTCGATCGCGTAGAACAGCGGCTTGGTGATGAAATAGAACCAGCCCCAGTCGATCAGCAGTTCGAAGCGGTCGATGCCGAGGTTGTTCTCGTAGCCATCGATGATCGCGACCTGTTTGGCGCCGGCGAAGAAACGGTTGGTCACGCTGGCTTCGCCGCCGGCGGGAACGCTGAGTGCTTCGCGCAGGTAGTCCGACTGGTAGGTCGTGGTGGATCCCGAGGCGGCCTGGCCGGAAGCGAAACGCGCCTTGAAGCTGGAAGCCTGATCCGGGATCAGGGCCGTGGCCCAATACTTGTCGGTGATGCCGAGCCAGCCGCCTTTCGTATCAAAGTTCTGCGGGCCGTCATCGGTCAGATCCTTATAGTCGATCTCCTGAAGGCCGCTCTCGCCGAGAACGCCGATCAGGCCTTCGTGCAGGATGTAGAAGCTCTTCGTGTCCGGTTTTCCGTGCCGGGAAATAAGCCCATAGGGAAACAGCGATACGGCCTGCCCGGAGGCGTTCGTGACGGTGTCCGTCACGGTGAACATGAACTGCGGATCGACTTCGATCTTGCGGCGGAACGTCAATTCCCCGGCCTCATACACCAGCGTGACCGGGTTGCCCGGCGTCAGCTTGTCGCCGGATTCAACCCGCCACAGCGTGCCGGCGTCAGGCGTCGGGACATTCTGGCCCGCCGCGCCCACGAAGCCGAACTCGGCGTAATAGGGGTGCGGGCTTGCCGACGGAGACAGCAGGACGATCTGTTTGCTCGCGGGATCGACCGTTTCGCGGTAGTTGCGCAGCACCACGTCATCGATGCGTCCACCCTTGAGCGAGATCGAACCGGACATTTCCGGTGTTTCGACAGTGATGCGCGGTGTTTGCGCAAGCGCGGTCTGCCGGTCCATCGGCGGCTGCGTTCCCGCCGGGCTTTGCACGCCCGTTGCCGGTGCGGCGTCGCCGGGCTGCGGTACGCCGACGCCGCCCTGCTGGGGCGCGTCCGCGGCCTTGCCGGCTTCCAGCGCCGCCTGCTGCTCGCGCAGCGCCTGTTCCTGCTGCTGGCGCTCCATCTGCGGAACGTTGTAGGCGTAGTGCCAGCTGATCAGCACTATGAAGGACAGCGCGATCGCGATCAGGTAGTTCCGGTTATCGATCATCGGGAGCTCATTTTGTGTGCTGGCCCTGGCGTATGGGCCGGGCGTGAGGCGTTACCTGTTCGGTGCACGCTCACGATGGCGCTTTCAAGGTCTTTTGCCAGTAAATCGAAGGAAAGGGTTAGCGCGGCCGGGCGGGCGATGACCACATAGTCATGTCCGGGCTGCAGTGTTCCGGGTTTCAGGCCACGCAGGATATGGCGCAGGCGCCGCTTGATCCTGTTGCGCTGGACGGCGCCGCCTGTCTTGCGGCTGACGGTAAGACCTGCGCGCGTCTCCCGGACGCCTTCTTCCCCGCGTGGCCGTGCCCGCAGGACAAAGCCGGCGCGAACCGCCTTGCGGCCAGCCTGCGCGCGCAGAAAATCAGCCCGGCGTCGCAGGATTTTAACCTCCGCGGGCTGGTGATTTCCGGCGTTCATGAGTGACGCTGGCTCCGTCTGGCCGGTGATCATGTCACCGGCATCCGGTACGCTCAGGCCGACAGCCGCTTGCGGCCACGGGCGCGGCGGCGGGCAAGAACCTTGCGGCCGTTCTTGGTGGCCATGCGGGCGCGGAAGCCATGACGGCGTTTGCGCACGAGGCGGCTCGGTTGAAAGGTCCGTTTCACGGCACATCTCCATCCATTTCGGTGCGCCGGCTGTTTGCTGGCCGCATCGGCCGCCGCATTCCGCACGCATTCTGATCATCTTGCAGGCTGTCCGGGTGTTCCCGTGAGGAAAACATCGGGCATTTGCCGTTTTCTGTCCGCCGCTGCGCATGACCGCACCCTGACGGGTTCTTGTGGCAAACGCATAACGCGCGGGCGCTGGCGCCTGCGTTGCGCGGCTTATAAGGGAGGGCGGCACGACAAGTCAACGCGCCATGCCCCTTCTTGAGGGTGGAATCGCACTTCTTTCGCTCCGATCACGCAAAGCGTGGCGATTCTCACTTGTCGGTGAAAGCTCCGCGAGAACCGGTGCAGTTTGCCAAAGAGTGGTTACCTAATGTCCCTGAGATGCTACTTGGGCTGAAGGATCGGGATCAGATGACGATGCGCGAAGTGACCGGAACATCGGACTATAAAACCGGAGATACACCCTCGCCCAGGCGCAGCCTTGTCAGGCGGCTGGCGCCGGTCGCGGTTATTGCCGCGCTCATGGCTCTGGTCTTCGCAACGGGTTTGCACAACTATCTCTCGCTGACCGCACTGGCCGAAAACCGCGCCCTGCTGGGCGAATATGTTGCAAGTCACATGGGCCTGTCGGTGCTGATCTTTGCCGCCGCCTATATTGTCGCCGTTGTGCTGTCTCTGCCCGGCGCGACGATCCTGACAATTGCCGGCGGGCTGCTCTTCGGCTGGTTCTGGGGCGGAACCGTATCGGTTCTTGCCGCGACGGCTGGCGCCCTGGGCGTATTTCTCGTTGCCCGCTCGGCTTTCGGCAGCGCGCTGACGGCCCGTGCTGGGCCGTGGCTGGACAAGCTTGCCGCCGGTTTTCGCGAGGATGCGTTCAATTACCTCCTGTTTTTGCGTCTTGCGCCGATCTTTCCCTTCTGGCTGGTCAATCTCGCGCCGGCCATGCTCGGGGTGAAACCCTCGACCTATCTGATCGCGACGCTGGTTGGTATCATTCCCGGCACGTTCACGTATTCGGTGGTGGGGGCGGGCCTCGACAGTGTGATCGAGGCGCAGCGCGCGGCGTGCGGCGGCGCGGAAACCTGCGCGTTCGACCTCAGCGTTTCTTCCCTGGTAACACCGCAGATCATTGCCGCTTTCGTATTGCTGGCCCTGCTGGCGCTGATACCACCCGTTGCAAAGCGCTTTCTTGCCCGCAAAGGTAAGCCTGATAACACCAGCAACGCTGCCGGCTGAGATTCGGCGCGGGATCCTGGAAGACCACCGGAAAAAGATCATGAGTGAAACCATCAAGACCGATATCTGCGTCATCGGCGGCGGGTCGGGCGGGCTTTCCGTCGCCGCCGCGGCGGCCGCCTTCGGGGTGCCGGTTGTGCTTGTCGAGAAAGGCAAGATGGGCGGCGACTGCCTGAACTATGGCTGCGTCCCCTCAAAGGCGCTGATCGCGGCGGGCAAGCGTGCCCACGCCATGCGCACGGCAGCCAAGTTCGGCAGCACCAATGCCCGCCCGCGCGTCAATTACGAAGCCGTGCACGACCATGTCCACGGCGTCATCGCGGCAATTGCCCCCAACGATTCCGTCGAGCGCTTCACCGGCATGGGTGTGCGGGTCATCAAGGCGGCGGCCCGCTTCATCAATCGCAACACCGTCGAGGCGGGCAATGTCACCATCCGAGCCCGCCGCTTCGTCATTGCCACGGGGTCTTCGCCGATGGTTCCGCCCATTCCGGGGCTGGACAAGGTGCGCTTTCTCACCAACGAGACCTTCTTCGATCTCAAGGAGCGCCCCGAGCATCTTATGATCATTGGCGGCGGGCCCATCGGCATGGAGCTGGCGCAGGCCTCCAGGCGTCTCGGGTCCGAGGTCACCGTGCTGGAAGCCTTTCAGCCGCTTGGCAAGGACGATCCCGAACTGGCGCGGATCGTGCTCGACCGGGTCGCCGAGGAAGGCGTCGAGGTGCGCGGCGGCGCCAAGGTTGCCGGTGTGCGCCGCGTCAAGGCGGGCATTGAACTGACCATCGAGACCGAAGCCGGTGAGGAAAAGATCGTCGGCTCGCACCTGCTCGTTGCCGCGGGCCGCAAGGCAAACGTCGAAGGCCTCGGGCTCGACGAAGCAGGCATCAAGCACGACAAGCGCGGCATCAAGGTAAGCAAGGGGCTGAAGACGTCCAACCGGCGCGTCTATGCCATTGGCGATGTCACTGGCGGGCTGCAATTCACCCATGTGGCCAACTATCACGCGGGGCTGGTAATCCGGAACGCACTGTTCCGGCTCCCTGTAAAAGTGGAGACCGCCCACATTCCCTGGGCGACCTATACCGATCCCGAACTTGCCCATGTCGGCATGAGCGAGGTGGACGCACGCGAGAAAAAGAAGCACATCCACGTGCTGCGCTGGCCCTATGCGGAGAACGACCGCGCCCAGGCCGAACGCGAGACCAGCGGCTTCATCAAGGTCGTGACCGACGCGAAGGGCCGCATTCTGGGCGCGACGATTGCCGGTGCCCATGCCGGGGAACTGATCCAGATGTGGGGCTTCGCAATTCTCAACAAGATGAAGATCGGCGCCATGACGTCATTCGTCTCGCCCTATCCGACCCTGACGGAAATCGGCAAACGCGCCGCGATAAATTACTATAAGCCGAGCCTGAGCAATCCCTGGCTGCAGCGCGCGATCCGCTTCGTGCGCTGGCTGGGTTAAATCTGCGCAAAAAGCCGCCACAGGAAGGAAGCAGTGGACGACAACGGCACGCAAACCACAGGAGTTGATGACGCGGAGCCCCGCCGTCCGCCGCGCGGCATGGGGCTGTCCGCCAAGCTGCTGGTGCTGACGATCCTGTTCGTCATGCTGTCGGAAGTGCTGATCTTCGTGCCGTCGATGGCGAATTTCCGCGTCACTTGGCTCAACGACAAGCTCAACCAGGCCCGCCTTGCCGCCAACGTGTTCGAGGCCGCCCCCGATGCCATGGTGCCGCCGGACCTGCAGCGCGAAATTCTCGATTCCATCGGCGCGCTGACGCTGGCGCTCAAGCGGGGCGACCGCCGCCAGTTTCTGGCGATCTCCGACATGCCGGCCAAGGTCGACAAGGATATCGATCTGCGCGCGCCCGGCGCGGTCGATTCGATCATGGCCGCTTTCGACACGCTGGCGGCACCAACGGGCCGGGTCTTGCGGCTGATGGGCGATACGAACAAGTCCGGCGCGATGGTGGAAGCCGTGATCGCCGAGGGGCCCTTGCGCAAGGCCATGATCGGCTATGCGACCAACATCCTCAGCCTGTCGATCCTGATCTCGGTATTCACCGCGGCCCTGGTCTATTTGAGCCTCAATTCCTTGCTGGTGCGCCCGATGCGCCGGCTGACCGGCAAGATGGTGGCCTTCAGCGGCAATCCGGAAGACGCCCGCCACATCATTCATCCCTCGCGCCGCCGCGACGAGGTCGGCATTGCCGAACGCGAGCTTGAGGCCATGCAGCGCCAGATCGCGGGAACGTTGCAGCAGAAGAACCACCTTGCGGCCCTCGGGCTTGCCGTCAGCAAGATCAATCACGACCTGCGCAACCTGCTGTCCGCGGCGCAGCTGATCGGCGACCGGGTCGGCGCCATCAAGGACCCGGCGGTGCAGCGCTTTGCGCCGCGGCTCGTTGCGACGCTGGACCGCGCCATCGAGTTCTGCACCAACACCTTGCGTTACGGGCGCGCCCAGGAGGCGCCGCCGGAACGCAGCAGGTTCGCGTTGCGCGAGCTCGCCGCCGAGGCCGGCGAGACGCTGCTGATCGACGGCAGCGATGGCATCGCCTTCGTCAACGCGGTTGATACCGGTCTCCAGGTCGATGCCGACCGCGACCAGTTGTTCCGTGTGCTGATGAATCTCGCCCGCAATGCCCGCCAGGCCCTGGCGACGCGCGGCGATATCGACGAAAAGACGGATTACATCCGCATCGATGCCCGCCGCGACGGCACCACCGTCACCGTGGCGGTATCTGATACCGGTCCCGGCGTGCCGCCTGCCGCGCGCGCCAAGCTGTTCCAGGCGTTCGCCGGTTCCGCCCGTCCCGGCGGCACCGGGCTCGGGCTGGCGATCGCGGCGGAACTCGTGCGCGCCCATGGCGGCGAGCTGCACCTTGTCGAAAGCGCCATGGGCGCGGTGTTTGAATTCACGATCCCCGACCGCATCCCCGACATTGCGTCCGCGCGCAAGGCGGGCGCGAAGGAAAACGGCAGGGCGGCATCCGGACGGCAGGCCGGATAAGGCGCCTTTGCATAAAGAGTGACGTGAAGAGCGCCGCTTTGCGCAATCGCCTCTTGAAATACGCGTCGGCTACCGCTAGACAACCGGCTCCGCGCGCCCGTAGCTCAGCTGGATAGAGCACCAGACTACGAATCTGGGGGTCAGAGGTTCGAATCCTTTCGGGCGCGCCATTTCCTTTATACGTTTTGAGCTTCCATTTTCGCGCATGGCATCTCCGGAGCCCGCTCCGGCGGATGGATCAGTCGCGGAAATTCTTGCCCAGCGTATCTGCAACGAACGCGCCGCGCTCGCCCATCGGGCGGTCGCGGCCGATGGTTGAATCCTCCGCCGTCTGGTGTTCGATTGCCGCGTTGATTTCGGCGCCGAAGATGATCGCGAACGAGGAGATGAACAGCCAGATCAGCAGGCCGATCACCGCGCCCAGCGAGCCGTACGTCGCGGTGTAGTCGCCCCAGTTCGAAAGGTAGAATGCAAACGCGGCGGAGCCTGCAAACCACATCAGTGTGGCGGCAAGCGAGCCAGGCGTGATCCACTGCCATTTTGCCGGCTTGCGGTTTGGTCCGAAGCGGTAGAGGAGCGAAACGGCGATATTCAGCAAGACGAACATGGTCAGCGGAACGGCGGCTCCCCCGATGAAGGTGAAAGTCCCGAATGTGACGAGCGTCAGCACGATCGGCGCAACGACAACCACGTTGAGGGCCACGATACTGAAAGCGATGCCGGAAACGGTGAAGATGAGGGACATCGCGACCTGACGCAGAAAAGGGCGTGATTCCGTTTCGCCATAGGCGATGTTCATGGCCTCGAACATGGCTCGCACAGCGTTGTTCGTACTCCATATCGACAAGACCAGCGACACGGCAAAAGACAGGCTGAGGGCATTGCGCGGAACCTGCGCTATGCGGGTAAGTTCATCGCGCATAAGCTCCAGGCTTTGCCCGGGCACAATGCCGGCGAGCAGATCGAGCTGGGCGGGTATGGATGTCACATCGGTCAGCAGGCCATAGATCGAAACGAATGCAACCATCGTCGGCAGCATGGCCAGCATCGCGTAGAAGGCCACGCCCGCGGATGTCAGGCTGATGCGGTGGTCGCCGATACGGTTCCACAGACGCAGCGCGATATCGCGCCATCCCGGAAACGGGATGGCGGAGGGCCTGCGTGCATCGCGGCCGAGAAGGGCCGCTTCATCGGAATCGCTTTTTTCAGGCCGGCTTTGAGACATGAATTTTATTGTAGTTTCGATTTGAGATTGCGACGGCGGTTATACGATGGTTCTCACCATCGCCTTAGCCAACGGCATGGCCGCACCGCCAGTTCCATGAAGCCGGAAGTGCTGCGCGTTGCCGCGCATGGAACCCGGGTGCATTCAAAAGCGTTTCTTCAAGACAAGCAATTACCCGCTCCGCTCAGGCGGTGCGGGTGACAAGGCATGAAAATTTCAGCCAGGAAAGGACAGACAATGACAATCAAGGCGGACAAAATCGACGCCCGGCAGGGTGACCGCAAAAAGGAAAACCTGAGAGTTCTGATTGCCTCGGCCGTGGTTCTGATCATTGCCGTTGCAATGGGTGGCATTTTCCTGGCCGCCTGACGGCGAGCGGCGGACACCATGCGATACTGAACCCGGCAGGAAAGGTTTTTGCTTTTTCTTCGTATAGTCTGCCATGAAACAGCTTCTTTCGAAGTGGGATCAGGCAATCCCTTGCCGGTCGACCTGAACCGCACGATGCGATAGCAGAAGGCGGCGTGATTTTCTCCTGTCCGCATCCGGCGGGATGGGATAACAGCGGCGCTCATGGACCTGTGTGGCAGGTTCCATTCCCGGTCGCCGTAACAGGTCTTTGCCGTTGATTGCCAATACCGACAAGCAGGTGGTGTTCGACCGCGGGCCGCTGGCGGGCGGGACGGCCTTTGTCATGCCGGAGACAATCATCTGTGCTGTCACGCCCGAAGAGGTCGCGCCGGCCTTTGCCGCACTGGAGCATGCAAGGCGGAATGGCAAATGGCTTGCCGGTTACGCGAGCTTCGAGCTTGGCTATCTGCTGACAGGACGCCTGCGCCCCCTGCTGCCGTCCTTGCGGCCCGAGCCACTGCTGCTGTTTGGCGTTTTCGATGCGCCGCGTCCGGCAGAGCCTTTTCGTGCGAGGGGAGGCGAACCCAACGCCGGGTTCTCCGCTTTCCAGCCCGGCTGGGATTTTGATCGCTACCGCGATGCGTTCGGCCGCGTTCACGCATATATCGGCGCTGGCGACATCTATCAGGCGAACCTGACCTTCCCCCTCACGGCCGAAGCCCACGGCACGCCGGCGGCGCTTTATGTCGCGCTCGCCGCGCATCAGCCGGTCCCCCATGGCGCATTTGTCGACCTCGGCGGACCGGTGCTGCTGTCGCGGTCACCGGAGAGCTTCTTTCGGATCAGCGCTACTGGCGAAATCGAGACGCGCCCGATGAAGGGAACGCAGCTGCGTTCCCAGAACGCGGCAACAGATGCCGGGCGGCGGGCGTGGCTCGCCGCCGACCCCAAGAACCGTGCCGAGAACCTGATGATCGTGGATCTCCTGCGCAACGATCTCTCCCGCGTGGCTGAGGTCGGTTCGGTGCGCGTGCCGGAGCTTTTCACCGTGGAAACCTTTGCCACGGTCCATCAGATGACCTCGCGTATCGTGGCGCAGCTGCGCGCGGGCTGGTCGCTCGATAGCCTCTTCGCGGCGCTGTTCCCCTGCGGCTCGGTGACCGGCGCGCCGAAGATCCGGGCAATGGAGATCATCCGTGAGCTTGAGCCGGAGGCGCGGGGCGCTTATTGCGGAGCGATCGGCTGGGTTTCGCCGGACGGTGCTATGGAGTTCAACGTTGCGATCCGCACGCTGGTTCTGCCCGGGGACGGCAGCGTACGGCTCAACGTCGGCGGCGGCATCGTCCACGATTCGACAGCGCAGGCGGAATATGAGGAAGCCCTATGGAAAGCGCGCTTCGCAACCTCACTGAGCGCGAGCTGAATAGCCTTGAGCTGATCGAGACCTTCCGGTTTTCACCCGATGAGGGCTTCGTGCGGCTCGCGATGCATTTGCGCCGCATGGAGAAAAGCGCCGCCGCGTTCAAGATTTCATTTGATCGCGATGACGCGCTGCGGGTGCTGAAGCGGGTTGGCGGCGAGACGGCTTTGCGCGTGCGCCTGTCGCTGAAGGCTGCGGGCGAGTTCATGGCTCTGACCGCCCCCCTCGCGCCCAACCCGCCGCTTTGGCGGTTCATCGTTTCCACGGCGCGGCTCGATCCCGCGGACCCCTGGTTGCGCCACAAGACCAGCCGCCGCGCGCGCTATGACGATGCGCGAGCAAACCTGCCGGCAGGTGTCGACGAAGCCGTTTTCTGCAACATCGAAGGGCGGCTGTGCGAGGGCGCCATCACCAATGTTTTCATCGAGCGCGGCGGCCGCCTTCTGACGCCTGAACGCGACGCGGGGCTGCTGCCCGGCGTGCTGCGCGAAGACTTGTTGGCGGACGGTCGTGCTGAAGAGGCGGATCTGACACTTGATGATCTCGCCGGCGCCGATGCGGTTTTCCTTGGAAATTCGCTGCGCGGATTGATCCCCGCGCGGGCGGCTTGAAGATCTATGGAACGAAATACGCCCTGATAGAATCAGGACGCCTGTTCCCTTCTTTTATGGCCGCATCGTTTTCGTGAATAACCGGCATCCAGTTTTCCGCAACGAGGCTCTAGTCCTCGCAGAACCATTTTTCCGGTGCAGTGACGCCGTCTGGGAGCTTCGTCGCGTCATTGCCGCAGGCAAGTGCCACCTGTTCCGTTTTCAGGCCCTTCACGCCGCTGAGATCGAGATCCTCAAGGTCGGTGCGATAGAGATAGGCCCCGGTCCAGTCCGAGCCGGCAAGTTTCGCGCCCTTGAAGGAGGCGCGCGCGACAATCGCGTAGTTCAGGTCCGCGTTGGTGAGATCGGCATCGTCGAATGTGCCGCGAATGGCGTCGATCTTGGCGAGGTTGGCGCCGCTGAGATTCGCGCCTGAAAAATTCGCGCGCGGCAGGCCTGCGCGCGACAGGTCGGCGCCCGAGAAATTCGCGGCGGAAAAATTGCCGCGGTAGAACTCGGCATAGGCGAGATCGCTTCCGCTGGCGTCCACGCCGGACATGTTGGTGCGTGAGCCGGAGGTCTTGTGCATGGAAACACCGGTCATGACCGCGTCCTTCAGTGAAGCGTAGGTCAGGTTCGCCTCGTCAAGCACGGCGCCCTGAAGCTTTGCTCCGCTGAGGTCGGTGCTGGTCAGATTCGCGCCCGTTAGCTTGGCGCCGGTCATGTCCGAGCCCGAGATGACGATCAGTTTCTTCTCGCACCCGGTCCAGTCGACACCCGGCTTCGCACCATCGCCGCAGCCGGCCAGAACGGGGCCTGTCAGCATTGTTGCGGAGCCGAAAAGAAACACAGCGATCAACCGGTTCATGCCTTGCGGCCCTCCATGTCCGGAACATTGATATTGCAGAGAATGGTAGAGCAACGCCGCTTGCAGGGAAACTGTTGCATGATCGGCGCGTTCACATTGGCGAGAGCGTACGGCACAGGCTCACTGTTGCCATCGATCGCAGCCGGTACGATAGTGAATTCAAAATACAAAACGTTCTCGCTCGAGGGAGGAGTTGCCATGCCGGGACCGCTTGCCGGATGCCGTGTCGTCGAGCTTTCGCACATCATGGCGGGGCCCGTCTGCGGACTGATGCTCGCCGACATGGGCGCGGATGTCATCAAGGTGGAAAAGCCGAACGGCGACGACACCCGCCGCACGCTGCCGCCCGACATCAACGGCGAAAGCGCCGCCTACATGATGATGAACCGCAATAAGCGGGGAATTTCACTCGACCTGAAAAAACCGGAAGCCATCGAAGCGCTGAAGCGGTTGATCGCCGATGCGGATGTGGTGATCGAGAACTACCGCAAGGGGACGATGGAAAAGCTGGGGCTTGGCTATGATACCCTGAAGGCCATCAATCCCGGCATCATCCTGACCGAGCTTTCAGGCTTCGGCCGCACCGGTCCCTATGCCGAGCGCGGCGGCTTCGACCTGATCGCGCAAGGCATGTCCGGGCTGATGTCCGTGACCGGTGTTGCCCCCGGTGAGCCGCCGGTCAAGGTCGGTCCCCCTGTGACCGACATCACCGCCGGCATCATTGCCGCCATGGGGACGCTTGCCGCCTACGTCCACAAGCTGAAAACGGGAGAGGGGCAGAAGGTCGATACTTCGCTGCTGGAGGCCGGAATTACCCAAACCTATTGGCAGTCCGCCATTGCCTTCGCGACGAAGATCGATCCCGGGCCAATGGGCTCGGCGCATCCGCTCAACGCGCCCTATCAGTCATTCAGGACCGCCGATGGCTGGATCAACATCGGGGCTGCCAACCAGTCCAACTGGGAGCGCACGGTCAGGCTGATCGATGCGGAACATCTTGCCGCAGATCCGCGCTTTGCAACCAATGCCGACCGCATGGGCCATCGCATTGAACTCGAGTCGGAACTCAACGCCATATTCTGTACAAAGACCACAGCCGAATGGCTCGACATCATGGAAGCCGGCAGCATGCCTGCGGGCCCCGTGCTGTCCATTTCCCAGATGCACGCCGATCCGCAGGTGATCGCCCGCGACATGGTTCCCAGCGTCGATCATCCCAAGGCCGGAAAAATGCAGACGATCGGCTTGCCGGTAAAATTCTCGGCAACGCCGGGCGGTGTGAATCGCGCGGCGCCGCTGCTGGGTCAGCACACGCGCGAAATACTGGCCGAAGCCGGCTTCGACGACACGGGCGTGGATGCGATGATCGCGTCGGGCGCGGCGATCCAGGCCTGAGGCATTAATTCCGCGCAATTCCGAACGGAACCGAAGGTCCGCGTCAGCGAAAACGGCTCACACTTTTTCTGGAATTGCTTATCTCTTCAGCCGCTCCGCGTGCCATGCGATGTGATCGGCCATGAAGGTCGAGATGAAATAATAGGAATGATCGTAGCCCGGCTGCATGCGCAGGGTGAGCGGAATGCCCGCTGACTTGCAGGCCTCTTCCAGCAACCACGGCCGCAGACCCGACTCGAGGAACTCGTCGGCATCGCCCTGGTCGACGAGAATCTCGCCAGGCTTCTTGCCATCCTCGATCAGCGCGACGCTGTCCCAAGCCCGCCAGGCGGACGTGTCGGCGCCGAGATACTTTGTGAAAGCGTTGGCGCCCCATTCCGTGCCGGACGGGTTGCAGATCGGCGCGAAGGCGGAAACCGATTTGTACCGCCCCGGATTGCGCATGGCGGTGATGAGCGCGCCGTGCCCGCCCATGGAGTGGCCGAAGAGCGACTGCCGGTTCGCGTCGGTGGGGAATGCGGAATTGACGATGCCCGGCAGCTCATCGGCGACATAACCGGCCATGTTGTAGTGGCGGTCATACGGGCTCTCGCTCGCATCGACATAGAAGCCCGCGCCGGAGCCGAAGAAATAGACATCCTCGTCCGGCACGTCATCGCCGCGCGGGCTGGTGTCCGGGCACACTATGATGATGCCGTGTTTTGCGGCCGCCGCGCGGAACTCGCCCTTCTCGGTGACATTGGCATGGGTGCATGTCAGGCCGGACAGGTAATAGAGAACCGGGCAGGGGCCGTCCTTGGCCTGTGGCGGCACGAAGACCGAGAACGTCATGTCGCAATGGCAGGTGGCGGACGCATGCTTGTAAACGCCCTGTGTGCCGCCGTGCGAAGTCCATTGCGATACCGTCTCGAGTTCTGCCGTCATGCCCGCTTCTCCCGGTGTTCGATCCAGATTTGCGGGCAGAGTACCGATCAGCGCAGACGGCGCAACAGCCGATCCAGCGATTGCCGGAAATGCGAGCGGTCTTTTGCGGAAAACGCCGCATGATGGTTGGTCACCGCGCCCTGTTCGCGCAGATCCGCCATCAGGTTGCGGGTTGCAAGCACGGCGCCGATATTGGCCTCGCTCAAGGCCTCGCCGTTGGGCTTGAGAACGCTGCCGCCGGCCTTGATGCAGCGGCTGGCGAGCGGGATATCGGTGGTGATGCAAATGTCGCCCGGGGCCACGCGCCCGGCAATCCAGTCGTCGGCGACGTCCGGGCCCTCCGCCACATAGACCATTTCGACGAGCGGATGGCGTATCGGACGAAGCCCGCCATTGGAAACGATCTTCACCTGGACGCCATGCCTCTCGGCAACGGCGACCGTTTCCTCCTTCACCGGGCAGGCGTCCGCATCGATATAGATAATCGTCATGGCTGGACGTTATCCGCACCGGGCGGAAATGAAAACGGCGGCCCGAAGGCCGCCGTTCCCTGATTTTCATGCATGCGGTTTTATCCGCGCGGCTCGCTCATCAGGCCTTTAAGGGTCGCCCAGCACATCAGCAACAGCACGAGTGTGAAGGGCAGGCCGGTCGAGATCACCATTGCCTGCAATGATGTGAGACCGCCGCCGAGCAAAAGCACGATGGCAACCGCGCCCTCGAAGGTGCACCAGAACACACGCTGGGGAATCGGAGCCTCGACCTTGCCGCCGGCGGTGATGGTGTCGATGACCAGCGAACCGGAGTCCGACGAGGTCACGAAGAACACGATCACCAGGACGATGCCGATTGTCGATGTGATGGCCGACAGCGGCAGGCCCTCGAGCATCGCGAAGAGCGAGATCGGCGGGTTGTAGCTGTCGATCACCTCTGCCTTGACGGCCGAGGTCATGGGATCGGCGAGCACCTGCTCGATGGCTGCGCCACCGAAAGTCGCCATCCACAGCACGCAGACGATCGAGGGGATGATCAGCACGCAGACGACGAACTCGCGCACGGTGCGGCCACGGCTGACGCGGGCGATGAACATGCCGACGAACGGTGACCAGGAAATCCACCAGGCCCAGTAGAAGGCGGTCCAGCCCTGCATGTAGCCGGTGTCCTCGCGGCCGAACGGGTTCGACAGCGGGATGATGTCCTTGGCGTAGCCGATCATGCCCTGGACGAATTCGCTCAGGATGTTTCCCGCGCCCGCTGCGAACAGAACGAAGAACAGCAGAACCGCCGCGATCACCATGTTGATTTCCGACAGCACTTTCACGCCGCCATCGAGGCCGCGCACCACCGAGATCAGCGCGATGCCGGTGATGATGGTGATCAGGATGACCTGGACGGTGGTGTCATTGGGAATGCCGAAGACGTGTTCGAGACCGGCATTGGCCTGCTGCGCGCCAAAGCCAAGCGAGGTGGCAAGACCGAACAGCGTGGCGAAAACCGCCAGCACGTCGATGATGTGGCCGGTCCAGCCCCAGACCCGCTCGCCGAAGATCGGATAGAAGGCGGAGCGGATCGTCAGCGGCAGGCCCTTGTTGTAGGAGAACAGGGCAAGCGCCAGGGCCACGATGGCGTAGATCGCCCAGGGGTGCAGGCCCCAGTGGTAGATCGTTGCCGCAAGGCCCATCTGCCGGGCCGCATCGACGTTCTCCGCGATGATCGTGCCGTCTTCGGCGAACGGGGACGGTACCCCCAGGGGCTGGCTGATGGCCATGTGATAGACCGGCTCCAGCACGCCGAAGAACATCAGGCCGATGCCCATGCCGGCGGCAAACAGCATCGCGAACCAGCCCATATAGCTGTAGTCCGGCGTTGCGTCCGCGCCGCCCAACCGCACGCTGCCCCAGGGGGTAACGATGAGCATGAGGCAGAACAGCACGAAGATGTTTGCCGCGCCCAGGAAGAACCAGTCAAACGTGGATGTGAGTGCCGGACGCAGCCAGCCGAAGAAAGCTTCGGCCTGTTCGGGCAACGCCAGCGCGTAGAACACGAAGGCGATGATGGTCAGCCCGGAAATCATGAAGACCGGGTTGTGAATGTCGAGCCCGAAGGGGCCGACCTGGGTGACGATATTGTCCTGACCGATTTCGTAATCGGTATCAATCGGGTTTACGGCGCCTTCGGGACTTGGAATGCCGTGTGAGTCTTCTGTCGAGCTCATGTAATATCTCCTGCCGGATTGTTGCTTTCGGCGTCTCTAGCGGACGACGAAGACGGACACCTTGGCGTGGCTTGCCACGTATCCGGCGTTAGAACCGAAGATGTGTTCCAGAACGCCTGGAACGTGCGATGCCATGACGACGAGGTCGGCGCCGGTTTCGTTAACGGCGTCAAGCAGCTTGCTGTCGAGATCGACGGCCGGATCGTGGCTGACGATCTCGAGGGTCGAAACCTCGGCGCCGTGCGCCTTTGCCTGCGCTGCGGCCAGTTCGTCGAGACGCTGCTGGAATTCGGCCGGGTTATGCGCGACCGAGCCGGGCGCCGCCGACGTGACGCCGACATAGCAGACCGGCGCGCCATAGTGCTTGGCGAGATCCGCGGCTGTCTTCAGCGCCTTCTCAAGACGCTCGACATGTCCCAGATCGACTGGGACCATGATCTTTGAGTACATGAAGTTGCCTCCTTTTCCCGCACGTGTCGCTGCACGCGCGTTTTCGCCGGCTGGTGCGGGATCTTGCGCCTTTCGGGCACGCCCCTTCTGGAAAACCGCCGGTCTGGTGAAGCGTACGCGGCATTTCGCCGCGTCCAACCTGCGTCAGGCGACGCAGTGTTGATCGTATGCGACAGGCTTGTCGCATTAAGGACAGATTTTAGCTTGTGGACGACTCGGTCCGTCCACAGGCGAGGACGGGCTTAGTTGGGGTACCAGTACTCGTACCCGATATCGTCACCGCCACTGTAGCTCCAGGCGCCAGTCCACGAGCCGTCTTCCTGCTCCACATAGAGTGCGGTGCCGGAGGAATTGCCGGCGCTGTAGCCGACGGAGATGACGGTGTCGTCGGATTGCGCCTCTCCTACCAGGAGACTGCCGTCGGTGAAGGACGCGCCAAGCCCGGTGCCGGTATAGGTTGTCCCGCCGATGTCCCAGATCACATGATAGGTGTTGCCTGTCCGGGTGACGGTCACCGTACCCTTGTATTCATCGCCGGTGCCTGGATTCGTTCCTTCGACACGGAAGGTGCCTGTCGGGTCCGCCATTGCCTGCCCTGCCGCAAGCGTCAACAGCAGGGCGGCAAAGACAGCGCGGATGATGCCCATTGGCCGCATCAGTACAGCACGACCGAGCGGATCGACTTGCCCGCATGCATCAGATCGAAGGCGTCGTTGATCTTGTCGAGTGGCATGGTGTGGGTGATCAGGTCATCGATGTTGATCTTGCCGTCCATGT